>DFZE01000012.1:293-40277 GCA_002382065.1 Desulfobacteraceae bacterium UBA4064
GAAAGGGTTTCCGTTCAGGCGCTAATTATAACATATCAAATTTATAACATAACCGGTTTACGGAGAGGAAATGAACCATGAGTAAACCCAGACTGAAGCAGCATGTGATCAACCGGGACTGGTGCAAGGGATGCGGCATTTGTGTTGAATTTTGTCCCAAGAATGTCCTGGCGCTTGATGATGCGGATAAAGTGGTTGCCGTTCGTCCGGAAGACTGTATCTGCTGCAGAATGTGCGAGCAGAGATGTCCGGATCTGGCAATCGAAATCCTTACAGAAGAAGAGGCGCAGCCATGAGCGATATCGATACCGGAAGTCAGGAGGCTGGAGACAGAGGGAAGACATTGGAAAGCGGAATGCCGTCATCCGAAATCAAATTCATTCAGGGAAACGAGGTCTGTGTGGAAGCGGCCCTGTATGCCGGCCTGGATTTTTTTGCAGGATATCCCATTACACCTTCGACAGAAATTGCCGAGCATCTGTCAGCCAGGCTGCCGCAGGCCGGCAAAACATTCATTCAGATGGAGGATGAAATCGCCTCGATCTGCGCCATCATCGGGGCGTCGCTGACCGGACACAAGGTCATGACCGCCACCAGCGGACCCGGATTTTCCCTGATGCAGGAGGCTCTGGGATATGCCGTCATGACCGAGATTCCGTCAGTCATCGTCAATGTCCAGCGGGGCGGACCATCGACCGGGCTTCCAACCCATGCCAGCCAGGGAGATGTCAACCAGGCGCGCTGGGGCACCCACGGCGATCATGCCATCATTACCCTGACCGCGTCCAACCATCAGGATGTTTTTTCCATTACCGTGGATGCATTCAATCTCGCAGAGACATACCGGACCCCGGTCATCCTGTTGTTTGATGAAGTTGTCGGACACATGCGGGAAAAAGTGATTATTCCGGCTCCGGGGCAACTGCCGCTGGTTGAACGGCTGCGTACATCGGTCAGGGAAGGGATTGACTATCATCCCTACCTGCCGCGGGAAGACGGCAGACTGCCCATGTCGGATTTTGGCGGGGTTCACCGATACAATGTGACCGGCCTGGTTCACGACATGTGGGGGTTTCCATCCGGCAATCCCCAGGTCGTTCAGGGATTGCTCCGTCATCTGGTGGATAAAATCAATAACAATGCCCGTGAAATCGCCCGGTATAAAACGTATTTTACAGAAGATGCCGATTGCATGCTGGTGTCTTACGGGTCTTCGGCCCGGTCTGCGTTGCATGTGGTGATGAACCGGAGGCAGCGGGGTGAAAAATTGGGGCTGCTGGAGCTTCAGACCCTGTGGCCGTTTCCGGCCCATGTTGTTCGGGATGTATGCGCCAGGGCCGAATATGTGGTGGTCGTGGAGATGAACATGGGGCAGGTTCTGGAGCAGGTAAAGCTGGCGGTCGACAAGGCCCAGAAGGTGTTTCTGGCCAACCGGATCGACGGCGTCTTTATCAATCCGACAGACATTCGCAATATTCTGCGACTGATTCAGGGAAAGGGGGTGTGATCCATGTCCATCAAACAATTTATCCGGGAACGCTTTTTCCCGCATATGTGGTGCCCGGGATGCGGGCATGGCGTGGTGCTGAATGCCATGCTGCGGGCTGTCGAGCGGCTCGGGCTCAACAAAAATGATATCGTCATGGTGTCCGGAATCGGATGCTCGTCCCGGATTTCCGGGTATGTGGATTTCCATACCCTGCATACGATTCATGGTCGGGCGCTTGCCTTTGCAACCGGGGTTAAAATGAGCCGGCCCGAACTGAACCTGATTGTTCCCATGGGAGATGGCGATGCCCTGGCAATCGGTGGAAATCATTTTATCCATGCGGCCCGACGAAATATCGACATGACCGCCATTGTGATGAACAACCGGATTTATGGCATGACCGGTGGCCAGTACTCGCCGCTTTCCGGACACGGCATACTGGCCACAACCGCACCCTATCACAATATCGATCAGGGTTTTGACATCGTCAATCTGGCCACCGCCGCCGGTGCGACATTTGTCGCCCGGACCACCACCTATCACGTTCAGCAGATCACGGACATTCTGTGCGACGCCATCACGCACAAGGGATTTTCGGTGGTGGAAATCATGTCCCAGTGCCCGACCTATTTTGGCCGAAAGAACCGGGAAGGCGGGGCGGTCGAGATGATGAAGCTGATGAAGGACAGAACCACGCCCATCGGGTCGAAGGCATTTCAGGAAAATCCCGATCTGATTCAGCGGGGGATTTTTGTCAAACGGGATCAGCCGGAATATTGCAGCGAATATCATAAAGTTATCGAAAAAGCCATGAAAGGACGGTAATTATGGAACGATGCAGAATGGTTTTTTCCGGGTCCGGCGGACAGGGGGTCATCACCGCAGCCATCATCCTGGCCGAAGCCGCGGTGCTGTATGAAAATCTGACAGCGGTTCAGTCCCAGTCATATGGACCCGAAGCCCGGGGCGGATCGACCCGGACCGATGTGATCATCGCGGATTCGACAATCTATTTTCCAAAAGTGACACAGCCCAATGTGCTGGTGTGTCTGACCCAGGAAGCTTATGGAAAATTTTATCCCATCATCCGGCCCGGCGGCATGCTCATCACAGACCCCCGGTTTGTGAGGCTTGAAAAAAAGGTGGATGCCAGACAATTTGAACTGCCCATGTATCAGACGGTCATGGAAAAGATCGGCAAACCCATCGTCTTCAATATCTGCATGCTGGGGGCTGTTGTGGGCATCACCCAACTGGTCAAACCGGAATCCATTCTGAAGGTGCTGGAAACCCGGATTCCAAAGAATTTTCTGGAGATGAACCGCCAGGCCCTCGATCTGGGCCTGGCATTGGCAAACGCATAACCCAACTTGATTTCAGGAGTGTTTTTTTAAATGAATTCCGTTTCAGACAAAGTCATGACCCTCCAGGATGCGGTCAGAAAATATGCGTTTGATGGCTGCCACATGTCCATCGGCGGATTTACCATCAACCGCAACCCCATGGCTGCCGTATATGAAATTATCCGCCAGCGGATCAGGCGCATTCATCTGTATGCGCATTCCAACGGCCAGGGTGTGGATGAGCTGGTCGGCAGTGGCTGTATTGACCGGCTTGAAATCGCCTATGGCGGAAACGGGCGGTTTGCACCCACCTGTGTCCGGTTTAAAAAGGCGGTACAAAACGGGAGCCTGATGGTGGAAGATTATTCCAACTACCAGATGACGCTCCGGTTCATGGCGGGCGCCATGGGGGTCCCGTTTCTGCCGACCCGGTCTTCACTGGGCACGGACATCATTGACAAATGGGGTTTTTCGTCGGAACTGCGGAAAACCGACAACAGGCTCCCGAATGAAAAACTCATTGTAATGGACAATCCGTTTACCAACTGGACAGATGCGGCCAAAGTGGTTCTGGTTCCGGCCATCACGACGGATGTGACCTTCATTCATGTTCAGAAGGCCGATATATATGGAACCGCCCGGATGGAAGGCCTGACGTTTTCGGATGTGGAGCAGGCCAAATCCGCCCGACATGTGGTGGTGACCTGCGAGGAACTGATCAAAAATGACGCGCTGAGGGCCAACCCGGACAGCAACCAGATTCCGCATTTTTGTGTGTCTGCGGTCGTTCATGTTCCCTGGGGCGCTTATCCCACAGCCTGTTACCACCATTACGACTATGATCCGACCTATCTGAACGAATACCGGAAACATGCCGAAAATGACGATCTGTATCCGGCCTGGCTGGACCGGTTCGTTTATGGTGTCAGCAACCATCAGGCGCTTCTGGACCTTCGGGGAGAAGCGGCACTCGAAGCCATACGGGCCGACGCCCGGACCGGATATGCGGTCGGACTGGACAGGAGGTAGGGGGATATCATGTCGGACTATACATTGAAGGAACTCATGACCATTGCGGCTGCCCGGGAAATTCAGGATGGCGATATCGTATTCTGTGGCACCGGCATTTCCATGGTGGCGGCCATGGCCGCCAAACATATCTGCGCACCCAACAGCACCATTTTTTTTGAAACCGGGGCAATCGATTCGATTCTGGAAGAGACGCCGCTGGCCGTTGCCGACCCGCGGGTCATGTTCTGGACATCGGTCAACGGGAATCTGGCCGACTCCTTTGCGACCATGCAGAACCGCTTCACAGGCGTCCATGTCGTCGGAATTCTGGGGGCGGCCCAGATTGACCGTTTCGGAAACCTGAACTCCACCTGCCTGGGAGATTATACCCGGCCCAAAACCCGGTTTTCCGGAAGTGGCGGGGCCTGTGATGTGGGATCGTTTGTCAACCGGACCATCACCTTCATGCAGCATGAAAAACGGAAATTTGTCCCCAAACTCGATTACCTGACCTGTCCCGGCTATCTGGACGGGCCGGATGGACGAAAAAAAGCAGGGCTGCCCGAAGGCGGGCCCATGTCCGTCATCACCAACATGGCGACCATGGGCTTTGACGAAAACACCAAAGAAATGTTTCTGACCGGATACTTTCCCGGCATCAGTCCGCAGAAAATTCTGGACAACATGGGCTTTGAAATCGATATTTCACGGGCTGTGGAAGTGCCTCCCCCAACCCCGGAAGAGCTTCACATTCTTCGGGAAAGATGCGATCCCCAGCGACTGATTCTGTAGCGATTCACGGTAACAATTCCCGTTCAAAACCAGGCGTCGGAGCAAAAAAATATAAAAAGGGAAGTTCATCACCAGAGATGACAATTGTATCAACCCGGTAGTCCGGCATTTTGGCGATGGCTGTTAAAAAGCCGCAAAGGGCTGCGACGTCATCCGGACCTACCGGTTATGAATGCGCAAGGAGATGTTCCGGCAAATATTCCAATCTTTCCCTTGTTGTCGCCAGCCTGGTGCTTATAATTCGGATTCTGTCCCACCCTTTCGGTATGAATAACGACCATTAATCGTCCCCTGCAGGAATTACCTACAAGACTATCCCCCCAAATCCGTTACAATCAGAAAAAAATTATACGCGACTTCTGATTGTTTATGGTATTAGAAATATATAAATTTTTCATGATAACTGCCAGTTGGTTGTTGGATGACAGGATTTTTTATATTGCGATGTTTTACAGGCAACCCTTCAGTTTCTGTAAATCGCCGGCAATGCATCAGGATCGGCATAAGCGCGGCGCCGCTTGACGGGAATGGTTTTTTTATTGTTTCATTGATGGTTTAGCGATATGAATTCCACTGATGTTTTTATCCGTCATTCGAGGCTGTCCCGGGTCAATCGATTTGTCCAAAACTGTAGCGGTCCGCACAGCCTGCCGGAATCATTGCCTTTTACATGGAATGAATGCCATTTTAATCAGTCCATCATTTAATCTCGGGCACACGCAATGAAAGCGAATCACAATAATATCCTGCCTGCTGAGGTGACCGGTCCCGATTCCATGGATGTCAATCCAATCACGCTGGCATTCTCGAGTGACCTTGAAGCGCAGTTTCAAGACGACTACTATGCCAAATCATTGCCCCTGGTAAGATTTTCTCTGGTAGCCGGCGTTTTATTATATGGTTTGTTTGGTATTCTGGACGCCGCATTGATCCCTTCCATGAAGGAAATTCTCTGGACGATCCGATTTGCCGTGGTCTGTCCAGTTTTGCTGGGCCTGATTGGGCTTTCCTATTCATCCCAATTCAGCAGATACTTTCAAATGGCGATGTGCACGGGAATGGTGATATCCGGATTTGCAATCATCCTCATGATTTCGATCACGCCTTCGCCTGTGAATAACTTCTATTACGCGGGATTGATATTGGTTTTTATATGGGGGTATACGTTTACCAGGGTTCGTTTTGTCTGGGCCACGGTGGCCGGTTGGATTATCGTGGCAGTTTATGAGATTGTTGCCGTCTGGATCAATGATACGCCGCGGATGGTGCTGGTGAGCAATAATTTTTTCTTTATAAGCGCCAACCTGGCGGGCATGTTCTCCAGCTACTCTATCGAATATTATTGCCGCAGGGATTTTTATCTTGCCTATTTGCTGGAGAGAGAACAGGAAAACATCGCCGCCGCCAATCGAAAGCTGGAAGGCGTCATTCAGGAGCGGACTGCCGAGTTGATAGAAACCAACCGGAATTTGCGCCAGGAGATTGAAGAAAAAAAGCAGGCGGAAGAGAAAAAAACAGAACTGGAGAGTCAACTCCAGCATGCTCAGAAAATGGAAGCCATCGGCACATTGGCAGGCGGCATTGCTCATGATTTTAATAACCTGCTGATGGGAATTCAGGGCTATGCTTCGCTGATGTTGATGGATCCTGGCATTAGCCAGAACCAACGTGAAAAGCTGATGAATATCGAACGCTCTGTTCATAGAGGTTCGGAGCTGACCAGGCAATTGCTGGGATTTGCTCGGGGAGGCAAATATGAAGTCCGGCCCACCAATATCAACAAACTTGTTGATGAGAGTTCCCAGCTTTTCGGACGTACGAAAAAAGAAATATCCATTTCCACGAAATTTGATCCGAACATCTGGATCGTGGCAGTCGATCAGGGGCAAATTGAACGCGTGATGCTAAACCTTTATCTGAACGCGTTTCAGGCAATGCCGGCGGGAGGACATCTTTTTTTTGAAACCTGTAATGTCGTTCTCGATATGAATTCTGCGAAAAAGAACGGTATTGAACCCGGAAAATACGTTAAAATCAGCGTGGCGGATACAGGAATCGGCATGGATGACCGGATACGGGAAAGGGTTTTCGAGCCGTTTTTCACCACCAAGGAAATGGGTAGGGGAACAGGCCTGGGGCTGGCTTCCGCCTATGGAATCGTTAAATCTCACGGCGGTCTTATTGATGTTGAAAGCCAGGTGGGTCAGGGGGCGACCTTTAATATTTATTTGCCGGCCTCGGAGAAAAAAGTGGTCAATGCACCATCTGCATCAGAGGAAGTGCATAAGGGAGTTGAAACCATTCTTCTCGTGGATGATGAAGAAACGATTTTTGAAGTGGGTATCGAGATGCTTCAATTTTTGGGCTATACGGTTTTTTCGGCTCGAAGCGGAAAGGAAGCCATCGCCATACTGAAGGAAAGTGATGTTAAAATTGATCTGGTTATTCTGGACATGATCATGCCTGAAATGGGGGGCGGCAAAACCTTTGACCTGATAAAACAATCGCGGCCCGAGCAGAAAGTCCTGCTTTCCAGCGGGTACAGCATATCTGGAGAGGCCAGGCAGATACTGAATCGCGGGTGTAACGGATTTATTCAAAAACCTTTTGATATCAAGACACTTTCTTGTAAAATTCGGGACATCCTGGACGCGGTTCCGCCGGCAGACCGTTCCTACATAGTGTTTGAACGAAAACTCNNAAATTCAAATGTCTGAATGACCCAAACGATCTGCCAGGCAATGCGCCGTTTTGAACAGTTGGGTTTGTTATTTGGGGAATTGTTTCGGATTTCGCGCTTCGAATTTCGAATTTTGAGATAGAGAGAAAGGGTTTCCGTTCAGGCACTACATATACACAGAAAAGGATCCCTCGGAATGAAAATAGCAAAAGCGTTTAAAGACCATTTTGATGAGCTCGAGGACGGGCATATCCGGCTCAGAGAACGACTTAACGGCTGTGATTCCACAGGAGAGGAGCTTGAAGGCATTTTGTCTGCTGAATTGGATAAATATGAGCCATGGCGTTATTCTCTGATGGATCAACTGGGAGGGGGCACCGCTGAATTCACTGCGGAAGAAAAGAAGATCCACAAACAATACATTCGTCAAACGACATATCATCAAATCGTTCAGGAAGCCCCCTTCTATTGGCGAATCATCAACAAGCCCAACGGATACGCGGGTGATGCCTACATGATGAATTTTATCTACCGGAATCAATTTGAAGGAAAAACACCTTTCGGAAAATTATTGCATAAGAACGCCCTGTCCAGCAAGGCATGCCAGGCCGTCAGAAATCGAAAATCCTTTTTAACAAATCAGATTTTGAAAAACGGTAGTGGGAAAGTGCTTAGTCTGGCTGCCGGATCTGCCCAGGAGATCAGGGACATCTTGAATGGACCTGCTGGGAAACGGTTCAATTTCCATGCCCTGGATCATGATATGAACACGCTGATGTCTTTTCAGGATCTGTCGAAGAAAGGGCGTTTTGAATATTTTCTGGCTAACGCGTTTCAAATCACCTTAAAAAATTACAATCTTGCCAAACCAAGACCCATGTTGAAGCAATACTGTTCGCCAAGAAGGGATTTCCGTGGATGGCGGCGTCTTTTTATCCACATGAAATACACACTGGATTGCTTGAGGATTGAGGACTATGACCTGATTTACAGCGCGGGTCTCTACGATTATATCAAGACATTTCTGATGAACCCTACCCGGGGGACCATTGCCCTGACCCGCAATCTGTTTGTCGATCTGCTAAAACCGGGCGGAACCCTGATCGTCGGGAATTTCAGCCATCATAATCCCCGGGATGTCCGTTTCGCCATGGAGTATATCTACGATTGGAATTTGATCTATCGCAATAAGGATGAGGTGTTCGATTTTGTCAGGGACGTGCCGAAGCAGCAGATTCAGGAAATGGAGTTGATGGAAGAGCCGCTGGGGATTAATTATTTTTTAAAAATCGTCAAAAAGTGATGCGCTCGCAACTTCTCCTGCCCGACACCTTTTGTGTTTCGTATCCACCCTACTCAGGCAAACCCCTCTGTCTTCAGAACCGCCTGAATTCTTTACCAGTTATAATCAGCACATTTTTTCTGTTTGTAATCGCATTTAAGACTGAACAGGCGGTGCAATCGTCAATTATGCAGCGATCGCTTTCAAGATAAAGATTTGCGCGGCCCCATGTCCGCGTTTGCACAACTCAACGCGGCAACAAGTGCGCCAGGCGCCCTGGACGCCAAAATCAAACAGCTCATTGCATTGGGCATCGGGATATCGGCCCATTGTGACGGTTGCCTTGCCTATCATGTCCATGATGCCGTCCGGGCCGGCGCGTCCAGGCAGGAGATTCTGGAGACAATCGGCATCGCCATTCTCATGGGCGGTGGGCCGGCGGTCGTCTATGCCTGTCAGGCAATGGAAGCGATGGATCAGTTTGCATCATCCGGGCTGACTCCGGCGTTGTCCGATATCCCGAAAAAGTGAGCTGAAATTCGGGATGACGGCGCCTGAATATCGTGTCATATTTGCGTGACAACCCAAATTATCCCTTTGAGGTAATAATTTTCCGAAGGCGGCAGGGAAAGGAAAAGGCGTATGGAAAGCACCTTGGGATATTGCCCATGCTTGGCATCGGATTTCATTCCCTCTGGTGGCCCTGGGAGGCGGCGTGCAGATTGCCGTCATTATTGTGATGTCAAAAGCCTGAAAGAAGATATTTAATTTCCGCTTTTGACCGGAATATGGCAGCTTTTTTGAAAAGCTCACATGATGTGTTTTTTGACGCTTACCCTGTAGAGACGCAATGCATTGTGTCTCTATGCTTCGGGGGAAGCCAGGAATGTCCCCAAACGGAATTTGTTAAAATGAAAAGCGATGATGCTCAAAACCGTAATGCGGCGGTCCCGGGCATGTTGATCGTCGTCTCTGAATGACGGGCTTCAAAACGATGACCATTCCGTATGATTTCTGAAAATGGATTGTTTGAATCACGAAAGGGGGAGAGAAATGGACTTTTCCGAAATTATTAAAAATTCACAAAATTTAGGCAGGCCAGCCGTCGGACGGTCAGGCGGCATCTCAATACTCACCACTCATATCTCAATACGGAATAGACAGACCTGACCAGATGGTTGGTGAAAAAATGGAGTGATGCGATGACAGTCCGCAATCTCGATGTCATGTTCAACCCGTCTTCTGTTGCCCTGATCGGGGCCAGCCAAAAACCCGGCACCATTGGTGCGGTTCTTGCCCGCAATCTGGTCAGCGCCGGCTTCAAAGGCGAGATCTTTCCAGTCAACCCGAAATATAAAATCATAGAAGGTCTTCCCGCCTATCCGGATCTGGGCAGTTTGCCAAAAACGCCGGATCTGGCCGTCATCGCCACACCGCCGGATGCAGTTCCGGAACTGATTGAAAAACTCGGCAGACGGGGTACCCGGTCGGCAGTGGTGATCACGGCCGGATTCGGTGAGGGCGGCAGCGAAACAGGACAGCGGCTGCGTGCGCAAATGCTCGAATCGGCCCGGCCACATCTGCTGCGCATCGTGGGCCCCAACTGCCTGGGAATCATGGCGCCGGGTGTGGGGCTGAATGCCAGTTTCGGTCATGTCCATCCCCTTGCCGGAAATATCGCATTTGTGGCCCAGTCCGGCGCGGTACAGACCACGGTGCTGGACTGGGCCACGTCCAGGGGAATCGGTTTTTCTCATTTTGTATCCGTGGGCGACATGTCTGATGTCGATTTCGGCGACATGCTCGATTATCTGGCCGCGGACTCCTGTGCCAAAGCAATCCTGCTTTACATTGAGGCCATCACCCATGCCCGGAAATTCATGTCTGCGGCCTGGGCCGCGGCCCGGATGAAACCGGTTGTCGTGGTCAAGGCCGGACGCCATTTTGAAAGTGCCCGAGCCGCTACTTCCCATACCGGCGCACTGGCCGGGGCCGATGACGTTTACAACGCGGCATTCCATCGGGCCGGGATACTGCGGGTGATGGACATGCAGGCGCTCTTCGACGCCGTGGAAACATTGGCCATGTCCCACCCGTTTCCAGGAGACCGTCTGGCCATTTTGACCAATGGCGGGGGCGTGGGCGTGCTGGCCACCGATGTCCTGATGGATAAACAGGGGCGTCTGGCCCAACTGTCTCCGGAAACCATCGCCCGCCTGAACACCGTACTCCCCAACACGTGGTCACACAACAACCCGGCGGACATCATCGGCGATGCACCACCGGGTCGCTATATCGATGCCTTAACCGCACTGCTGGATGACAGGGGTATCGATGCCCTGCTGATCTTGAACTGCCCCACGGCGGTGGCTTCCAGCGCCGATGCGGCCCGCGCTGTCGTCGATACGCTGAAATCAAACGCTTCAAAGGCTGGCCAAAAGGGAATATTTACCAGTTGGCTGGGGGTGGATTCCGCCCGTGATGCCCGCAGGATATTTACCGAAAACAGGATTCCGACCTATGAAACACCGGGCGAAGCGATTCGGGGATTCATGCAGATGGTGCGGTACCGCCGAAGTCAGGAAATGCTGATGGAAACCCCTCCCAGTATTCCGGAAACCTTTGAGCCGGAAACAGACACGGCCCGGGAAATCGTTGACCGGGCGTTGTCTCAGGGCCGGACTTGGCTGACCGAGACCGAAGCCAAAGCCGTGCTGGCCGCTTACAAAATTCCGGTGGTCAACACGTATGACGCATCGACACCCGAACAGGCGGCCCGGATTGCCGCGGAGCTGGGTGGTTCTCTGGCCTTGAAAATTCTGTCTCCGGAGATCACCCACAAGTCTGACGTCGGGGGGGTGGCGTTGAATCTGACATCGGAATCATCGGTGAAACATGCCGCAGAGATCATGCGGGATCGAATCCGGGAGAGACTGCCCGATGCAACGGTATATGGATTCACGGTTCAGCCGATGGTATTCCGGCCCCATGCCCGGGAGCTGATTGTCGGGGTCAGCCAGGATGTGCAGTTCGGTCCGGTCATTCTTTTCGGTCAGGGGGGAACAGCCGTGGAGGTGATCGGGGACAGGGCCGTTGCCCTGCCGCCGCTGAACATGCACCTTGCCCGGGATGTCATGAGCCGCACGCGCGTGTACAGGCTTCTGGAAGGTTTCCGGGACAATCCGGCCGCAGACATGGACAGCATTGCGCTGACCCTGGTCAAGGTGTCCCAACTGATCAGCGATATTTCGGATATCGCCGAACTGGATATCAATCCGCTGCTTGCCGATGAACAGGGGGTGGTGGCGCTGGATGCCCGCATCCGGGTGGTCAAATCGCATCTTCCTGCTGCACAGCGACTGGCGATTTGTCCGTATCCCAATGCACTTGAGGAAACACTGACACTTCCTGATGGCAAAAGTCTGCTGCTTCGCCCCATACGTCCGGAGGATGAGCCGGCATTTCAGGTACTTTTCTCCAGACTCTCCCAGGATGAGATACGGCTGCGGTTTCTCCATGCCATGAAAATTTTGTCGCATACCCTGGCGGCCCGGTTGACCCAGATCGACTATGACCGGGAGATGGCACTGGTTCTGTGCGACCCAAACACGCCAAAACAACCGGAGCTGTATGGGGTGGTACGAATTTCGGCTGATCCGAACAATGAACGCGCGGAATACGCCATCCTCATTCGCCGGGATATGACCGGCATGGGCCTGGGTCCGATGCTCATGCGCCGCATTATCGATTATGCCAGAAACCGGGGTATCAGCGAACTGTTCGGGGAAGTATTGGCGGATAACCGGCCCATGCTGAAACTCTGCGAGGCCTTTGGATTTAAAAAAAGACGCGATCCGGACGAGCCCGGTGTGATGATCGTATCCTTGGCGATATGATGGGTGAGGGTGATTGGAGACTGCCTATGGGCTGCATTTTGATTTCAAATACGCCATGCAGCCCGCGAGCGTCGCAAGCTGCGGATAGTCTTTTTCGGGAATTGCCACGTTTAATTGCTCCTGAAGCCCAACCGCAAAGTTCATGAAATCCACAGAATCAAAATCGATCTGATTGCGCAACCGGTCGGCAAAATCGAGATTTTCAATATCCGCTTCCGGTGCAATTTTTCCGATAATCGCCAGCGCCACGTGCTTGATATGATCTTCGGTTACCATGTATCGCTCTTTCGGTTTGATTGTTGTTGTCGAATCATTTTTCATAATCATTAAACCAGTCGATGGAAAAAATCAATCGGTCCGGTTGACCAACTGCCTGACCGGAAAGTGCCCTTCGCCGGAAAGTTAAAAGGAAATCATGCAAATATGAAACAGAAACCATAGGGAAACCGGGGTTTTCATTCAGACGCGAATTGGCATGGCTGAAAATTATGGATTGACATGAACAGGACCTGTTTGTTACGCTTTAACCTCACAAAGAGGAGTAGCTTTCAGGATGGTTGTCGTCAATACGTCTTCGTGAATGAAGGCCGGTGCCATCCGTTGGTTCAGCGCCAATCAGCCAGACCTTTGTCACAGCATGCCTGTAGCAAAGGTCTTTTTTTTTGGGGTGAAGCCGGAACAGGGAGATCGACATCGATGGACACAATGAACGGGAATAAAAACAAATCGTTTCAATGGTATCAGCTTGATCCGGAAGATGTGATAAACCGGATTCAATCCTCCGGCAACGGTCTGGGCGCGGCGGAAGCCCGAAAGCGGCTGGACCACTATGGCCCCAACGAACTGATTGAAAAAAAACGGAAATCGTGGGTCATGATGTTTCTGGATCAGTTTCGGGATTTCATGATCATTGTCCTGATTGCCGCCGCCATAATCGCCGGTGTCATAGGTGAGCCGGGGGACACCATTGCCATTGCCGTTATTGTACTGCTGAATGCAGTCCTGGGGTTCGTTCAGGAATACCGGGCCGAGAAGGCAATGGCCAGCCTGAAAAAAATGGCCGCAGCCTCGGCAACGGTTCTCAGGGACGGCCAACTTGAAATTATTTCTGCGGGACAACTGGTTCCCGGGGATATGGTTTTCCTGGAAGCCGGAAATGTGGTGCCGGCGGATATCCGTTTGACCGACGTGGCCCAACTGAGAACCGAAGAGGCGGCCCTGACCGGCGAATCCATGCCCGTAGAAAAGGAGACCCGGGCGTTTCCAGAAGAGGATCTGTCCCTTGGAGACCGCAAAAATATGGTCTATAAAGGAACACTGGTCACTTACGGCCGGGGTCGGGGACTGGTTACAGCCACCGGAATGAAGACGGAACTCGGCCGGATCGCCACGCTGCTCCAGGCCCAGGAAGAAGGCAAGACGCCGCTCCAGAAGCGCCTCACGACTTTTGGGCAAAATCTGGCATGGGTGGTTTTGGGGATTTGCTTCATTGTATTTATTGCCGGCATTCTCCGGGGCGAATCGCCGCTGTTCATGCTGCTCACCGCCATTTCTCTGGCAGTGGCGGCCATTCCCGAGGCCCTGCCGGCAGTCATTACCATCTCACTGGCACTGGGCGCCAACAAACTGGTCAAACAGCAGGCATTGATCCGGAAGCTGCCGGCGGTCGAAACCCTGGGATCGGTCACCTATATCTGTTCCGACAAGACCGGAACCCTTACGCTGAACCGGATGACTGTGGAAGAGGTCTATACCGACGGCCAACTGTTCCGGTCCGGAGAGCTGCCCGGACTCGACGAAAAACGCACAGAGGCGCAACTGCCCGCTAAAAAGCCGCTGCATCTGCTCCTCACCGCCCTGTCGCTTTCCAACGATGCCCGGCAGGATGCGACCGGAGGCGTCATTGGCGACCCGACCGAAGCGGCCCTGTTCAACCTGGCCCGGGAAAATGGCTTTCTGCGTGAAAAACTCGATATCCAATTCCCCAGGCTGGCCGAGATCCCCTTTGACTCGGAGCGAAAGTTGATGACCACCTTTCATCCATGGGGGGACGGCCAAATGATTTCTTTTACTAAGGGAGCGGTTGAGGAAATTGTGGCGCGCTCCGAAAATGCGTACCATACCGGGGGGGCGCAGACGCTCGATCAGACAAAAGTCCTGGAAATTGCCGACCGCATTGCCGGAGACGGCCTGAGGGCGCTGGGTTTCGGCATGCGGGTATGGGATGAAATTCCGGAACCATTGATTCCGGAAAATGTGGAAACCGAACTGACCCTGATTGGTATGGTCGGGATGATGGATCCGCCCCGTGAGGAGGCGCGGGAGGCCGTAGCGTTATGCCGAACCGCCGGCATCCACCCGGTGATGATTACCGGGGATCATCCGCTGACGGCACAGGTGATTGCCAGACGGATCGGGATCATCGACAGGGGCGGAAAAGGTGTCATGACAGGGCGGGAACTCGAACAGCTTTCCCTGGAAGAATTTGAAAGCCGGGTGGAGAATATCCGGGTCTATGCCCGTGTGGCGCCGGAGCAGAAGCTGAAGATCGTCAAAGCCCTTCAGGACAGGGGGCAGTTCGTGGCCATGACCGGAGACGGGGTCAACGATGCGCCGGCCCTGAAACAGGCCGATATCGGCGTGGCCATGGGCATTACCGGCACAGATGTATCCAAGGAAGCGGCCCACATGATCCTCCTGGATGACAATTTTGCCACCATTGTCAAAACCGTTCGCGAAGGACGGCGCATCTTTGACAACATCCGCAAGTTCATCAAATACACCATGACCAGCAACCTGGGAGAAATCTGGACCATTTTTCTGGCGCCATTTCTCGGGCTGCCCATTCCCCTTCTGCCGATTCACATCCTGTGGATCAACCTGGTGACCGACGGCATTCCGGGGTTGGCCCTGGCGGCCGAGCCCGGAGAGAAAAATATCATGCAGCGGCCGCCCCGGCATCCCCGGGAAAGCATTTTTGCCGGAGGGCTTGCCGTTCATATCATCTGGGTGGGCCTGCTCATGGGTGGCGTATCCATCATCACCCAGGCCCTGTTCATTGACAGCAGCCAGACCCACTGGCAAACCATGGTCTTTACCGTACTCTGCCTGAGCCAGATGGGAAATGTACTGGCCATCCGGTCGGAAAAGGAATCCTTTTTCAGGCAGGGGGCATTGTCCAACAAGCCGCTTCTGGGAGCGGTCTTGCTCACGTTTGGTCTTCAGATGGCCACAATTTATGTGCCGTTTCTGAATCCCATTTTCAGGACCCAACCCCTCAGCGCCAGGGAATTGATAATAACCATTCTGCTGTCAACCGTGGTCTTTTTTGCTGTGGAAATCGAGAAATGGTTCAAACGGAGCAGGCATCCCGGTTTGAAACAGGATGAAACAGGCTGAACCCGAAAAATCGGTCAAATTTTCGGGAGCAAGGGTNNATCCGGCCAGACCGTTTCCCTCAGCCAGTTCATTGGAAAAAAACATGTGGTCATTTCATTTGTGCCGGCGGCATGGACCCCGGTTTGCTCGGATCAATGGCCGGGATACAATCTGGTGAAAGGGGTGTTTGAAGAGAATCAGGCCGTATTGCTGGGCATCACTGTGGACAACATACCAACGCTGTATGCGTGGACCCGTCAGATGGGAGATATCTGGTTTCCCATTTTGTCCGACTTCTGGCCGCATGGTGCGGTGGCGGACAGCTTTGGGGTGCTTCGGTCCGATGGCATGGCAGAGCGTGCCATCATCATGATCGACAAAGCCGGGATCATTCAATACATTCATGTTTCGGATATCAACCAGAGACCGGAGCTGGAAGAACTGATCGATGCGGTGAGCAAACTGAAGTGATCAAAAAAAGCTCATCCAATGGCAGACCGGACGGCATCGGCAATGGTTTGGCAAAACAACTGAACCTGACTGAGCGTTGGTCCTTCCACCATGACCCGGCACATGGGCTGCGTGCCGGAGTACCGGACCAGTACGCGCCCGTCACGGCCCAGCCGGGACTCGATGGATTGAATCATCTGGTTGACACCGGACAGGGATTCGATCGCCGGTTTGGTTTTGACCCGGACGTTGATCATGACCTGGGGAAAGATGGTCATAATCTGTTTCAGCTCGGACAGCGGCCGATTTTCGCTGGTCATGATGTTCAGAATCTCGATAGCGCTCAGAATGCCATCCCCGGTGGAATGGCGATCCAGAAAAACAATGTGTCCGGAATCTTCGCCGCCCAGAACCGCTCCGGCATTTTTCATGGCTTCCACCACATGGCGGTCGCCAACCCCGGCGGCGACATGCCGGATGTCCATCTTTTTCAATGCCGACCGGAGTCCCATATTGCTCATGACGGTTGTCACCACCACATTTTTTTGCAGGCGACCGGAATTTTTGAAATGCCTGGCACAGATCGCGACGACCTGATCTCCGGTCAAAACGGCACCGGTTTCATCACAGATCACCACACGGTCGCCATCCCCGTCAAATGCAAACCCGACCGCAGCGCCTGTTTTCTGAACCGATGCCGCCATCGCCGCCGGTTGCTCGGACCCGCACCCCTCATTGATATTCCGGCCATCCGGACTGGCTGACAATACCGCGACAGATGCCCCGTGGCGCCTGAAAACATCCGGAGCCACCAGAGCCGTGGCCCCGTTTGCACAATCCACCACCATGCGGACGCCCTTCAATGAAAATTGATCATCGGATGCGGTCCGGATCAGAAAATCGCGGTAGTTGGCGCATGTGTCATGATGAAACCGGATTCTGCCGGACTGACTGGATGTCGGATACTTTTGAGATGTTTCAGCACCCAGAATCACCTGTTCAAGTACCTGTTCCGCTGACCTGGACAGTTTGAAACCCGCCGGATCAAAGACCTTGATGCCGTTATCGGTCCAGGGGTTGTGGGATGCGGATATGACAATACCGGCTTTTGCCTGAAGCAATCTGACCGCATGGGCAACACCCGGCGTGGGGATGACCCCCAGAAGCAGCACATCGGTTCCGGATGCACTGACGCCGGCAGCCAGCGCATGTTCAAACAGGTCACCGGAAAGCCGGGTATCCTTTCCAATGACAATGGGCGATGGCCCACTGCCGGCAAAAAACCGGCCAATTCCTTTTCCGATGGACAGAACCATTTCAGCGGTCATGGGATATTCATTGACCGCATTCCGGATGCCATCTGTACCAAACAGCTCGGGCATATCTGATATTACTCCTGTTATCGTGTTCATGGACTGAGTGGACCGGGTGGATGATATGGACGTCTGGAATGTGCCTTCATCCACCGTCTTCAGTCTTATTGTACCTCAATGGACATAGTGGACACCGGCATACCGGAAGTGTTCAGAGGTTTACGTCAAATAACCATCCGGATTTTTGGACTGCCATTTCCATGCGTCCCGGCACATGTCGAGAATATCCCGTTCGGCTTTCCATCCCATTTCCTGAAATGCCAAAGATGGATCGGCATAGGCAAGGGCAATATCACCGGCCCGTCTGCCGACAATCTGGTAGGGTACCGGTCTTTCCGATGCCGTTTCAAAGGCCGCGATCATTTCCAGAACGCTGGTCCCGTTTCCGGTTCCCAGGTTGAGAGTCAGGATACCGGGATTGGATTTCAGGCGTTCCAGTGCAAACAGATGGCCGGCCGCGAGATCTACCACATGAATGTAATCCCGGACGCCGGTGCCATCGGGTGTGGGATAGTCATTGCCAAAAACCCGCACCGCCTGGCGTCGGCCCACAGCCACCTGGGCTACATAAGGCAGCAGATTGTTGGGAATGTCATTGGGATCCTCACCGATCAGCCCGCTTTCATGTGCGCCAACCGGGTTGAAATATCGCAGGATCGCCAGGTTCCAGGTCGGGTCCGAAACCGCCATGTCCCGAAGCATGTCCTCGACCATCAGTTTGGTCCGGCCATAGGGATTGGCGGGATTGAGCGGAAAATCTTCCCGGATCGGCACACTGGCCGGATCGCCATATACGGTGCAGGAGGAGCTGAACACCAGATTTTTTACCCCGAATGCGGCCATGACCTCAAACAGGACAATGCTGCCCATGACATTGTTCCGATAGTACAGCATGGGCTTTTCAACCGACTCGTTCACGGCTTTGTAGCCGGCAAAATGAATGACGGCATCCACCTGACCCGCCCTGAAAACAGCGGTCAGGCCAGGCTGGTCCGTCAGATCCACCTGATGGAACCGGAGCGTCTTTCCGGTAATTTTTTCGACCCGCCTGAGGGACTCCATCTTGCTGTTGGCCAGGTTATCCACAACGGTCAGGGTGTGGCCGGCATTCAGCAGTTCGATACAGGTGTGGCTGCCGATGTATCCGGCGCCTCCGGTGATCAGTATATTCATGGTTAATTCTCCTTCCTTTTTACCAGGCTGACGGCAAAAAAACCGTCCATGTTGCACCGGTGGGGAATTGTCCTCAGATATCCTGACGACTCAATCAATGGCGCCGCCGTATCGGGCAAGCCGGCAGGCACGGGGTCCACAGCCATCCCGGGGTGGTTTGCCAGAATGGCCTGAATCACCGCGTCTGTTTCCTCCGGTTCCATGCTGCATACGGCATACACCAGATGTCCTCCGGGCTTCAACCATGCAATGGTCCTGTCCAGGAGCCATTTCTGGCGGTCCTGAAAGACTTTCAGATTCTGGCGGGATGTGCGCCACCGAATGTCCGGATTCCGTCGCAGCACCCCAAGGCCCGAACAGGGCGCATCCACCAGAATCCGGTCGAAGCGTTCCGGCAGATCCGGTTTTGTATCCGATTCCCAGTCATGCACCTGTGTGGTGACACAGGTCACCCGGAGCCGTTGCATTTCGGCATTCAACCGGATCGTATTGTCCGACAGCATATCCACGGCAAATATCTGTCCCTGATTGGCCATCAACTGGGCCATATGTCCGGTTTTTCCGCCTTTTCCGGCACAGGCGTCCAGAACGGTTTCACCCGGTTGCGGATTCACCATCAGACTGACCAGTTGGGCGGCCTCATCCTGTATCTGGAATTCTCCCCGGTCAAATCCGGACAGTTGGTCGATGCGGGTACTGAGTCCCATCAGCCGGATAGCATCGGGAGAAACATCTGTCAGGGTCAGTTTATCAACCTGATGAATCAGTTTTTGCGCCAGGGTCTGTCTGTCGATGTTCCGGGTGTCGGTACGAAGGGTGATGGGGGGAATGGTGTTCAGGAAGGCACACAATGCATCGGTTTCCGACACGCCAAACCGGTCAATCCATCGGGTAACGATCCATTCGGGCATGGATCGGGTGATGGAAATCGCCTGAACCGGATTTTTTTCAATATCCGGAAAGGTGATGGATTCATGTTGACGAATGGCCTGCCGCAACACGCCGTTCACAAAACCGGTCAGCCAGGGCTTGTCGGTCTGTTTGACCAGGTTGACGGATGTATTGACCGCGGCCGAGTCCGGAATGCGATCCAGATACAGAATCTGGAACAGGCCAATTCGAAGAATCCAGAAAATATCCGGATCAAGCCGACCCGGCGGGGTTTTTGAAAATTTGCCCAAAATCCAGTCGAGTCTGGCTCGGGATCTCAGCACGCCATACACAATGGCATAGATCAGATGCCGGTCGGATGCGGAAATGCCAGGGGTTTTATCCAGCAGATCGGACAGGATGCTGTCCAGGGTCTTGTCGCTTTTTGAAAGCGAAACCAGAATTTTCCATGCAAGGCTGCGGGAATCTGATGAAATGGCGGGCGGAATGGTTTTTATCATCAGGACAACCGGGTCCCGGGCGGTATCGGGTGGCCTTTCAGAAACACACCGGTTGACAGGCGTTTGCCGGATTCCGGCTGAACCACCAAAATCGCCAGGACATGACTGCCACAGGCCACCCATATCTCATCGGAGGGTCCGGGAATGATGGTTCCCGGCGGATGGGTAGCGGTCAGGGACACAGGTCTGACCTCATGAATTTTCAGGCGTTTGTCATCCAGAAAGGTATAGGCGCCCGGCCATGGCGCCATTCCCCGAACCCGGGCATCGATATCTTCTGCAGACTGATTCCAGTCAATATGACCATCCGATTTTTTCAGCATGGGGGCATAGGTGGCCAGGGCATGATTCTGGGGGGATGCAAATTTATAGGTCATCCCGATATCGGCAATGGCTTCCAGAAGCAGGGCCGATCCCATGACTGCCAGGCGGTCATGAAGGTCTGCCGCCGTGTCATCGGGATGGATGGGCGTGGACTGGGTCAGAAGGATATCCCCGGTATCCAGACCGGTATCCAGCTTCATGATGGTGACGCCGGTTTCGGCATCCCGGTTGATGATGGCCCACTGAATTGGCGCCGGTCCCCGATAGCGGGGCAGAAGCGATGCATGGATATTGAGACAACCCAGCGCGGGAATTTCCAGAATGGCGGCAGGCAGTATCTGGCCATACGCGACCACAACGATCACATCCGGAGCGGCTTTGGCAAGACTGTCCCGGGAATCCGGTGTTTTGAGCGACAGGGTTTGAAAAACAGGATAGCCCATGCCCAGTGCGGCCTGTTTGACCGGTGTCGCCAGAATTTTTTTCCCTCTGCCGACGGGCCGGTCCGGCTGTGTCACCACCATGACCACATGGTGAGGGGACCGGTGAAGGGCTTCCAGTGCCGGAACCGCAAACTCCGGTGTGCCCATAAATATGATATTCAGGGGGGATTTCATGGTTTTTTCTGCTTCAGCCGTTTCAGCACCCGTTTTTTATACAGGCTTCGTTTCAATGCGCTGATCCGGTCGATAAAGAGAATGCCGTTCAGATGATCGATTTCATGCTGGAGGACAATGGCATGAAACCCCTCTGCTTCGATGCGGACGGGTTTCCCGTCCCTGTCAACAGCCTCCACCAGTATCCGTTCGAAGCGTTTGACATCGGACCGGAAATCCGGAACGCTCAGGCAGCCTTCCTCGGGAGAAATGATTTCACCTTCGTGAGAAATGATTCTCGGGTTGATCAGGGTGGACAACAACGGCGTTTCATCGCGGGGTTGAATGTCATAAATCAGAAGCTGCCGGTTCAGACCCACCTGGGTTGCCGCCAGGCCCACACCAGGGGCCTGATACATGGTTTTGGCCATGATATCAATTGCTTTTTGAAGGTTTCCATCGATATCAAGAACCGGTTCGGCAGGTTTAAGCAGGATTTCATCCGGAAATGTATATATTTTAAATGATTCCATGATGCTATATGGTTCGGGCTTCGCGGCCCAGATGAAAAATGTTGATGCCGGTCAACATGACGGAAATCAATCCGACAAGAATGATGGGAAACATCTGTACGGCGTGGTTGACCAGCGTAAATCCGGCGGCGTCTGAAGCAGAGACGCCAAACAGTGATAGGGCAAATACACCCCCCGCCTCCCAGATTCCCCAAAACCCCGGAACCGACGGGATGGCGATAAAAAAACAGACAATGATCATGACAATGGACATTTCCCAAAAGCCAAGCCCGATGCCCGGTGATCCGATGGACATGGTATAATAGGACAGTCCGGCCAGTCCCCAGATAACCAGTGACAATACCATGCAGTTTGCCAATTTGGAAGGGGATTTGATCAGCCTGAAGCCGCCGGCCACATGATGAATGATTCGAATCAGGGGACGGCTGATCCGGCATTCCAAAAAATGATGACATCCGGAATGGCCCAACGCCAGGACCGGAAGCCGGTTGACCAGGCTGCAGATCCAGTTTCGGGAGACATCGATGCTGACAGTCAAAATCCCGAGAATCAGCACGATGCTCAGTTTGACGGTTCCGGATGCCAGTCTCATCAGGGTATCCCGGTTCAGGACAATATCTCCGACCGTCATCTGAAACGATGGATCGATATCGACAGCGGTCATCATCCAGACAAAAAGCACAATCAGGACCAGGGCGTCCAGCATCCGTTCGGTCGCGACAGTGGCAAGGCCGGTTGAAAAGGGAATGAGGTCATTTTTTTGAATGATGACCGGCCTTGCCACTTCTCCCACCCGACCCGGAAGAATGCAGTTCATCATGAATCCGATCATCAGGGGATGAAATGCCTTCCAGTAGGGAAGTGTTGCGGCCGTTTCCACAATCAGTTTCCACCGATAGGCCCGAATGGCAAACCCGGCAAGCACCAGTATGGCCGTGATGCCGGCCCACCAGAGGTCAATGGATTGAAAATAGGCAGACAGTTCCGACATCGGCACGTTTCGGAATGCCAGAAACAGTGCAAGCGCCGATATGGCCACACCTGCCGCCAGAGATATCCAGAGTTTAACAGGATTCATCAGACAGGTGGCGAAAAGACAGAATGTTTCGGGCGTCTTCGATATCGGTTCGAATTTGTTGGGACAGGGCCTCGAATCCGGAAAATTTCTTTTCATCCCGGATCCGTTTGACAAAATTCACCCGAATCCGTTTTCCATAAATATCATTATGAAAATCAAGGATATGAACTTCGACCGTAAAGAGATTGTCTGAGAATGTCGGGCTGTACCCAATGTTGGCAACGCCCTGGAATGTTTTGCCCAGGCAGTCAACCGTTATCGCATAGACACCGCTTTTGGGGCAGATTTCATCCTGAAGATGAATGTTGGCGGTGGGAAAGCCCAGGAGCTTGGCGCCCCGGTTCCGGCCGGTTACAACGGTGCCGCGAACCTGATAATGTCTGCCCAGGAGTTTCCGGGCGGTTTCCATCTCCCCACCCGTGACCAGTTCGCGTATCCGGGTGCTGCTGATGCGATCCGGGCATGTTCCGGTTTGAATCCAGTCCGAGACAATGACCTCCAGGCCCAATTCGGACCCCAGGCGTTTCAGGAAATGCAGGTTTCCTTCGCGGTTTTTGCCAAAGGTGTAATCCTTACCGGTCACAATGGCTGTGACGCCGATTTTCTTCACCAGAATATCCCGGATAAACGCATCTGCGGATATATTGGCAAATTCGGACGTAAACGGGATACAGATCAATACATCGATGCCGGAACTGGCAATCAGTTCGGCTTTCTGCTCATAGAGGGTGATGAGCGGGGGATTACCGTTTTTTTTGAGTACCCGGAGCGGATGGGGTTCAAACGTCATGGCAATGGCGGTTCCGCCAATGGCATCCGCCTTTTCAACCACTTCGTGAAACAGGGCCTGATGTCCGATATGCACGCCGTCAAAATTTCCAATGGTGATAACCGCATTGTGAAACGGACGGGATATTGCTTCCAGATTGTCTATAATTTTCATGAATGGTGTCTTGTCCTGAATTATCATCTTGACAACAAATTAAAACATATGTATTTAGAACGAAATTGTTTTTAAAGCAATCTTCTTTTTTGTTTTATGCCGAAGTGGCGGAACTGGTAGACGCGCTAGGTTCAGGGTCTAGTGAAGGAGCCTTCATGGGAGTTCGAGCCTCCCCTTCGGCACCACCCCCCAAAAAAAAGCCTTTATGGAACATGCTTCCATAAGGGCTTTTTTGTTTGTAAACACTGAAAAACATGCCGGTCATGACGCCCTCGATTTCATCGCATCCACTTCAATATTCCATACTTGTTTTTCCTGATTTCCTCTGATATCTGATTTGGGTCATCGTGGATTTGTGTGAAATTTCTGAAATCTCAAATATCAAATATCTCATGGGGGCCAGATGAAACCGGTCACGCGATCTGTTTTGGATACGGGTTTCGGAATGATGGTAATTCTGCTTTTGGCTATGATGATCAATCAACCCGCTTTTTCATCGGATTCGATTGTGGGATGGGCTTCAGAAGGGGTGAAACTGGAATCCTCAACCGGAAGCATGTCGTCAACCACCACCTATCCCATATTCTATCATCCCCAAAAGGGTCGGTATCTGGATATCAACGGCAAAATTTACCGGGACTGCGGCGATGGCCGATATCGTGAGGACGAGCCGGCAGATGTCCCTGCCAAAAACGGCAGGTCGGACAATGAAACCGGTGCCACACATTACCGGCATAAAAAATATAAGGGCAAGGCGTATCATGAAAAGATGAAACAACAGGATGATGCCCTGAATTCAACCATGACCCCCAGCCAGAAAATATACCGGGATATCAAAAAACGCACCAATCCCGAAATCTTCAAGTAGCCGGATTGAAGCCGGCGTGTTCAATTGATTGCCCATCACACAATCGGGCGACATGCATAACCCGTCTGCCCGGTGTATCCTCTCTTGACAGAACCGGATTGGCATAATATAAGAAACAGCATTCATGAAAAAAATTGAAAAAAGTCAGAATCAGGGTGTCTGTTTATTTTTTATCAAATTTACAGGAGGAGAACTTATGGCAGAATATTTAATCAACATTTTCCTGGATGACGAAAAAATTAAGAAACTTTCCGATGTCGGTCTATCCGGAGATATCAAGGAGGTTGACGGCAAAAAAGCCATTCAGGTGAAGGTGTCGGAGAAGGAACAGAAAAAAATGGCCAAAGGCTTTCCGGATATGCCATTTGACGCCAACAATGCATGCGTTCTTCCCGAAGCGGCGGAAAAAACCGTTTTTGATATTATCTGCAATATGAAAACCATCGATGTCATGAAGTTTGCCATCATGAAAATCTATAATCCTCTGGCAGGAAAGGCCCCCCGATCAGCCCAGAGATAAGGTTTTAATATCCTGCAGCACGGTTTATGCAGGCCAGAAACTGAAAAAGGGGATAGTCCGCCAGGATTATTCCCTTTTTTATTTCATGTTCATCCTTCAAAAATCATTGTTTTCACAGGAGCATCCATGTCTCCCCCGATCGATCAATCCCATACCCAATGGTTCAACCGTGTGCTGGAAGCGGAAGCGATTCTGAACGGCCATGCCCATATCACGCCAATTCTGACATCCCGAACGCTCAACCGGATGGCGGGGGCCGATATTTATTGCAAGTGTGAAAATTTTCAGCGCATTGGGGCATTCAAGTTCAGGGGGGCATACCATGCCATTTCCAGGCTTTCGGATTCGGGAAAACAGGCCGGCGTCATCACCTTTTCATCCGGTAACCATGCCCAGGCTGTGGCATTGGTGGGGCAATTGTTGAACATAAAAACCATTGTGGTCATGCCGGATGATGCGCCCGTGACAAAGCGGGCGGCAACCGAAGGGTATGGCGCAACCGTTGTGGGATATGATCCGGACATCACCACACGGGAAGACGTGGCCAGAAAGCTGGCGGCTGAACACGGGTGTACCCTGATTCCGCCGTTCGATCATCCGGATGTGATCACCGGTCAGGGGACTGCGGCCCTGGAAATGTTTCGAGAGCTGAAAACCCTGGATATGCTTCTGGTTCCCTGCGGGGGCGGGGGCCTGTTGAGCGGATCCGCCATTGCCGCCCGGGCAATGGGTGGCACCTGCCGGGTCATCGGGGTTGAACCGGATCTGGCCGATGATGCGACACGGTCATTTCATACCAAAACCCTGCAAACGGTTCAAAATCCCCGGACCATTGCGGATGGCACCCGAACACATTCCCTGGGGAAACTGACATTTCCACTGGTTCTGGAATATGTTCACGACATGGTCACGGTGTCCGAATCGGCGATCCGGGATGCGGTTCGGTTTTTGTTTTACCGCATGAAAATTGTGGTGGAGCCTTCCGGTGTGTTGGGGCTGGCGGCCGTGTTGAGCGGTTCCGTAAAGCCGGCCGGGCGGGTTGGCATCATTCTGAGTGGTGGCAACATCGATGGGCCGACCATGACGTCGATTCTCTGTACGGATTGATGCCATGATTCAAATGGTTGACCTCAGTCATCCGCTGCATTCAAACATGCCGGTTTTTCCGGGGTCCCGGTCCGTCACCGTCACCCGGACAGCCCGGATTGAAAACCATGGATTTTCAGAAGCCCATCTGAGCATGCCCTCCCATGCCGGTACCCATATGGATGCACCGGCACACATGATCTCCGGCGGGTTGACGCTGGACCGGTTTCCGCCGGATCGGTTTGTTGGCCGGGCCTGTGTATTGTCCCTGTCCGTGTCGGCAGGAGACCGGATTGAAACCGATATCCTGATGCCATATCAGCCGCGGATTGAATCTGCGGAAATCATTCTGATTCATACCGGATGGAGCCGGTTCTGGGAAACCGACCGGTATTTCTCGGAATACCCGGTGCTGTCTGCCGCTGCCGCATCATGGCTGGCCAATTTTTCACCCAAAGCCATTGGCATGGATACCGCATCGGTGGATCCGGTTGATTCAACCGATTATACCAACCATCATACGTTTTTTCAGAAGAACATTCTGTTGATTGAAAATCTGTGCATGCTGGAACGTCTGCCGGACACCGGGTTCACCCTGATATGTCTGCCACTTCTGATTCCGGAATCCGACGGATCACCGGCCAGGGCCGTTGCCATGTGGTGAAAACAACAGGTTCATAGTGCAGCAGGCCCGACAGACCCCAATGGTTTCACAATTTCACGCCTTTCCAAATTTTTTCGTGCGTTTCGCGTATTTCGTGGTTAAATTATTTTCACGATAAATTTGTGGTTTTCATTATTTCCATAGGTCTTAAACCAGAATTGAGGTAATTCCATGAAACAGAATCCTGTACAACTGGCTGTATTCACGATGATTATGATCGCTCTGACGGTTCTGCCCGCAGTTGCAGCAGAGAATCAGGATATGGGCGGATGGGAAAGGGGGGGGAAATACGACAGGCTGTATGTTCCCAGTGAACGGGACAGCTTCAAGGGAACCCTGACCGGCTTCAAGGAAGTTGTTCCATTTCCCGGCATGTCACCTGGCGTGGCGGTTCTGGTCAAGGACCCCGATGGTGATGTCGTGACGGTTCACCTGGGGCCGAAATGGTTTGTCAATCCGGATGAGACCGGACTTAAAAAAGGGGATCGGGTCAAGGTCAAGGGCGTCTGGGTCGAAATCAACAACGAGGACGTTGTGATTGCCTCAAAGATATCCAGAGGCGACTTTTTTGAATACAAGGTGCGCCTCACCGGTGATGGCAAACCCTTCTGGACCATGACGAAAGAAGAGCTTGACAAGGAACGATCGCAAAAACGGGATTAGCCAAAACCAATGAAACTGCGACGGATCCTGTTTTTGCTGACCCTGCCGGCCTCGGCATCCGCAGTTCTGCGATTTATCCGACCAGGTGACGGTATTTCCTCCCTATTCGGTGCTTATGCCGATTTTGTTCCCCAGCTTCTGAAATATGACCATCCACTCATGTGATTGTGTTTCACCGGTATCGGCTGTTTGTTTTATCCGGGGACTGACTTCCTTGAGGATTTTATAGTAGATGTTCTGAACCGTGCGCAGATTGACTTCAAATGGAAAATCCGGCAGCAGATCGGCGATGGCATCCAACTGATACAACACCTCTGTCCCGGATGGCTGTTTCTGAAAATCATCGGCCATCTGCTCCATTCGCCTGCGGATGGCGATTTCCAGAAAATCCGGGTCCAGGGTCACACCGTGCAGGGCCGCGGCATCCAGAAATTGCCGAATCGGGTTCAGGTCGAAGACCGGATTTTCAAAGGCCCGACGGATGGCGGCATTCAGCAGGTATTCGGAGGCGGCTGCCAATGCACGGGGCGCTGGCACATTCAGATCCTGTAAAAAAAGCAGCAGCGGGGCATTGGTATCGTAAATCTGACGATACACCGCCTCGGCATTGGTCAGGCTGGTTTCCAGCACAATCTGAAGGATTCGCCGCTGTTCATCCCGAAACAGGTGCCTGAGCGAATATGTCGATGCGCCCAGTTTTTTTTCCAGAAGAAGCAGCACGGTGGGAAACTCGGCCCGGCGAAAGACCTCGAATACCTCATCTATGAACGTCTCTTCGGGTAGGCTTTCCGCGTCGCAGGGGCTGATACAGCAACTGATGTTGTGATCCCCCCAGTGGATGGCCCCAAAACACCGGTATGCCGATTCCCGGGTAATGGTAGAAATGATGCCCACCTGTCCCATTGCCAGTTTGGCCCGGCCGACCACGAGGGATTTGTAAAAATGCTGTTCGACCGAGTAGCAGTGTACACTGGCCTGCCGGGGATATTCCTCAAACAGGGATCGCATGGCATAATGGGCCCCAACCGTGTCCAGATCCACCATGGATGGCCTGACAAATTTCTCGTAGGTACGACGGCCGTTTTGATAATTCCGGATATTGCTGGTCGCCTTTTCAAGAAGCTCCATGAACCGGTACTCCAGACCGTCTCCAAAAATTTCCTTGGCCAGATGGAGGGCGCGGCCGGCAAACTGCATGATCTGGACACTTTCAAGCCCGGAAATATCGTCAAAAAACCATCCACAACTGGTATACATCAACATGGCATGCCGCTGAAGCTCCAACAGTTTGATGGTGAGTATCATTTCCTCTGTCGTCATGGATCGCCGGATTCGTTTCATGAAGAACGCATCCACGGCATCCGGCTCCCGGTTCAGGACAATCCGGATATAGTCATTCCGGGTTTTCCAGGGATCTAATCCAAGGGTCATCATTTTATCTTCGTAGGCCGGCGCAAGGGAATCCCGAAGCCAGTCAAGTGCCTCCCGTAGCGGGGTGCGCCATGCCTGGTGCCAGCCCGGTCGTCCGCCGGAGTTGCACCCGCAATCCCGGCGCCATCGATCGATGCCATGCTCGCAGCTCCAGGACGTATTTTCGATAATCTCCACCTCCCACTGGGGCGGATGCAGCGCCAGGTATTCGCCATAAACGGTGTTCCGGGCCAGTTGATTGGATTCAATTTTATGCAGGGCAAATGCCAATGCCATATTCCCCTTGTGGTGATGATGTCCATAGCTCTCGCCATCCGTGGCAATGTTCACCAACTGGGGTTCCCCGCGGTCATCGTCAAATCCGTCCATCAGCCTGTTTGCAAAGCGGTCTCCGTTGGAGAGCAGTCCTTCAAAGGCCACGGCCCGGGAGATGGGATCGTCATAAAAAAATACGGCAATGGATTTTCCGGATGGCAGATGCAGCCGATAGGGGCGTGACGGGTCAATCTGGCCGCCGCTGACATCCTTCCAGTCATTGTCGTTGAAATGCCGCATCCGGCCGGCCTGACGGGGTGACAGGATGGTAAAATCGATTTCATGCGCCGCCAGAATTTCCAGAGTTTCCAGATCAACCGCTGTTTCCGGAAGCCACATGCCCTCGGGAAACCGCTGAAAGCGATGCTCAAAATCCCGGATACCCCACACAACCTGGGTTTCCTTGTCCCGCCGGTTGGCAAGGGGCATGATAACATGGTTGTACGCCTGAGCAATGGCCGATCCATGACCGCCAAAACGCTTGCGGCTTTCCAGGTCGGCCTGAAGAATGGCGCCATACACATCCGGTGCGCGCCGTTCCAGCCAGGCAAGCAGGGTCGGCCCGAAATTGAAGCTGATTTTTTCGTAATTGTTGGTGATATGCCGGATAAAACCCTGTTCATCCAGCAGTCGGGACGTTGCCATGGGCAGGTAGCATTCGGCCGTAATCCGTTCATTCCAGTCGTGGTATGGATATGCGGAATCCTGAAGTTCCACGGTCTCCAGCCATGAGTTTTCGCGTGGGGGTTGATAAAAATGGCTATGAATACAGATGAACTTCTCCATGTCACTCACCTTTCGGAAATGTGTTTGACGAGCACCAGAAACGTGTACGGCAACATCGTCATTCCGACATCGCCTTCTGATTGAATTGTGTCTGCCAGTACGCTTCCGGAGCCCCCCCATTTCACATCCATACTGTCCAACACTTTTTTCCAGGAGCCTGCAGAAAGGGGAATCCGGACCGAAACCGGTTGTTCCCCGGTGTAGAAGACAATGCAGACCTCCACCATATCAGACCAATGGTGGATGATGCCGATCCGCTGGCTGCCAATCCGGGATACGGCCATACGCAATGGATCCGGCTGGAGAAGGACACCGATACTCCGGCGCAGGGAAATGAGACAGCGGTAAAATTCCCACAGATGGTGATGCCTGCCCGGAGCAAGCCGCCTTTCCGGTTTCAGTTTGGCGCTTTGGAAGGTCTCTTCGGCCTGGGGATCCGGCATATCGCCATCCCACTCGAAGGATGCAAACTCCTCGCGGCGTCCCTTCCGGACCGCCGCGATCAGTTGGGGATCCGTATGACTGACAAAATAGGGAAACGGCGCGGTTTCACCATACTCCTCGCCCATGAAGAGCATCGGAAGATTGGGAGACAGCACAATGAGACCCGCAATCATTTTGAGAGCGTCAAAGGAAAGGACCGCGCTCAGTCGATCCCCCTGCAGACGGTTGCCGATCTGATCATGATTCTGGGCGAATACAACAAAACGATGCGGAGGGATGGCGCGGCAGGAATTGCCATGACATCGGTTGCGGTATCTGGAATACTGACCGGTATATACAAATCCGTCCCGAAGAGCCGCAAGCAGCTGGTCAAAACGGCCAAAATCGCAGTAGTATCCCCGACGGTCACCCGTCATTACGGCGTGCAGGGCATGATGCAGGTCATCGTTCCACTGGGCATCCAGGCCCAGGCCGCCCAGATCGGGCGACCGAATCAGCCGGATGTCATTCAGGGCGCTTTCGGCAATCAGATGAATATGCCGTCCCGGGGTGCTGGCATGACCTTTGACGGTTTGGGCCAACACCGCCAGAAATGGTCGGGCCGAGAAATCAAAAATGGCATGAACCGCATCCAGCCGCAGGGCATCCACATGGCATTCGGTTATCCAGTACACCGCATTTTCGATAAAGTATCGGCGCACCTCGTCACTGTAAGGGCCGTCAAAATTGATGGGGCTTCCCCACGGCGTTTGATAGGTATCTGAAAAATAGGGTCCAAAATCCCGGAAATAATTCCCCTCGGGGCCGAGATGGTTATAGACAACATCCAGCACCACGGCCATGCCCCGTTCATGACAGGCATTGACAAACCGTTTGAGTCCGGCTGGGCCGCCATAGGAATTTTGCACCGCAAAAGGATAGACCCCGTCATACCCCCAGTTTCGATCTCCCGGAAACTGGGCCACGGGCATGAGTTCCACAGCGGTGACGCCAAGGGTTGCCAGATCGTCCAGGCAGGTGATGGCGGCATCGAAGGACCCCGGCATTGTGAATGTGCCGACGTGCAGTTCGTAAATGATATACTGGTGCAGGGGAAGACCGCGCCAGTTGGTGTCTGTCCATCCAAAGTCCGGATCGATGATCTCCGACGGCCCGTGAACGCCACGGGGCTGGAAGCGTGATGCGGGATCCGGTCGCTCCGTAGTGCCGTCCAGTCGAAACACATAGGTCGTACCCGGTAAAACATCATCCACCACACCGGTGTGATACCCGCGCCGGTCCCGGGTCAGGGGTTTCAGCCGATTCTGCGGTGACAGGAGATGAACTTCCACAAAATCCGCAAACGGGGCCCAGACGCGGAAGAGACAACTTCCGTCACCCGTAAGTGTGGGCCCCATGCAATGACTCGGGGATGTACCACCCATTGACATTTTGAATCTCCTTTATGGGTGTGCGGTCTAAAAATCTTCCAGCAGTTGACAAATGCCGCGCAGCGGAATACCGACCCAGTCCGGCCGGTTGTTGAGTTCATAGGACAGCTCGTAAACCGCCTTTTCCAGAAGCAATACGGCCAGAAGGGTGGAAAGCTCACTGCGGCTTTCCGGGATGAAATTACCTCCGGAAGCGTTTTGAAGATAACTTTTCAGAAATTCCGCCCCCACCCAACGCTGCCAGAACTCGGCCCAGTGTGCCATGTCTTCACTGATCCCGGGTGTTCCCGAATTTTGCTGCCGATCCATCAGGGCGGCGTACGCGGCATACTGAAACGAGCGCAACATCCCGGCCACATCACGCAGCGCGGAACGTTTGATGCGTCGTTCCGTAATCGGTCGAAGCGGTTCACCCTCAAAATCGATGATCATAAAATCACTTCCGGTGAAAAGCACCTGCCCGAGATGGTAATCACCGTGGCACCGAATGCGTAATGCACTGATTTTAACTTCAAGAAGCTTCACCAGGCGAACCATCAGTTCTGTTTCATGCTCCAGGACATAAACCGCCAGGGGCCACAGGCTTTCCGGCAGCCGGTTGAACTGCCGCTGCAGCAGTGGCAAAACCTTTCCAACCTGGGTACGCACGGACTGGAACAGGGCACGCTGGTAAAGTTTGGTAAATACTTCGGGTTTGAATTCCGGCAGATTTTGTTCCGATGCCAGGCACAGGTGCATTTCGGCGGTGCGCTGACCCAACAGACGGGCGGATTTCAAAAAATCACCAAGAAGCCCGGCCGATTCTTCGGAAGGCGCCTCATCCAGGAGGTCAGCCGCGAAAGCGGCCGGTAAACCCGGCAGGGCATGGCCCGGGACATTGTTGAAGTATTGATCCAGACATTCCCGGGCATAACGCCAGGCATCCCCCTGGTTGGGGATATATTTCTGCAGGATGGCAATTGTCATGGGTTCATCATGGTTCATCCGCAGCTCAATGGCGCCGGCAATCTGTGCAGCGTGTGAAAACCGTTTTTCGGTAAGCATCTGTCCAATTTCAAGGTCGGGATTGACTCCGGGAGACAGCTTCCGGATCAACTTGAGCATGAGATGATCCCCGAACCGGATCGATGTGTTACTCTGCTCTTCCCGCATCAGAGTTGGCGGCGGCAGGATCTGGCCGTTTGTGGGCATATTGCGAAACGCACGGGTCGTAGTGCCCCGCATCTGACCGTGTTGTCCGTGAAGGGTCCGTTTGTGGGCCATAAATTCCAGAAGGGCCTCGCCAAAGTGTGCATCGGTCAGTGCATCGACCAACAGCAGCGCCGGTTGTCCGTCTTTGGGTTGAATTCTGGCAATAACGGCCTGGGAACAGGACTGGGACATGTCGGAGGGTTCCTCAGTCATCAGGGACATGGGAACCGTATATATTTCAATATTTCCAGAGAGATAATCGACCTGAACCAGCGCGATGGGCCATCGCCGGGACCCTTTTGTCAAAAAGAATACATCCAGGATACCGGCATGTTTGAGTGGCTGGGCCTTGCCGCTGAACCAGCGGCTCTGGGTCAGAAAACCCGGCAGAATCTCTTCCAGAAGCTTTGTGGCCCTGCCATTGAACAAATCGTCTTCACTGTCGACCGGCAAAGCCGGTATTTTGGTGTCCGGGTTACACGAAGGCGTCATATCGGCAATCGTTTGTGGTGGCGTCAGGTAAAACCAGAAAAAACTGTGCGGCCCCAGTGACAGGAAATAGGGTGCTGACATGATGGGGGGAAACGGGGTACGGCCAAACAACTCCACCGGAATCATTCCCTCGTAGGCAGACAGGTCAAGCTGAACATGCTGGACAAACCGTGACAGATTGCTGACGATCAGCAGCCGTTCATTTTCATAGCGGCGGATAAACGACAGGATACGGTGGTTATCGGGAGAAAGAAATTCAATCGTGCCACGGCTGAAGGCTTTGAACCGTTTTCGCAGACCAATCAGCCGCTTCATCCACCACAGGGTGGAATGGGGGTTGGCCTGTTGCACCTCCACATTGATGACCTCGTAGTGGTATTCCGGTGAAATGATGACCGGCAAAAAAAGCTGTTGCGGGTTTGCGCGGGAAAATCCGGCATTGCGGTCCGCACTCCATTGCATGGGGGCGCGCACCCCATCCCGGTCTCCCAGATACACATTGTCTCCCATGCCGATTTCATCACCATAGTATAATACGGGAGAACCTGGCAGGGAAAACAACAGGGCATTGGCCAGTTCGGTTCGGCGCCGGTGATTTCCCAGCAGGGGAAAAAGACGCCTGCGGATCCCCAGATTGATCCGCATCCGGGGATCCTGGGCATATACCCGGTACATATAGTCCCGCTCTTCATCTGACACCATTTCCAGGGTCAATTCGTCGTGATTCCGAAGGAAAATGGCCCATTGACAGTTTTCCGGAATGGCGGGGGTTTGCTCCAGGATATCCAGAACCGGAAACCGGTCTTCCATATGGATTGCCATGAACAGCCTCGGCATCAGCGGGAAATGGAAGGCCATGTGACATTCATCACCGTTTCCGAAATAGGCCACAGCATCTTCGGGCCACTGGTTCGCTTCGCCCAGAAGCACCCGGTTTTTGAATTTGCCGTCCACATGCGCCCGCATTTCCTTGAGAAACGCATGTGTGTTGGCCAGATTTTCGCAGTTTGTGCCATCCCGTTCAAACAGATAGGGGATGGCATCCAGCCGTAACCCGTCCACACCCATCCCGTACCAGAAGTCCAGGGTGGCAAGCACTGCCTCACGGACACGGGGATTGTCATAATTGAGGTCGGGCTGATGCGAATAGAAACGGTGCCAAAAATAGGCCTCGGCCACGGGATCCCAGGTCCAGTTGGATGTCTCGAAGTCCTGAAAAATGATCCGGGCGTCGGTATAGCGTTTTGGGGTGTCGCTCCAGACATACCAGTCCCGCCAGGTACTGCCGGGTTTGGCGCGACGGGACCGCTGGAACCAGGCATGCTGATCGGATGTATGGTTGACCACCAGTTCCGTTATGACATGCATTCCCTGACGGTGAGCCTCGGCCAGAAATTTCTTGAAATCGCGCAGGGTGCCATAGGTGGGATGAATATTGCGGTAATCCGCAATGTCATAGCCATCATCGCGCAGGGGGCTTGAACAAAAGGGCATCAACCAAATGGCGGAAACGCCCAGATCCTGCAGGTAGTCGAGTTTTCGGGTGAGTCCCGGAAAATCGCCAACCCCGTCATCGTTGCTGTCGAAAAAACTTTTAACATGCAACTGATAAATGATGGCGTCCTTGAACCATAAGGGGTCATCGTCCATCTCTGTCAGGCCCTTTGAAATATGGGTCATATGTGTTTCCTTGTCATGCCAGTGCGATCCGTATCGGGATATGAGTCATGCGTATCGACCGTTCATTTTTGGTGATGTGATATGCGTATTGAGAATCCGCCTGACCGTCTGACGGCTGCTCCGCCAGAATGCCGGATGCGGCACCTTCAGCCTTCAGTCTTCAGCCTTAATCCTTCCCCCTTAAGCCCATAAACATCCACATAAGCCGGCGGCGCCTTTCCATCTTTGCCGACACCAAAATAAATCGTTTGATGCGGAAACGGTATTTCGATACCCAGCTCATCAAAACGCTTCTTCATCCGGCGGTTGAACTCCCGCCCCACAGCCCATTGCCGGATTGGCCGTGTCTTGATTCGCGCCTTGATGATTACCGCAGAGTCGTCAAACCGGTCAACGCCCAATATCTCCAGAGGTTCCAGAATATCCGGGGTGAATTCCGGCTCGGAACGCATGTCCTCAACAATTTCCCGGCATACATCAGAAACCTGATCCGTGTCTTCCCGGTAGGCAACCCCGATATCGATCACATAATAGGAATACAGCCGTGTCATGTTCGTAACCGTATCAACCGAACTGAAGGGAATGGTGTGAACGCTGCCGGAAAGATCACGAAGGCGGATGGAGCGGATTGAAATATCTTCCACCAGTCCGCCGACTCCTGCCACGGTGACCACATCACCAATACCAACCGCATCTTCCAGGAGGATAAAAATGCCGGTGATGACATCCTGTACCAGCTTTTGGGCGCCAAAACCGACTGCAAGACCAATAATCCCGGCGCCGGCCAGCAGTGGACCAATATTGACGCCAAATTCAGACAACAGAATCATCATGACCATGACCGTCAATACAATCGACAGGGCTTTCCGGATCAGGGGCAGAAGCGTTCGCAGACGGACACCGTGTTCGGGTGTATGCCCGGGCTTTCCGCATTCTGCCAGGTAGTGTTCCGTGGTGATATTGACAATCTCCCAAATAACAACAGCAATGCCAACAACCAGGACCATGCTGAAAATAACCGAAAGAAATTGTCTGACAACCGGTTCCGCCAGCCACCGGTGTGCATCCACCTTCCAGGCTTCCAGAATGGCGATGGCGGTGATGAATGTGATGACGCCACGCAGAATGACAAAAATGATGGGCGCATAATATTTCAGGCGTTGTTCCAGAATGGGAATTTCCCCCTGCATGAAACGGGATACCGCCTTGCCCTGAAGCAGTCTGTCGGATACGAAATGAATGACCATGCGCGCAACAAGCATCAGCAGTACGGTCAAAACCGTTCCACGGATCAGATAAAAGAACCCCCCGTCGATATTTTGCCACCAGATCAAAAAAGCGCCAACCAGGTAGAAAATAGCCAGAATATGCCATATGGCGGCCAAGCTGTGTCGAATATATCCGATGACAGTTCTCCGGTCAGCGGGCGCCGTTTCCGGCCCCCGTATCCAGGACGCCATTCCGGTTCGGTTTTTGAGGATATGGACGATCATCATGACCAGAATGATCATTCCCAAAATGTCCATCAGACCGGAGAACCCCCGGGAAGGCAATCCGAACATCAACGCTGTACCGGCCACAAGATATCCGGCAAGTGTGACAATTACCAGGCGGCGAATCCATAAAAACAGGGATAATGACGCCTTGCTGCCAAGCGAAACAAGTCTCAGGGATGGTGCGGATGGCGCCAGGAACAGACGGGAGATGATCAAGATGATTCGTCCAACAATATAGACGATGAAAATTTGAAATGCAATACTGCTGACGGAAAGGTCTGGTCGAATAAAAAACCATGAAACAATCGAAACAATGGTAAATACCAATAAAGAACCCAGCCTCAGGGCCGCTCTGACAAGGGCCAGCCCCAGCATGAAGACCCGGTTTTGGCTGTCACGATCCGCGATTTGTTTTCGATAGCGGGCAAGCAATCGATCTGTCATGATTTCCGCCATCCAGGCAAGGACCAGAATCATCACAACCGGCATGGCTTGCCCGATCAGGGGCCGAAAGCTTGCCGGATCAGATTTTATGGTTTGAAACCATTCGGTTATCATGTTTTTTTCAGGAATATAGTCCTCAAATGATGACAGGCTCTGAAACGTTTTTTCCACAGTTCGGGAAATGGCTTCTGTCAGCCGCATGCTGAAAGATTGCCGGTCTTCAGGGCGGTCCATTTGATTTTGTACGGTGATGAGTGTCCGAATATGGCTGACCAGTTCTTTTCGTTTCTTTTCATCTTCAATGGTTTCCACAATCGCTTCCATATCGGCAACAACCGGGCTATCGTTTCGACCATCCCGGGAAAGGGTTGATTCGCGGGCGAATGCCGTACCAGAAATGACGGCCCCTAAACCTGTTAAGAGGCCCGGTAAAATCAAAACGATGGTCAGAATGGCGATTTTTGTGTCAGCAAGGTGTTTCATTGTTTTCTCCGATATTGAAAAACAGATATTTTGTGTTAAACAGCGCCTGAATGGAAACCCGGATTTTCGTATATTTTTCTTCAAAACTGGACGCCCTCCCTTCCCTTATTTTTAAAGGGAGGGGCTGGCCGCTTTTGGCTATCAGGCGCCCAATTTAATACCACATCCGTATTTTCCACTTGACATTTGTAATATTTTGTATAATTTATTTCAATCATTATTTTAAATGTAATAAAAATTTCATTACACAGGTATTTTAAATTAATGAAAGACACAGTCACCTTTCTCCCTCAATCCAAAACCGCACTGACGCGACGGCAGACCCGGCTGGCCGAATACATTCTGGAAAATCCGGATGATGCCGTATTCATGACCGTGGCCCAGTTGGCCGAGGCATCCGGTGTGTCTGACGCCACTGTCGTTCGTCTGGCCCAGGCATTGGGGTTTGATGGATTTCCGGAAATGAAACAGCATCTGCGCGCTGCCCTGGTCACCCGGCTTGACACGGTTTCACGGCTGAAGCGAACCGCCAGTCAGATTGACAACGTGCATCAACTGATCGCATCTGTCGTTGAACAGGATTCCAAAAATCTGCTGGAAACGGCCGAGCACCTGGATATAGACCGCATTGTTGGCATTGCCCATGTCCTCAAGGATACGGAAAACATCAATATCATCGGACTCCGGTCCGCCCATTCGCTGGCCGTGCTGCTATCCAGCACACTGGGATTTTTGGGGAAGCGGGTGCGACTGATCGTGCCCGGTACTGGAGAAATTTGGCGGGAAGTGAGCACAATATCCAGAAACTCAGTGCTGATTGCCATTTCCTTTCCCCGGTACACCCGTCTGACTGTCGAGGTGGCCGAATCCGTTCACCGCTCGGGAATAACTGTTGTCAGTCTGACAGACTCACCGTTTTCACCGCTTGCACCCTGTTCGGACTACCTCTTGACAGTGCAATGCCATATCGACTCCTTTATCGAATCCTATGTGACGATTCTCAGCCTGATCAATGCACTGGTTACTGCCATTGCCTTTCTGGGCGGGGAAAAAGCGGTGAGGCAACTGAAGCGGATGGAAGAGATGTGGGATGAAAAAAACATCTACCACAAACCGGAAAAACGGGATATGCCCAGTTGGGCGATTGATTCGCGGCCTGAGCAGGAGAAAACTTCCGGAAAAAACTATTCTTCATAATTTGGCGCGAAAAAATTTAAACCACGAAAAATGACCTTCGGATGATTTTAACGGCAAATCGGGAGGTGGGGCAATCCGGTATCGGTATTGAAAGATCAAACACACATCGATACCGATTGGCCAATCGGGCAGGCATGTCAAATCAAAAACGAAAGGAGGCAGTCATGGGCTTATTGGACCGGTTTTTTGGCAAGGGAAAGGATTATCCACCGCTTGATTCAAATAGTGAGGCGGCAAGAAAAATCCAAAAAGTCAGGAAAGAACTGGAAACACTTGCAAACGATGTGAAAGACCCTCTGGAGGTGATTCCTGGTTCTGATACCAGCTATGTGTTTATCGGAAAACCACCCCGAAAATATGGCATGGCCTTTATTCAGAATGGGCAAGTCCTGAATCTGCAATCATTTGCCCAGAAAAGAAAGCTGTCTGAAGCGGCTGTGGCAAATCTTTCCGATCGTCTGACCGAAGTTTACAAACAGAATTTATCTTCGGAGCGGTTTTCTGCCCAAATTGGTGATCGGCCGGTTGTGGTCAATCCTTCCGGTGGATTGAAACAGGCGCTCGACAATTTGTTGCGTGAAAAAGCACAGGCTTGATGCATGGAACCCAAACATACAAGGGGCAATGCATTATCGTATTTCAGATATTTCCGAGTACAGCTTTCAACGCCAATTTTCAGATTATCAGATATCTCGTTCGTTTGAAAGTTTACGAAATGATTTTCTGAAAAGCTATCGCATTGCCCCACAATACATCCCAGATAATCGATGGTAAAAAAATCCCTTCCCTGTACACCATGTCCTATGGATCAGTTGGATTGTCCCCCATGAATGAAACTGATTTTTCCGTTTTTCCGGCCCGATTTGGAAACCGGTTGCGTGAACCGCATGGAAAGTGCTAAAGTTTCAATGCGTTTCCAGCCTCTGGGATATTGGTAAAGGCTGAAGTACGAAGGCTGAAGACTGAAGGCGCCGCAACCCGCATTCAGGCAGAGCAGCCGTCGGACGGCCTCTCAACACTCATATCTCACTACTCGATACTTAGTGTTTGAACGAAAACTCC
>DFZE01000012.1:40376-66290 GCA_002382065.1 Desulfobacteraceae bacterium UBA4064
ACGGTAAACGCTCATGATCAAGGGCTTGATCGCCACCGTATATGAAAATGAGGGCGAACACGCCCCTACTGAATGGTTTTTCACGGTAAGGGGGATGCCATGCATGACAGAAATTTCGATATCAATGAAGTGGTCACATTTCGTATCCTGGTCGATCAGGATCGAAATATCCTCAAAAAAAATCTCAGAAAACATGCGCCTGCCAAAAAACCGGTTCTGATCATGCCCCTTTTGGCATCGGAATTTACCGCGGAACAGAACACCCCTGTTTTTGAAAATATCCTGGAGCAACTGGCCAAGATCAAATACCTGTACAAAATCATTTTTGGTCTGGATGCCGCTTCCGAAGCGGATGCCAAGATGCTGAAGGAACTGCTGACCCGGTTCCAGATAAAAGACTATATCATTCAATGGAATAGCGGGCCGGTTTATCTGGATATTTATGAACAACTGAACAAAGCCGGATTTCTGTTTCTGGAACCCGGAAAAGGGAAAAACATGTTTNNCGGATTCAACTGGATCGCCTGCTGTATCCGGTCGTTGTCTGCAATCATGATTTTTCAAAGGCATTTTATACCCGGATTTCGGAAGGCCGCATGTATGGCCGGGTCAAACGACTGCTGCTCGATCCGCTGCTGATCGCCCTGAAGAAGAAATTCGAGGAAACCGAAGACCAGAAAATGCTTGGGTTGATCAATTTTCTTCTCCAGTTTCATTACCAGCTTTCCGGAGAAGTGGCATTTTCGGCTGACCTGTTGAAACGGATGCGGTTTGCAACCAACTGGGGCGCAGAAATATTTACCCTGATTGAAGTCTATCGGAAGGCCTCCTCACCGGCGCAGGTACAATTTTCAGAAAGACCGTTCGATCACAAACACCAGGATATTTCCGAAGATAACGAAAAACAGGGGCTGAACCGGATGGCCATCGATATCGTTACAACCCTCATGAACGCCCTGATACAGGAGGAAGGACTTGAGATTTCAGATGATTTTTTTCGGGATCTGACCGTCATCTATAACGCGGTCGCCGAAAAACAGATCAAGTTGTATTCCGATGTGGCCGGGTTCAACAATCTGATTTACGATCGGGACACCGAGGAACGCATCGTGCGTCAGGTGTTTCGCAACTGTATTCTGAAAGCCGGCGAAACCCTCACCACCCAGTGCCTGATCACGGAGCGACTGTTTCGCGTGATACACACCTATCCGGAATTCAAACCCTATCTGAATCAGGGGCTGGCCGAAACAATCGTGAGCGTGGAAAACCGCATGAGCCGGGAAATTTTTGAAATTCCCCAGACCGTCACATGGGAACGGGTTTTCAACAAGCTGCCGGACATCTATAAAGATATCAAGAAAGCGGTCAAGGCGGAAGAGGCCCGATTTGTATCCTGAAACATTTTTGCCTTATGATACAACACGCCGAACCATCATTTTCACGGATATGGACGGCACCCTGCTTGACCCCGAAACCTATTCCTGGGCCGAAGCCGAACCGGCATTGACGCAATGCCGCCGCTGGTCCATCCCCGTTATTTTGAACACCAGCAAAACCCGCTCGGAAATTGACCATTTTCGGCAGTCAATCGACCTGCCCTGGCCCTATATCTCGGAAAATGGCGGCGGCATTTATATACCGCCAGACTGCCCGGTATCCCTGAACGTGTCCTCCGGGCAAAACAAAACGCCGGGTCAGGTTGCAATCGGTGTTTCCTACAGCCGGTTATGTCAGTCTCTGGAACGGATTGCGGCCGATACCGGGTTGTCTCTCACAGGCTTTTCCCGGATGTCCCTGGATGACATCATGGCACTGACCGGTCTGAAACCGGAAGATGCCAAACGGGCTGCAAACCGGGAATACGATGAGCCGTTCTGCCTGAACACCCCTGGGCCCGATGCACTGACCCGGCTTCAGGAGGCGGCAGATCGCCTGGGATTACATATTACATCGGGAGGCCGGTTTTATCATCTGCATGGCCGGTTCGACAAAGGAACAGCCGTCAGGCAGATTGAAAAATACTTCAGAGAGGCTTGGGGGCCCATCCGGACAATCGGGCTGGGTGACAGTGACAATGACATCCCCATGCTCGCAGCCGTGGATATTCCGGTATGGGTGGCGCCCCAAAACCATCCGGCGCCAGAAAACATTTCCCATTTGAGACAGTCATCGCTATCCGGCCCCCGGGCATGGAATCAGGTTGTTCTGTCCATCATCAATTCCTCATACAGCGACAGATAATTCTGTGCGGCGTTTTCCCAGGAAAAATCCATGAACATGCCATTGGACATCACGCGTTCCCAGATCAGGGGCAGCCTGCGGTAAACATCGACGGCGTTTTGAATTGCGGTCAGACAGTCTGCCGAATCCGCATGTTTGAAGGTAAAGCCGGTGCCTTCACCTGTGATGACATTCAGTTCGGATACCGTGTCATTCAGACCGCCGGTCGTCCGAACCACCGGAACCGTTCCATATTTCATGGCATAAAGCTGGGTCAATCCGCAGGGTTCATAGCGGGAAGGGATCAGAAGCATATCGGCCCCGGCAATGATCTGTCTGGCCAGCCTGTCGTCAAATCGTCCGATGAACGAAAACGCATTTTTGTACAGTTTGCAGGCATCCTGAAACTGCTGCTGCAACCCGCTGTCCCCGGTACCCAGAATGACCATGCCGACTTTTTGGGTTTCCATCAGTTGGCGCAATATCGGAATGATCAGATCGATCCCTTTTTGAATGTCCAGCCGGGATACAATACCGATGATTGGCGTATCCATCAGTCTTTCGTCCAGTTGACATGCCGCAATCAGCCCGGCTTTGCAGATGGCTTTCCCGGACATGTTGCCGGGTGAGTACGGTGCGGGAATGTCAGAATCCGTTGCCGGATTCCACAGATCATAATTGACGCCATTCAGAATGCCGAATACCGAAGCCCGTCTGCTGCGAAGAACCCCGTCAAAGCCTTTTCCATAGTCCGGCGTCTGAATTTCCAGCGCATACGTCGGACTGACGGTCGATACGGCCCGGCTATATACCAGTCCGGCTTTCAGCATGCTCCACAGTCCAAAAAATTCCAGTCCGGCCGGCTGGTAATGCGATGGATCGATGCCGGTCAATGCAAATTTGTCGTTTGAAAACAGCCCGGGATATCCCAGGTTGTGGACGGTAAACAGTGTCTGGCATTGCCGCAGGGCCGGGTCCAACTGAACATACAGCGGAATCAGACCGGTATGCCAGTCGTTGCAGTGAACAATGTCGGGCATGAAATCCCAGGTATGCATCAGTTGCGCAACCGCCCGACAAAAAAATATGAAGCGTTCGGCATTGTCGTAATAGTCACCCTGATCGTCGGCATACAGGTGCGGCCGGTCAAACATGTCTTCCCGATCGATCGCATATATCGGGGCGATATTGTCAATCGACAGGTTGCGCACCTGGAATGTCAGCTTTTGCCCACCCAGCCAGGTTGTCAGGTTGGGCCAGGCCGGATCACCAGACGACGCATGTTTCAAAACCTGTCGATAGCCGGGAAGAATCACGCGGACATCCACGTTCAGGCGTTGCAGGGCATTTGGAAGACTGCCGGCCACATCGGCAAGCCCGCCGGTTTTGGCAAAGGGCGCGGCTTCTGACGCAATGTATAGGACACGCAGCCGTGGCGCCATCATGATGCAAACGCCGGTGAGCTTTTCAAGGCGCCGGCCGCAACCCCGGGTTGGCGGCGATTCCAGACCTGGATCAGATAGGGTTTTTGTGCCTCGAATTTCTGGGCCTGCTCTTCGACCAGTGTTTCGGCCTGGACCGATGTCATATCCGATGTCTGTCTGACAAAAGAGGCCACACGCGCATAATACAGGGGGGTCATCAAATCGATCAGCTTGTACCGGTTGATCTGCCACTGGTGAAATGTCGCCGCCAGTTCGTAAAGGATATGAACCCAGGATTCGGTGGGCATATAAAAGTTTTGGGTGTCGAGAGATGCCGCCAGTTTGATTTCATCAAAACAGGCTGGACTGAAAATGTCTTTCCATAATGGTGCAAACTGCTGGTAACTGGATTTGAAGGACTGCACCAGCCCTTCGACATCCACATTAACCGGCTCGGGTTCCATATGGCCTTCAAATCCCAGGGTCTGGACGGGTTCGCTGCCGGTTATGGGTTTCCAGCAGGCTTCACACTGCTCCATCAGGGTAAAGATTGTCCAGAGAACCTGACGGAACATGGGCCCCAGATGCTGTCCCGGATCTTTGGCATCGTGAATCTTGACACCCAGGTTGGACTGGCAGATGCGAAAGTTCCGGGTGATGGCCATGGTGGTCATCCAGATATCAATACCAAACCGGGCCACATCGGTTTCCCAGACATCCTGTTCAATATAAAATTGCGCCACATCCCGGCCCAAAGCAAAATCCCCACCAATGGGCTGCCGAATCCGCTTGCCATACAGAGCCCGGGTCAGATTATACACAATGTTGTTGGTGATGGTTCCGTCATATTTATGCCGCAGATAGACCGGGGCGACAAACTGGAACCCGCTTTTCAGGATTGGATCCACCAGATGCTGAACCCAGTCCGGCGTAATGCTTCGGAGATCGGAGTCCACGACGGCGCAAACCTGAACATGAAGCCGCTTGGCTGCTTCAAAAATGGATCTGAGCGCGGTTCCTTTGCCACCGGGGCCGCGGTAAATGGAAACAATTTTTTCCTGCCAGGGCTTGATTTCAAATTCCTTGGCTGTTTCCCGTGTATCATCGGTCGATCCCCCATCCGCAATCTGAATGACACAGCGCCGGTCGGCATAATATTTTGCCAGACCGTGTGTAATCATCTGAATGACATGTTCAATGGTTTTTTCATTGTTGTAGCAGGGGATTCCAATCAGGATGTCAGCCGAACCGATTTCTTCGATCCGTTTTGCCGTGTAGGCGCGAAGCGCGGTGTTAAACAAGGGATACCTCCTTTCATGGGAACGTGAGTTTTCTTTAATTTAACCGAAAAACGCCCGGAATGTCAAACCGGCCCCTAAATAGTGCTTTAACGAAAACGCCTGTTCAGACAAAATTCGAATATTGAAATCCGAAATTCGAAACAAATTCAAATGTCGGAATGNNTCGCGCTTCGAATTTCGAATTTTAAGATACGGAGAAAGGGTTCCCGTTCAGGAACTAAATGGGCTTGGTTCCAATTTGGCCACTGGCGTGTCAAAATGAAATTTTGACATAAAGCTCAAAAACCTCAATTTCTACAAACAGGTCGCCCCTACAGGGCTTTTACGGAAGATATCATTTTCATGCCTGGGGGTGGGCAAGCCCCTGATCATTAGCGTTTATAAAAAAATAACGCCACAGATTCAGGGTTATTTTAAAAGCTATGGAATTTGGCTGACAATGCCTATTGGCGCCGAAGTGCACCAAGGTTTCGCACATACCAAAGTCATGAATGTCATCTCAACATAACGTCTCGCATATTCCCAAAACCAGTGGGGGGAACGATGAAGAAAACGCAGCTATCCAGTTTCAAAGTGTATGTTGGCATTATTTTCCTGATCATGGGGTCAGGTTTTGCGGCTGGCCAATTTTGTGGCGTGGTTCAAAGGTGCTGTGCTGCCTCCTATGACACTGCCACACCAACAGGGCCGTTACGTTACAACTGCAGAGTATCAATTTCCGGCGGGAATTGATACGGATGTGCTGGCCCAGCGGCCCATTGAACTTTGGGCCCGGGTTTACCGACCGATTGATCTGTCAAAGGGTCCTTTTCCCGTAATTGTCTTCCTGCATGGCAATCATGGCGCCTGTGGCACGGGCGAAAATCCGCGGGTTGACGACAGCATTTTGTATTCCCACGCGGGGATCTGTCCTCCCGGGTATGTGGTGACGCCCAACCACGCAGGGTATGAATATCTGGGGATACCCCTGGCCTCCTGCGGTTTCATTGTTGTTTCGGTCAACGCGAACCGGGGGATCAACGGTGCCCAGGGCGTCCCGGGCGATAAGGGTTTGAATCTCGCCCGTGGGCGATTGATCCTGAAACACCTGCATCGGTGGTACGAATGGAATACCTTGGGTGGGGCGCCGGAGTCACTGGGGGTTGGCAGCGACGGCTTTATAGGGAGGGTGGATCTGAAACACGTCGGCCTGATGGGGCATTCCCGCGGTGGCGAAGGCGCCCGTGCCGCATACCGCCAATATCGCGAAGCGGACAGTAGGTTGAATTGAACATGCTTTTCAATCCGTCGTTTCCGCTTCCCGAGGAGGTCGTGGCGGTAACCTCCATCGACCGTGGGTTTACCATCTCACCGGATGCGGCAGCCACAGTGATCCTTGAAGACTTTTCGGAGGCTACCGGCACCAATACGTACGGTTATCTGAATGATTACCAGCATATCGAGATCTGCCATGCACCTGTCAAAAACCATGACCCCTCTCAGCGGGCAGCCAAGATCACATGGTCTTCCAACACGGATACGTTTTTTCAGACCAATTGTGCTGAAACTGGAACAGGGTATGACATCAGTTCCGGCTTTAAAACTATGGACTTCCGGATTTCGCGGCAGGTTCGGGCCAATGCGCCCAATGAAACGAGTGATTTCACCATTCAATTGATCCACGCGGACGGTGCCCCGTCGGCGCCGGTCCAGGCTGAGACCTATACCGGGTTACGCGGCCCTGTGGGAGGGCCGGGCGGTTTTCACCCGATTATGCAGACTGCCCGCATTCCGCTGGCTGATTTTCAGTCGCCCCTGACAACGGCCCGCGGGGTTCGGTTCACCTTTGACCGTACGCCCAATGGGGCGATCAACCTGGCAGACATCCAGTTATCCCGATCAGATCTGCCGATCGACCTGACGGCGGCCCGTCCCGTGGCCGTGAAATCCGTGCAATCCTCTGTAAATACAAGTCTGGGAGACATGATCTCCATAACGCTTTCCAGTTCCAGACCCTTTCCGGTCCGAGACGCGCTGCCGGAATTACGGATCGGCGATCAGGCTTTTCATCTGGGCGGACCCAGGGATGCAGATCTGAATCGGATGGAATTTTTATTAAGCCCGGGCCAATTTCAGTCTTTGAAGGAAGGGGATGAGGTGTCTTTGCAGTTTGATGCTGACGACAATCAAGGGCAGCGATGGGGCTTTGGAAAATTTTCGCGGCAACGATTGCAGATGGAGGCTCTCCCCTGATTCAGGAGGTGCTCAGGTCTTGGGATTCAGACACCATCTTCAATCCTTCACAGCGATGGTATGTCGAGTGAACCGGGCCGGGATAAATCCATCTGAATTTTTTTCTTGACATCAGGTCAAGACATAACTACATCGTAGCTATAATGTAGTTAATGGCGTGCCGAAGCAGGCATTGCTCTCTGCCGCTTTTCCAATAGCATTATCCGAAAGTTATCGTATTTCGGGGGCCTGGTTCCAATTTGGACCACCGGAGTGTCAAAATGACATTTGGCAAAATCTGAAATACTTAATGAACAAACCCAAGCAACATAACCTATCAGGAGGATAATGTGAAAATTCTCACAACCGTACAGCTATCATGTCAAAAAAATTGCCACGGCCTGTCCCCATTGCCTGAATACGCTCAAACACGACTACCCGCAACTGGGCGGAAATTATGAGGTCATCCATCATACGGAGCTGATCGATCAACTGGTCAAGAGTGGAAAGATCAAGCTGACGGAATCGTGGGCCGGTGCGGTGACATATCATGATCCCTGTTACCTGGGACGATACAACACGGTTTACAACCCGCCCAGAACGATCCTGCGGTCAGTCGCCAAAGGTGTTGTCAGGGAACTGGACCGCCATGGATCGGAAAGCTTTTGCTGCGGGACCGGCGGGGGCAGAATGTGGATGGAAGAAACCATTGGCAAAAGAATCAATGCGGAGCGCTCGGAAGAAATTGTCCGCAAAAACGTATCGACCGTAGCGGTTGCCTGTCCTTTCTGTCTGACCATGATCGAAGACGGGATGAAAGAACTGGGCCGGGAAGAGCAAATCAGAACAATGGATATCGCCGAGCTGGTGGAAAAAAGCATGGCGTAAAAATGCTGTCGGGTTCGGGTCGGGTCGTCCCGGAACCCGCAACAGGGGAAAGTACAATTCTGAATGGAACATTGCAGCGTTATCCGGTGTGAAAAGGGGATTTGTCAGACCGGCGATCACGAGCTGATTCTGGAAGAGCCCCTTCTGATCCGGGTGGAGGGAAAGCCGTACTCGGTTGTCATGCGAACGCCCGGTGAAGAAATCCCCCACGCCGCCGGATTCTGTCTCGGCGATGGCCTTGTGGATAGCGTGAATGATTTTGCAACCATCGGATTCTGCCGGGATATTGATCCGAATGTCGTGGATATCCGGCTGAAACCCGAACGGTGCGAAAAAGTCCGGGATATTTTGGAGCGAAGAGGTTTTGTCAGTCAGACAAGCTGCGGGATCTGCGGCAAGGAGCTTGTGAAGGATCTGTTTCAGATCCTGATACCGGCAGAAGACACCATCCAGATCGGCATGAATCAGATTCCGTCCTGTATCGACAAACTGATCAGAAACCAGGTTTACTACCAGAGCACCCGCGGAGCCCATGCCGTCATGATTCTCGATTCCAGGCTGGACAAGCTGTCATTTGCCGAAGACGTCGGCCGGCATAATGCCCTGGACAAGGCAATTGGGAAACTGCTCCTGGATGGTCATTTAACAGATGCCGTCATTGCCGTTCTTTCTTCCCGGATAAGCTATGAACTCGTACAAAAGGTCGCCCGGGCCCGGATCCCTGTTATTGTCAGCAAATCCCGTCCCACGGCCCTGGCGGTTGACATGGGCAAACGTCTGAACATGACCCTGGTCTGTACCGCCAAAACGTCTGAACTGATCATTTTTTGTGGTGAAAACCGGATCGGGAAACAAGGCTGATGGATGATTTGACGGTGATAAACTGGATGCCCTGATTGGCGAAAAAAAATCACACTGTTGAATAAAACAGAGTTTGTTGAAAATGCCTTTGACCCGGCAAGTGGAAATAAAAAATCGGTTTCGCCGTCACTCACATTTGATATGTTGATGGGTGATGCTGCCAAAACATTGCAGATGATTGCCCCGTTCCTGCGGACGGGGATACGTATATTGGAAATTGGTGGCGGAGTCGGTTTGAGCTATTCACTGTTGCGTTCAAAAGGCGTTGATATCATTTCTCTTGAGCCGGGGGCCATCGGCTATGGAGATCGACATGGGGCCGGGTTGCACATGATGAAATTATTGGGTACCGATCCCCGTGGCTGGCTCAAGTCGGGGATTGAAGACTTTTCGACAGACCCGCATTTTAATCCCATCTTTTCCTATTTTGTACTGGAGCATGTGTCGGACCTGGAACGGGCGTTTCTGGCAATGCACAATTTGCTGCGTCCGAACGGCATCATGATTCACCGTTGCCCCAACTACTCCGTGCCTTATGAAACGCATTTCAACATTCCCCTGGTACCATTTTTCCCGAAAAGTACGGTTCTTCTGTTTCCAAAACTTGAAAAAAGCGATTTATGGAAAGGGTTACAATTTACAACGGTTCGAAATATTAGAAGTCTATGCAAACGATATGGGTTTACACCCAGATTTCAACGTGGCATGACGGCATGGGCGTTTGAACAGGTATTGACCGATCCCCTGTTTGCCGCGCGCAAACAGCGATTTTTGCCAATTGCCAGGGTATTGCGCGCAACCGGATTGCTGAATGCGCTGAAACATCTGCCTGCGGCAATAGATGTGGCTATGGAATTTACTGCGGAAAAAATCTGAAAACAATCGGGAATCGCTGATGTTACGGCCCGTTATTGCACATTGTCCCTTCTGCATTAAAAAAACTGGCCTCAAGCACCGCTCATTCCACTGCCGAACTTTTTTCTTGACACATAGTTATGATGTAGCTATATCGTAACCATGTCGCAGCGGGAACAGCAAATGAAAAATATCGATCTTAAATGCTTATGATATTGATATCATAGCCATAAAACAACTTGTCAGTCCAAGCCTTCCCGTGACAGATGAAGGCCGTTTTGTATCAAGCGCCGGCAACTCATGATTGATCAAAACGCGTTTCACGGATTCAGGTAATTTCATATTGCGATCAAAATGATTCCATAGTTTTCAGGAAAAAGATTTTGGGGCGTTATCGGTCAGGGATGGCCGAAAGTTTTTCAAGGCGTCATCCGCTAAAAGTCTTATTCTCTCCCTGCTGCCTTCCCAAAATCATTATCTGAAAAGCTGTGGATGGCATGACAAGAACACCACCTTGTTCAGCCCTATCGATTCACGGAATGAGAACTTCCTTTTCCCGTTCAAAATGGAGATGGCCTCACAGCCGTCCGCTCCAAAGAGCCTTTTGTTTGAATTGCATGGCAACTTGATCACGAATTTCTGTTTGCACCCTGAAAGCGGTTGTTTTACCAAGTTCTAAAGACTTCACCAGCGTCAGCGTTGGATGCACCACAGATTTTTGTGGGAATCAGAATACACAGAATAAAATGGAATATTATAGAAGGGGTAAGAAATGCGGTACGCTGAAACAGGTTATAATTTGGAAATTGATTTAACCCTGGGAAACATTGAAAGGGTAGAGACTGACCCAAGAGATACCGAGCTGTATCTGGGAGGCCTGGGTACAAACGCCAAGATCATGTGGGAACGGGTTCCCCCCGAAACTGAACCGTTTTCTCCGGACAACCTGCTCATAGTCAGCGCCGGCCTGTTATGCGGCACACCAGCCACCGGATGCAACCGCACCATTGTCACCACTATCTCTCCGCAGACCCGGTTACTGGCGTTTTCCATGATGGGGGGGTTTTTTGCGCCGGAACTGAAATATGCCGGATATGACAAGGTGATTCTTCGCGGCAAATCCTCCAGTCTGGTTTATATTTACATCCATAATGATCAGGTGGAAATACGGGATGCCGCTCATCTGAAGGGCAAAGGCGCCGTTGAAACCGCCGGGCTCATCAAAAAGGAACTGAAGGAGCCCAACGCCCAGGTGGCGGCCATCGGTCTGGCGGGTGAAAACCGGGTCTTCTTTGCCTCCATCGAGCAGGGCCGGTCCAGTGCCAGCCGGGGCGGCATCGGTGCGGTTATGGGAGACAAGGGTGTCAAGGCCATTGTGGTCCGGGGAACAAAGGACATCAATGTGGCGCGACCGGCCGAATTCATGGAACTGTGCAATGAGGTCATGAAATACATTCAGTTCCGCAACGAAAATCCAATTCCGAATGTCATGCCCATTCTGGCCGGACTGGGCTCTCCACAGGAAATGATGGTGCATGACGAAAAATGGCACACCGAGAATTTCATGTGGGGAAATTCCCGCGTTCGCAGAAAGGATTTCTGGAACGACGAAATTGCCGCCAACTGGATGAAAACCCTGGAAAGCGCACGAACCCGTCTGATCAGTTGCTACAACTGCCCGATGAAATGCGGGGCCACGATTTCCCTTCCCGGCCTTCCTGCCTATATGATGAAATGCTTCTCCAAACTGACCTATACAATGGGGGCTTTTTCGGATCTCGAGTTCGGGTTGCGGATCGCCCAGCGGGCTACGGAATATGGCGTGGATGGATTCTCGACGCCTCAGGTCATGGCCTTTGCCCTGGAGCTTTATCAGGAAGGCATTCTGACAGATCAGGACATGCCGGGATTGCCTGAAGGAAATGAGGAACGGTTCTACTGGCTGCTGGATAAAATCGTCCGGCGTGAAGGAATCGGCAATATCCTGGCCAACGGCACCTACTGGGCCGCCCAGGAAATCGGCAAAGGCGCAGACAAATTTGCCCACAACAACATCAAAAAACATGAGCAGCTTCCGCTCAAACTGTCCATGCTCAATCCCATTTATTTTCTGATGTACTGCACCGGAGAAAAAATCAACATCACCCAGATTGAGGGTCAGTTTCCCCAGGCCCCCTTTCTGACAAGAGAGGAGCGGGAAGAATTTGTCAAGGACTGGTTCCAGGTTCCGGACGACCATTTCAAGCAGATTTTCCTGGACTGGGAACCACGCGGTGAAAAATCCATGCCGTTTTATCCGACGGTTCAGATGTGTTGTGACATCGTGGACTGGCAGGAGCGGATGCACTATATCGATGATGCCCTGGGCATGTGCGCCGGCCTGTCCTCGTTTCCCCTGAAACCGCCGTATCATATTCACAACTATCCCAAATTCATATCGGCCGGCGCCGGAATCGACATGGACGAGGAAAAGCTGGCCCAAGCAGCCAGGCGCTATCGGACCCTGGTAAGGGCCATCAACATCGGCAGGGGCATGAGACGAAAAGATGACCGGCCCCCGGAAAATCACTGGAAAAAACGGTTTCCCGAACTGGAAAAGGAACTTCTGGACACCTATTACAAATTCAAGGGATGGAATGCGGACGGGATACCCACCCTGGTATCCCTGCATGAATTGGGTCTGGATTATGTTGGTGAGGAATTTCTCAAAAGGGGGATCTATTCGGACAGTCCGGATGAAGCCTCCGCAGATGCAATGGCCAACAAGGTTCAGAAATCAATGAAGGGGGACGTGTCGTGACGGGTGAAAGAAAAACCAAAAAGGTCAAAACCATAAAAATCAATGTTGACAAGTGCAACGGCTGCCGGGCATGCGAAGTCATATGCTCCGCCTTTCACGCGGCACCGAAATATAGCAGCAACAATCCGGCCAGATCCCGTATTCGGGTGATTCGGGATCCGTTGGCCGATATTTACGTTCCCATATACGCGGGAGATCATGCGGTGGCCGAATGCGCAGGCCGGGACAAATACACGATTGATGGCAAGGAATACGACGAATGTTCATTCTGCCGGGCATCCTGCCCGTCGCGAAGCGAGTTCAAAGAACCCGATTCCGGTCTTCCCCTGAAATGTGACATGTGTGAGGGGGAAGAAGAACCCCTATGTGTCAAATGGTGTATGGTGGATGCCCTGACCTACGAAGAACGGGAAGAGGAAGTCGAAGAGGGGGCGGACCGGGAAGAGCTGGAGATCGGACTGGAAGCACTGGCAGCCAAATACGGGGTGAAGACACTCCAGAATACCCTGGCCCGCCTGTCAAAGAAGGCGTAACCCATCATGCTATAGTATTTCATATTTCAAATTTGAAAATTCAGATTTTGCTGAAGGTAAATTTTCAATTGAAATACAGGCAGAGATAAATCATCGGTTATGAATATTTCAGAAATCATTTTTCTGAAAGACTATAACATCAGTTGGTTACATTTTGTAACCGACTCGCTTCCTTACTTCTTTAACCAGTTCTTCAAGACTTTCCAATAGTTGCGCGACGTCTGGTAGTCCGTCGGAAACCCTCTCGATAAGCTTTTCCTTGAAGACTATCTATGTATATTTAACTATTAAGAAGTCCGCAGCGATGCATCCTGGCAAACCGGCATGTTTTCCGTCAGATTTTTTCTTGACAAATCCCAGAAAACTTTCTATAGCTATATTATAGTTATTTTGTAGCCGTGAATGACCTGGGTGATCGATAGCGTCGGCGCCGGGCCCCGGCGACCCGAGCTCAACGCCAGATCGACCCGCTCAGTGAGGCCGAGCCGGCGCTTGAAACCATTCTCAGGCCGAACCACGTCCAGCCCCGACGGGCTGGAAAATGGCTTTCTTTGGAACGATTGATCCGTGGTTCGGCCTTGCATCCAATGACGAGGTAATCGAAAAGTGGGAAACGAACTGATTCCAGAATCCGTTTTGCAGCAAGGCTTCAACCAATTGGGAAACCGCAATTATGCCGACGTGCTGGTTGTCGGCGGCGGGATCAGCGGCATTCAGGCGTCCTTGGATCTTGCCACTGCCGGTTTCAAGGTCTGTTTAGTGGAAAAAGCCCCGAGCATCGGCGGCCACATGGCCCAACTGGACAAAACCTTTCCGACCAACGACTGTTCCATGTGAATTTTGGCTCCCAAACTGGTCGAGGTCGGCCGGCATCCAAACATTGAAGTGCTTTCCTATACAGAAGTGAAAAGCGTTGAGGGGGAGGCGGGTAATTTTACCGTATTACTCAACAAGAAACCCAGATATATCAATGAGGACAAATGCACAGGATGTAATACCTGCGTTGAATATTGTCCTGTAAATTTTCCAGACCCGTATAATCAGGAAATATCGCCGAACAAGGCGGTTCATATTTATTTCGCACAGGCCATTCCTCTGGTAGCCTATATTGACGAAAGCTGTCTGTATTTGAAGGAGAAAAAATGCCGTATTTGCGAGAATGTATGTAAAAATAATGCGATTGATTTAAAGCAGGAAACCGAGAGAATCGAAATAAACATAGGCGCAATCATCCTTGCTTTGGGCATCGAACCATATGATGCCAGGCTGAAAGCAGAATACCGTTACGGTCAATACGGCAATGTTGTTACCAGTATGGATTATGAGCGTCTGCTGTGTTCAACCGGGCCGTATGGCGGTGAAATACTGCGAAAAACCGATCTGAAACACCCGCATAAAATCGCATGGATTTCGTGTGTCGGATCCAGGCAGGCAGCAGAAGGCGCAAACAGCTATTGCTCCGGTGTTTGCTGTACTTACGCCCAAAAACAGGTGATCCTTACAAAAGATCATGACGCTGAAGCCGAATGCGTAATATTCCATAACGATATACGTTCCTTCGGAAAGGATTTTGAGCGGTTCTATCAAAGGACTGAAAATCTTCCGGGTGTTCGATTTGTTAAAAGCTATGTAACCATAGGAAAGGAGTTTCCTGAGACCCGGAATGTCACCATTAAATACTGGACGCCTGAAGATGGCATCATCGAAGAATCCTTTGATATGGTGGTATTGAGTGTGGGATTGACTCCTCCTGTAAATGTGAAAAACATCGCAAATACATTCGGCATCGAACTCAGCAATCATGATTTTGCAAAGTTGGACACTGCCAATCCCATGCAGACGACCAGGCCGGGTATTTTTGTCAGCGGAGGCTTGCAGGGCCCGCTGGATATTCCGGAATCCGTATTCAGCGCCAGCGGCGCCAGTTCGCAGATTGGCGAACTGCTGAATTTCAGACGCGGCAAACTTTCCAGGGAAAGAACATATCCGGTAGAAAAGGATGTATTCAAAGAAGAACCGAGAATCGGGATTTTTGTTTGTCACTGCGGAGCCAATATCAGCAGGGTTGTCAATGTTCCCGATACGGTTGAATACTGTAAGACGTTGCCATATGTCGTTCATTCTCAACAGCAGATTTTCTCATGCGCAACAAACTCTGCTAAAGAGATAACGGATATGATAAAGGAAAAGGGATTAAATCGGGTAGTTGTGGCTGCGTGCTCACCGAGAACCCTTGAACCGTTGTTTCGAGATACGCTTCGTGAGGCCGGAATTAATCAATACTATCTGGAAATGGCGAATATCAGAGAGCATGATTCCTGGGTGCATTCGAAAGAGATGGACCATGCCCTGGCCAAGGCAAAAGATATTATCAGGATGTCAGTGGCCAGGGTCGCCCAGCTTGAGCCGTTGCAGGAGTATGATTTGCCGGTAAACAAAGCGGCGCTGATTGTTGGCGGAGGTGTCGCCGGCATGACAGCGGCGCTTTCCATCGCTAATCAGAAACACGAAGTTTATCTTATTGAAAAAGAAAAAGACCTTGGCGGTACAGCGCGAAATGTATATTCAACTTTGGATGGCATGGATGTTCAGGCTCACTTGCATGAGTTGATTCGAAAAATATATGCGCACCCATTGATCCATGTATATCATAAAGCAACGATTACCCGGGCTGATGGTTACATCGGTAATTTCGTAACTACGGTAAAATCCGACAGAGGTGAAACAGAGATAAAGCACGGTGCGGCGGTTCTTGCTATCGGCGCCGATGTTTACACGCCGACTGAATATCTGTATGGCCGGCGCGAGGCGGTCGTAACCCAGCTTGAACTGGAAGACAGGATCGCCAAAAGAGATCAGAAGGTTGTCAATGCCCGGAATCTGGTAATGATTCAGTGCGTCGGATGCAGAAATGAAGATAGAAATTACTGCAGTCGCGTCTGTTGCAGTGAATCCGTAAAAAATGCGCTTGCGTTGAAAAAGAGCAATCCGAAGATGAATATATATGTTCTGTATCGAGACATTCGGACATACGGATTCAACGAGGATTATTACAGGGAGGCAAGAGGCAAGTCGGTAAGGTTCATCCGCTACATACCGGAAGAACAACCCGTGGTTGAAGCAACCGGCAGCGGATCCCTGAGAGTTACCGTAACGGATCAAACCTTACAAAAAAAGGTATCCATAGATGCCGATGTGCTTTCTTTGGCTGCCGCGGTGATTCCCTCGAAGTCAACCAAAGAAATTGCCGGATTATTCAAGGTCACCCTGAGTCCGGACGGTTATTTTAAAGAGGCCCATGTAAAGCTGCGTCCGGTAGACTTTGCGACCGATGGCGTTTATCTGTGCGGCATGGCGCATTATCCTAAATTTATACAAGAAACAATCAATCAGGCCTATGGGGCCGCAGGTAGAGTGCTGGCGCTGCTGTCTCATGACCTTGTAACAGCATCCGGGTCCGTATGTGTAATAAACGAAAAGGCGTGCATGGGCTGCGGGGCATGTGTTGAGGTATGTAATTATGGCGCTCTGAATCTTAAGGATAGCAAACTGGGAAAAAAGGCAGCCATCAACCCTGTTCTTTGTAAAGGCGACGGCCTTTGCAATACAATGTGCCCTACGGGTGCAATTTCGCTCAAGCATTTTACAGATGCGGAGATCATTTCAGAAATTGATGCATTGACCAATGGAGAGCAGGAGGCTGTAAAACAAAGTGCTGCGGCATAGATGAGCACAAATTACAGCGGTTCATAAATTTGATACATAACCATGGAAAGCGGATACGATGAGTACAGACCATAAATTTAAGCCGAAAATATTGGGTTTTGCATGCAATTGGTGAGCATACGGCGCTGCTGACCTGGCTGGAGTTTCCAGACTGCAATATGCAACCGATATGAGACTTCTCCGAGTGATGTGCTCCGGGAGAGTTGACATGGCACATGTACTCAGAGCCTTCTCCAATGGAATGGACGGTGTATTTATCGGCGCCTGCCATTTGGATGAATGTAATTATGTAACGCACGGCAATTTTATTGCCAAGAACATGGTGCTTCTGTTCAAGAAGATCATGGAACACATCGGACTTCATCCGGAACGGTTAAGAATGCAGTTCATGTCCGGTGCGGAAGCCAATGTGTTTGTTGAATCAACAAACAGCTTTATAAAAACAATCAAGGAATTGGGCCCTCTCGGTAAAAATGAGGGATTGGATGAGAAGGATATCCGGTCAAAACTGGCACAGGTTGAAAAACTGGTTCCTTACATAAAGATAACGACAAAAGAGAAGCTAAAGAAACGATTGAATCCGGATGAATATGAAGGCTATTTTACCAGAGATGAGATAGCCAAACTATTTGATGAAGCGCCGTCATATTATATTCAACCCGATAAGTGTCAGGCATGTATGACTTGCGCCAGAAGATGCCCGGTTGAAGCGATCATCAGCGCAAAGAAGGAAGTACATGTCATTGATCAGGAAAAGTGTATAAAATGCGGTACTTGTATCGAAGTCTGCCCGGCGAACTTTTCGGCAATCACAAAAATTGTCGGTCATCCCGTTCCTCCGCCTCCTCCTGAAGGGCAAAGAGCCATTGTCAAAAAGAGTAACGAAAAGGAGGCCGCCTGAACCATGACTGAAGCAGCGATCAATTTGGATGAAAGCAGCCTTAAGCTCACGGATCTCGTCTCTGCGGTGGGAGGAGTGGATGTCAGCTACTGCTACCAATGTGGCAAATGTGCTACGGGTTGTCCTGTTGCATATGAAATGGATCTTGTGCCGACACAGCTTATTCATGCAATTCAGCTGGGGGTGACAGATCTCGTTTACAAGAGCAAAACGATGTGGTTGTGCGCCGGATGCCTGACCTGCACGACACGTTGCCCTCAGGAGATCGATATTGCCGAGGCTTTGAGCACGATTAAAATTCTGATGGCTCGCGAGGGAGGAACGCCGCAGGTTCCGGATGTACTGAAGTTCAACCGGAGCTTTGTTCAGAATCTGAATTGGTTCGGGCGTATTTATGAATTGGGCATGGTTGGCATGCTTAAACTAAGGACGGGGAAATTTGCACAGGACATGGCAATGGGAATGAAGATGCTCAAGAAAGACAAGTTCCATCTCCTTCCCAGAATTCGAGGCGGCAGCGCTGTGCACCAAATATTCAAACGTGTGAAAAAGCAGGAAAAGCCATGAAATACGGGTATTATCCGGGATGTTCCCTTCATTCGACGGGACAGGAGTTTGATAAGTCGTTCAAAGCTGTTTGTCATAAGCTGGGCGTTGAGCTGGTCGAGCTTGAAAAATGGGTTTGCTGCGGTGCAAGTGCTGTTCATAACCTTTCCCAGTTGATGGCAATTGCCTTGCCAATGGCCAATTTGGCGCTTCTTCCCGAGATGGAATTGGAAGAGGTTGTCATTCCATGCGCATCCTGTTTTTCCAGGTTCAAGATCGCCCAGCACAGTGTAAAAACGGATAAAAAGCTCAAAAGAAAAGTGGTGGAGGCCATCCATAGGGATTGCAACGATGAGGCAAAGGTGATCCACCCATTAACGATTTTTTCTCAAAAGCCATTGATTTCCCAAATTCCAACGCATGTGGAACGAAATCTGTCAGGACTCAAAGTGGCATGTTATTATGGATGTCTTTTAACCCGGCCTCCGAAAATAACCGAATTCGATGTCGCCGAATATCCGATGACCATGGACAATGTACTCCGGGCAACAGGTGTCACTACCGTTGACTGGCCGTATAAAACTGTTTGTTGCGGCGCTTCCTTTGCTCTTTCCAAACCGGATATTGTGGTGAATTTAAGTCACAACGTGATTCAGGAAGCCAAATTGGCAGGGGCGGATGCCATTTCTGTGGCATGCCCATTGTGCCATGCCAACCTGGATACGCGTCAGGATGATATGGCAAAGAAATATGGAACACATCCTCATCTTCCGATTCTATATTTCACTCAGCTGATGGGGCTCAGCTTCGGAATTTCACCTGCGGAACTATATCTCCATAAACATCTGACAGATGTAGAAAAGATTTTTGAAAAGGTTGGACAGCCCGCATAGATACTTTGTCAAAATCATTCACTTGATTTACCCGGTCCATATCGGCAGCGTATCCGATCGCGAGTACGGAACGTTATTGGCGAATTGGACATTTTATTATTTATCCTCATCAAAATCCTGGGCGCGGCCGATGTGGAAACTCCCAATAGGCGAGCCGCCTCAGCGAGACTCAACCCCAATTCCGAAGTCAGCCTATATGCCAGATATTGCCGCACTGCGGATACCTGAGCCAGTCAATTGCCGCCGCTTAATGCCTGAATCAAAATGCCGCGTTCCCGGCAGCTACGCTCTACAAGCTCGGATGCTGCTTTTCCCCGATCAAGATTTGCATGACGGTATTTTGTTGCCAACTCGGCCTCACTGAGAATGTAAGAGACAAATTCCCCATCTCCTAATTCTAAGTTTTGACGAACTCACCCAAGCCGGGTCCATGATGGGGTCCGGCGGCAGGATCATTCTGGATGAAGACACCTGCATGGTGGATGTGGCCCGATATTTCATCGAATTTCTGATGGATGAATCGTGCGGCAAAGGAATTGATTGCGTACTATATCGATCCGGTCCGGTGCCGGGCCTGTATGATTTGTGCCAAAAAATGTCCTGCCGACGCCATTTCCGGCGGCAAAAACCGGATACATGTGATCGATCAGGAAATGTGTACCAAATGCGGGACCTGTTTTGAAGCCTGCCCACCCCGTTTGGGTGCGGTAACCAAAATATCCGGTGTGCCGGTTCCGCCGCCGCTTCCCGATGAAGAAAGAAACATAACCCGAAAGGGCAAAGAACAATGAGCCAAATCCTTTTGCAGATCGACGGAAAAGAAGTTGAAGCCACAAAGGGGATGACCATCCTGGAGGCAGCCAGAAAAGCCGGGATATCCATCCCGACCCTCTGCCACCATGATCAACTGGAGCCATTCGGGGGATGCCGTCTGTGTATCGTGGAACTGGAAGAACGCGGTGGGACCCGGCTTGTTGCGTCCTGTGTGTATCCGGTTGCAAACAACCTGATTGTCAGAACCCGATCCGAAAAGATCGACAGAATCCGAAAAATGATTATCGAACTCTTGATGGCGCATGCGCCGGATGCGTTTGAACTGGTGTATCTGGCCAGGAAATATGGCGCGGACAGGAACCGGTTTGAAAAAGAGGCCTCGTTTTGCATTCATTGCGGACTGTGTGTCCGCTACTGTGCCGAAGTCAAAAAGAAGAATGCGGTCGGGTTTGTTGACCGGGGAATCCGTAAGGAAATCAGCTTCATTCCGGAAATTGCAGCCACCGAGTGCTGGAACTGCAAGGAATGTTTTCCACTTTGCCCCACGGAGGCTCTGCAGTCGGCGTTTATGTTGACACGCGCGCTGTTTGAACCCAAATCCGCTTCTGCACAACTGGCGGAATAGAAATCGGTATCGTTTTTCAGGCATCCTTTTTTGGTTTACACTTTTGCGCAAGTCCGGGAAGCAGGAGCTTCTAAAACGGGTTCCCAAGCTGGAGCTTGGGAACCAGCCGAACCCGCAGTTCGCCCCGCTGCCCCTTTGCACCCTTGTCCCTATTCTGACCTCATGACGATTCATCCCTTTCCGGACAAATCCCGTCATCACTTCTTTCAAAACGAAGCTGATTGATCTGCTCGGATATCAGCCCCATCATGAAAATGATGACAGCCGTCAAAAACAGCAGGGCGGACATGTTGGTGAATCGGGAATATGCCATAAAGGTATAAAAATAATACAGCAGACCCGTAAAAAACATGGCGGCACTGACCGGCAAAAAAATTCGAAGCGGGGAGTAGAGCGTACAGATTTTCAAAATCATCATGAAAAATCGCACACCATCCCGTACAACGCTGATATTACTGGCGCCGCCTTTTCGTTTATGAATCTGAACCGGCACATATTTCAGGCTTCTTCCGGTTCGCAATACGCCCAGGGTGAGGGTTGTGGGATATGAATAGGTGTTTGGGAGCAGATACAGAAAGCTTCTGGCAATGTCCGACTTGACCACCCGAAAACCGGACGTCAGATCCACAATTTTAAATTTGGCCACATAGGTGGCCAGCCAGTTGCACAGTTGATTCCCCACACCCCGAAACAGGGTGGCGTGGTCGCTGCCTGTTCTGGCGGCAACCACCATGTCATAACCGGACATTTCACACAGCAGTTTTTCAATATCATCCGGATCATGCTGTCCGTCCCCGTCCATCAGTACCAGAACATCCCCGTGAGAGGCCCGGATACCGCTTTTGATGGCAGCGCCATTTCCCATATTGTATGGATGGCGATGAACCGCGGCGCCTGCCTGTTTTGCGATCTCTGCCGTTTTATCGCTGGAACCATCATCGATGACGATGAGTTCCGCGTTTGGATGTCGGAACTGAATGGCGGTGACGATGGCGCCAATGGATTCAGCTTCATTGTATGCGGGTATGATAATGGATAGTTCGAACGGGCGTATTGTCATGAATTGCAGTGACTTGAGATAGATGGGTATTATGGTAAATGGTTATAAACCATTCCGGAATGTTCACCCCCCGTATATGAAAATCAGGCCATGATGATGATTCAGGCCTGTTTGTAGTGACGCCGTCAGGCGTTTTTTAAAAATGCCCTTGCGGGCACACTACAAACAGAGGGAAGGATTTCACCGAATGCTATTTTCACGGTAAACTCAAGATCACATTGTGGTTGTTTCATTACCCATATGTTGACGGACACCCCGGCATAATCCTATTCGAGGGACATCAGAAAGGTTCGGAGATTCCGCTTTTTATGGCTCAGCCCCACTTTCTTTCGAATGCGATCCCGGTGAGATTCCACAGTTCTTCTCGAAAGACCCATTAAATCAGCCATTTCCCGGGAGGTAATTCCCATTCTGACCATTTTTGCAATCTGAAGCTCGGTTGGTGTCAGTTTGAAATGCCGGGATGTCAGTTTGGGCGAAAATGGTGACAGAATGTCCCGGATATTGGATTCAAGAATGTTTGTGAATGTGATCTGCTTTTCGTTCATGTCCGATTCTCTCAGTTTCTTGAGATAGGGCATGATCATTTCTTTGACGTTGAACAGGACTTTTTCTTCAATCTGCGCTTTTTCCGCATCCCGCTTTTTGATCAGAACCTTCAGGGCGGTATTGACTTCTCTCAGATTCTGGGCGGTAATTTTCAGCTCGGCTTCCCGCCGCTGGTATTGATCAACACGCTTTTTGTTATAAGAACTGTTGTTAAAAAAGGAAAACAGGACGGTTTCTTCACCGACGCTGATACACGTCGTTCTGAAGTCCAGTTCAATTTCATGCCCATTTTTGTGAATGAAGCTGCCCTCATGACGAACAGGTCCTTTCTGAAGGGCTTTTTTCAATTGGGGCAACACAATGCTTTTTTTATCCTTGAGCTCGAAATCCGTCAGGGGTTTACCCACCAACTCTTCCGGGAGATATCCCAATATGGCAGTGATAGCCGGATTGGTCTCCAAAATGACCCCTTTGGGGCTGCAAATCCAGAATCCATCCATCATGGTTTTCAGAATCAGTTCATTGCGCGTCATCTGATTCGTGAGGGTATCGATTGCCCCGGGTTTCGCGCGCATTTCTTTTGCACGGTTTTTACGGGTTTGTATCGTTTTTTTTGTAGTGGTTATGGTAATTTTTTTTTCAAGAGCCCGGATCTGTCGATCCATTCGACATCTGTCCAGGGCCAGTTCGATGGTGGATCGAATCTGCTGGTCATTGTATGGTTTGAGAATATAGCCCAGCGGATAAGATTCGCCTGCCCGAATCGGGAGTTCCGCATTTGAAAACGAGGTCATGAAAATGCAGTTGATATTCATGTCCCTGCGAATCATTTCAGCCGCGCTGACACTATCGATTTTGCCCGGCATAACCATATCCATCAGAATCAGATCCGGAGAATGTTGTTTTGCAAGGTCAACCGCTTCTTCACCTGAAGTGGCTGTTCCGATAACCATATACCCCATCTGGTTCAATTTTTCCGCCAGTTGGGTTGCCATGTGAATTTCGTCTTCTGCTATAATCAGTTGGTTCATGGGATATCGTGTCGGATTAAAGGGAGTTGGTTTGTTTGAGAGTCTGTTGGGATATTGTCGGATCAGCGTCTGAAGAAAATTCATGCTTGAGTATATCAAGCAGTTTTGTACCGATGCTGATTCCCATATCAATAAATTCGGGACCAAATCGTTTGCCGGTTTGGGTGCGGAATGTTTTTCGAATATTTGCCAGAACGTTCATGCCATCCGGAAAACGGCCGATAAACTCCTGAAGCGGTGGGTTGACGTAACGCAACATGTCCCACAGGGTATCCGTAAAATTGTCCGGGCCCCATCTGAATTTGTCGGCATCATACAGGCAGTCGGAAACCAGGCGGCCCTCAAGAGTATTGATTTCAATTGTCTCCCGAAAGGCTTCATGATTTAAAATCGCCTGGGCGATATCTTCAATGTCATTGACGGATAACCGGAATGATTTCAAGATATGTCGCGCATACCGCGCACCTTCAACGGCATGATTTTTGGATTTGCGCCGGATATCATGTAACAGTCCGGCGCACTGCACAATTCTGATCCGGTGATCCAGCATACTGGATGAATAGCCGGCATGTCTGCCTTCAATAGCCATTAACGCACCGGCATCAATGGTTACTTTTACCGCATGATCCATACCATGTCCAAAATCGTCTTCCAGTCGGTCTGCTGCAAACTGGTACATCTGGTGAATCAGCGGGTCGAAACTGAAAACAATCTGGGACAGGGAAATATCATGGGCATGCACGGTGTAAAAAGAAGGTAATGGAAATTGGGAAACGATCTTCCGGGCGCGATGCCGGATGTGGTCATAAACAGTAAGTTGATCGCTGTAAGATACATTCACATGCGTTATCTTGTCACGTTACCGTAGAAATGGATTCTTTGCATTATCCTGTTGTCATGCCTGATCCAGAATCTTCAAACAGGGTCCAGGACAGGGGAAGGCATGGGGAAGGGGATATAGACTTCCAGAAAAATAATTTCGCTGCGTTATCGGTCGGGAATGGCCTGGTAGAGACGCAATGCATTGCGTCTCTACTCCCTCCCTGCTGCCTCCCCAAAATCATTATCTTAAAAGCTATATCGTTGATATCAGGTTTCCGAAGCTGTAAAAAATCCCTGACAAACTTTCCATTTTCCATTTTCCCGGATGACATTGACCGTCTGATCCAGGGGATAGGTTTTTCCAATAAAAAACAGCTTGCCCACATATGAAAACAATGGATTGATACCCCGTTTCATCTCTCCGGTAATGCGGATCATGGCACTGGTGTCATCGCATTGAATCATAAGGGTTCTAACATTATACAACTGAAGTTTCAGATAACTGATGTCAAAACCGCGTTCACTGGCTTCGATACCGGCTTTTTGGATATAATTTTCGACCACATTTTCGTCTTCAGAGATCAGGTTTTCACACATCAGGCTGGTCATGGCCGGATCCAGCTTGTAGTACATACTGGTGAACTGTCTGACAGCTTTGTCCTGTGCATCACGCGTATCGGCAAAAATGAAGACAATCTGCAAAAATACCGTAAGCATCAGAATAAGTGTCAGGGTGGAACTGGTCTCACGCGTCATTGCGCATTCCTCCATACGAAAAATGGTTGGCGTTGTTTCGGTGTCTCCGGGCAGTTGGTCGTGTTGTCTCTGCGTATTGCATATTCCCATAAATGCAGTTGTCATTAACATGGAATTCACTTCGAAACAAGAATTTTTAACAGGGAATTCCCGGTCTGCATGTGTCTGCTAATCCGCCAGATTCATTTAAAAACCGATTATTAATTTTCGGGACCGGCCCGGAAAATCATGTGCGGTGAGCGCTCGTTATATCAGCCCATACCGCTCAATTTTCTCGTACAGTGTTTTCCGGGATATCCCCAAACTGAGTGCCGTCAGACTTTTATTGCCCTGGTGTTTGGCCAGGGTTTTCTGAATCAGCTCGGTTTCCATCTGACGAAGGGTGATGCCATGATCCGGAATGCTTTTAAAAAGCGGGAGATTCTCCCGGGAAACGCTTCTGCCGGTTTCATTACGGATTTTGGATGGCAGATCGTCAACCGTAATGGATTTTCCGGTTGACGACAGGATCATGGCCCTGGCAATCGTGTTTTTCAGCTCCCGGACATTGCCGGGCCAACTGTAATCGATCAGTACCTGCATGGCCAGGGGGTCGATCTGTTGAACCACCTTGTTGTACTGTCTGGCAAACTGACGGATGAAATGGTCAACCAGCAAACAGATGTCATTGCGGCGATCCCGCAGCGCCGGCACACGGATAGGCGCCACCTCTATCCGGTACAGAAGATCATTCAGAAACCGGCCGGCCCGGATTTCTGCATGCAGATCCAGGTTGGTGGCGGTGATGATGCGAACATCAACGTTTCGGGACGTGGCGCCCCCAACGGGTTCAAACGCCATTTCCTGCAAAAACCGCAACAGCTTGCTCTGCAGCCCCAGGCTCATGTGCCCGATTTCATCCAGAAACAGGGTTCCCTGATGGGCCAGTTCGATTGACGGTCCACCAGAAATGCATATCCGTTTTCGCCGACCCGGATGCGCGCCACCAGGTGAATGATTTTTTCACAATCCAGGTCAACAACGACCAGTCCACTGAATTCATGCCACCCGGAATAAAATGGAATGGCCCACTGCATGAGGTATCCCTTCCTGGCCCGGGAAAAAACAATATCAGAACAATAAATCGTTCCCGGGGGGG
>DFZE01000012.1:66295-83119 GCA_002382065.1 Desulfobacteraceae bacterium UBA4064
TGATAATAATACGGAGAGCGCAGCATAAAATCCCGAAACAGTGCCTGAATGTTTTCATGATTGAACGCGGTTTCCGCGATCAGGCGGAATGTTCTGGCGATATGAAAATCTTCCAGAACCGGGAGACTGGCAATGGTTTGCAGGTCGATGCGGCAGTTATGAAATATGTTCTGTATTTTCTCGGCAGATGATTCCACCTTGACCATCTGTTCATGGCGCACCAGCCGGTTTCCCCGTTCTTCGGCGGCCTCGATTGAAAAATATCCCAGGATGGCAATGGGAAGGCATACCAATGGCAGAATCACCATCAGTAATTTGGAGAAAATGGAGAATCGAAATGTCATATTGTATCACCGGTGATGCATTGGCGCCTTTTGAATTGTATTTACCCATTTATTTTGCCAGAATCAAAAAAGCAAGTTTAATTCTGCCAGTAACTGCTATCGCTTTTCAGATCAGGAATTTTGGCCTTGATCATCGTTTCGGCCAGAATAGTCAGTAGCCAGAATAAACAATGTAAAGTTTTGAATGTTGAATTAAGGAACTGAATCATTTTTTAATAAACGCGCGAAGCGCAACCGCCATTCAAAACTCAACATTCTGATTTCTGAATTCTGAACATGGCCGGATTGATGATCATGGCCGGAATTTTGCTGAAATAGGGGCTTGGTTCCCATTTGCCCCCTCTGGTGTGTCAAAATGAAATTTTGACACAAATTTGAAATACCATCAGGACGTCTTGCTGCCGGAAGCGGAAACATTATAGACTTTCAGAAAATTAATNNCATTCCCGACCGATAACGCAGCGAAATTATTTTTCAGAAAGTCTATATGAAACAGATGACCCGGATCATCGGAACGCTGGCTTTTTTCATGGCCATGGCCATGGGTATTGTGAGTTCTCCTGCAAACGCCGTCAATGAGGTGGTCATCGGTATCGCGACATCCCTGAACACCATCGAGGGAAAAGAAAGCGGCAAAGCCGCAATGCTGGCGGTTCAGGCGATCAACCGGAAGGGCGGTGTCCGGATCATGGAGGAATGGCGTCCCATCCGACTGACCATGGTGGATATCGACGATGCCGGACCCGACAGCGAAAAAACCGAAAGTGTTCAGAAACTGGAACGATTTCTCCAAAAAGAAGCGCTTCATGCCATTGCCATGACGCCGGTCATCGAATCCCTGGTGTTACGGGACCCCGGATATCGCCATATCTTCCGCACCGGTTTCAACACCAAATATCTGGCAGATGCCATGATCCAAATCATGCAGTTTTTAAGGGCCCGCTTCGGGTTCAGCCGGGTGTATCTCCTGACTCAGGACATTGCATGGGCCCGGTCAACTGTAGCGATCATGATCCGGCTCTATTTTGACCGCATGGGATGGCAGGTGGTGGGCGCGGATCATTTTGCCTATGGCACATCCGATTTTTCAGCCTCCCTGACCCGCGCCAGAGACAGGGGCGCTCAGGTCATTCTGCCGATTTTCGATATGCCCCACAGTGGAAACCTGGTTATACAATGGCAGGAAATGACGATTCCGGCCATGCTGTGCGGGTTCATTTCGCCCATGGTCGGGCCAGGCGCCTGGGAGGCATTTGACGGTAAAATCGCCGGAACATTGAATGTCATTTTTGAACTGGGCAACATGCCATCGGACCATCACCCGCCTGCCGGCAAATTTTACCGGCATTACCAGGACCACTATGGTCAGAGTATTCAGGCCGGTCATGGGCCTGCACCCTCGTATGAGTCCATTTATCTGCTGGCGGATGCCATTGAATCCGCGTCTTCTCTGGACCCGGAAAAGCTGGTGACGGCTCTGGAAGCCTCGGATCGCATGGGACCCATGGGCAGGCTTCGCTTCCATAAAGGACATCAGATCATTTTTGGCACAGATCCACAAAAAGAGGCTGTGGTGTGTCTGTTCCAGTGGACCCGTGACGGCAAACGCCGCATCGTCTATCCGCCATCCATCGCTGAAGGTGAGATTGAATGGCCGGTTGCCGGTTTGTCCGCCCCTCCCTGATTTTTCATCCTTCTGACCGCCCGACGGCGGCAATGCCTGAATGCTGTATGCGGCGTCTTCAGTCTTGAGCCTTCCGCCTTCAGCCTTCATGTATCCCCCCCCCCGTTCAAAATTGGAACCGCCGTCCTGTCCAAAAACAACTTGACATTATCCACTGCCTGTGCTTTATTCTACGACGGTACAGGTGCTCATGCCAATGAGCCGAAGAGGGAACCCCCGTGAAAATCGGGGACGGGCCCGCCGCTGTAATCGGGGACGACCGCAGCTATAGCTTTTCAGATAATGATTTTGGGAAGGCAGCAGGGAGNNAAAATCTTTATCTGGAAAGCTATATTTTGCCACTGATAGATTTTGTTGATCGGGAAGGCGCTGCCATTAGGATGAACCGAGAGTCAGAAGACCTGCCTATACCGTTGTCAATCCATTTCCCGTGGACTGGGAAAGGATTATCAGTTCCGTGAGATATACAGGGCATCCCGGATCGATATTGAATCGGTCCGGGATTTTTGTTTTCAAAACCCCGGATCGGAAATTTTCCGATGGCGGGGTTTTTTGTTCCCGCCAACGGATAAAACCAAAAGGAGAGAACAATGAAAAAAGGCATGATTCTGTATGTAACGCGGGGCAAAAATGATTTGCTGAAAAATGAGTATTCCAATCTGCCGGAGGTGCGGGAAACATTGGGCGTTCAATCCCTGAGTCTGAGCACATCGGAGGATGAGGTGGCCGATGCCTGTTTTCGGATGCTGACACGCGGGATGCATCAGGTATCCTGCATGGCAGCATATTATCATCCGGGAGATGGCAGGCTGGAAATTCGTGGCGAACCCATGCGGCTGGCAGGATAAGGCTGTGAGACAAGATGTCAGACCTTACCCGTCACAGGTTACCTGTGACGGTCAGGCCTTGATCATCATTCCGGCCATTACAGCAAAAACCTGAAAGAGGAAAGAGGGCTTTGAGCTTTTAGCTTTCGCCCTTTTGAATATGGCCGGATTGATGATCATGGCCGACGATCCCATTAACTGTCCAACAAAGGAGAAAGAAACATGAAGTTCAACAAAACCGTGATGTCTGTTATCGTAATCCTGTCACTGATTCTGGGGGCGTGGAATGCATTTGCGGCCCACGGAGAAAAGAAAGCGGAAAAAAAGGCCATTCTGCTGGTGGCCTTTGGAACCAGTGAACCGGATGCACAAAAATCCTTTGATCAAATCGATGCGCAAACCAAAAAGGCGTTTGCCGGTATGGACATCCGGTGGGCCTTCACCTCGAAGATCATTCGCGCCAAACTGGCCAAACAAGGCAAAATGCTCGATTCTCCGGAAGTGGCCCTGGCCAAAATGATGGGGGATGGCTATACGCATGTTGCGGTGCTGTCCCTGCACACGATTCCGGGTGAAGAATTTCATGAACTGGTTCGAAATGTTCATCTGTTTGGTCAGATGGCAGACGGATTTGAAACAATTCTCGTGGCCCGTCCCCTGCTGTCATCCCATGAAGACATGGAAACGGTTGCCAAAACCCTGCTGAAAAATATTCCCGGAAGAAAAGCCGAAGAAGCGGTTCTGTTCATGGGCCATGGCACGGAACATCACCCGGCGGATGCCATCTATCTGGCCATGAATCAGGTATTCCAGGAACTGGATCCCCTGGCCTTTGTGGGAACAGTGGAAGGCAAACCGACCATCGAGGATATCCTGTCCAAACTGAAAAAACTGAAGTCCAAAAAAGTATGGCTGATGCCCATGATGTCCGTTGCCGGAGACCACGCCAAAAATGATATGGCCGGAGATGAGGCAGACAGTTGGAAATCGATTTTGATTAAAAACGGTTACACATGTGAACCCGTTCTGAAGGGCACCGCCGAATTTTCTGAAATCGTGGATGTCTGGCTGGACCATCTGCGGACGGTTGTTTCGCATTTTTAAAAAAGTCTGCCAATAAACCCATATTTGTTCAGGTGCTCTGAAACGAGCTGAAAAGGGAACCCCGTGAAAATCGGGGACGGGCCCGCCGCTGTAACCGGGGACGACCGCAGCATGGAAGCCACTGATTCAATACATGAATCGGGAAGGCGCTGCCAGTCGGGTGATCCGCCAGTCAGAAGACCTGCCTGAACATGTCGCCAGGAGCTTATGGACAGAGCCGGCGCATTCCGATGGATAAGAAGGGTAATCCCCGGATCGATATGACTTCGATTCGGGGATTTTTTGTTTGATGGGGTTCACATACAAGGGAGGGCTGGTGTGGAGCTGAAAAGTCTGTTTCTGGGAATTCTGTTCTCTGTCGGTATCTTCGGTATCAAGGCAGGCGCCGGACTGCATTACTGCCTGATCCGGGAAAACCGGTCCGGTATGCGCTGGATCGTCCGGTCGGGTTTTGCCATTTTGTACGGCATTCTGTTTATCGGAATTACCGTCGGGCTTCGTGACCTGGATATTCTCTCCCATTTCGATTCAATACAGAAATTTTTAGCGGGCGGCATGCTGGTTCATTTTGTTCTGGCCTGCCTGATGCTGGTATGGGGCGTGGTTCTGTTGAAATCCCGTGATGATGGGATGGCCGGGAACAAGAGTCTGGGATGGATGGCGTTGGTGTTGCCCTGTCCGGTATGCATGACCGTTATCGGAATTTCCGTGGCCTTTATCATTTCGGCGTTTCCGAATGCGGCAACCCGGTCCGTGCTGGTTCTGTATCTGGCGTTTGTGACCCTCAGTTTTCTGACATCAGCGGTCATGGGCAAATTCGAAAAAGGGTTTATCCGATCGCCGGAACGGCTGCTGGGAACCGCCATGACAATGGTTTCCGCCTATTTTTTACTCTCCATCGTGATTATGCCACAATTTTCCGGCCTGGATGAGGTGTATCGACTTGCGGCAGATTCGGGCGGAGACCCCCAATCGGCTGAAAAATCGATATGGCCCGCAATCGGGATGAGTTTGGCGCTTTTTGGCATCGGATACCTGTATATGCGCAGGCATATTCAAACCACAGTGCTTTCCCGGCATCGGGGCAAACGCACACGTTTCTGGCAAGGAGCCATTCATGACTGACATCGGTTCGTTTTTCAGTACCATCATTTATTTGATTTCCGCATCACTTCTGTATCCAACCCTGGTGCTGCTGGTTGCCGGATTTTTATGGGTGATTGTATGCGCCGGGGCGTTTTGCGCCGAATGGCTTGAAAGATTCCGGCTCAAACCCTGTCTGGCCGAGGCGCTTCCCGATGTGATTGCACGTGGCAATTATGCAGTCATGTTGCCCCATCGTGTCACAAATTATGTCGGCAGGCTCCGCAGCATTCTGGACGGGCAAAAAGCAACCGACATCCAGATCGAAAACCTGGTTCAGGATACGACCCTTTCCTGGTGGAAATCCATGGACCGGCTTCGGATTATGGTGCGTCTGGGTCCGTCCCTGGGGCTGATGGGCACCCTGATTCCCATGGGAACCGGGCTGGCCGCTTTGGGTACCGGGGATATGGCCCGGTTGTCGTCCGATCTGGTAATTGCCTTTACCACCACGGTCGTGGGACTGGCCATCGGGTTGCTGGCATACTGCATTTACACGATCAAACGCCGCTGGATCGAGGAAGATATCAAGAACATGGAGCTGGCAACCGAATTGCTGGCCAATACGCAGGAGCCCAACCAGCCATGAGATATTTTACCAAACGGCGAAGCCGCATTGCAAAACGCCCTTATGGTGAACAGGCGTTTACGGATGAAGACCCCGTGAACGGGGTGGCCAACCTGTTCGATGTGGGTCTGGTCTTTATTGTCGGGCTGATTCTGACCCTGTTTTCCGCCTATCGGCTTCAGGATATGTTCAGCGAAACCAGCAAGTTCACCATCATGAAACAGGCAGCGGACGGCCAACTGGAAATCATCTCCAAAGAGGGGAAAAAAATCAGTGCGGTAAAAGTCACCCGGCAAACCGCCCAGGGCCAGGGGATCCGGCTGGGTATGGCGTATCGGCTGGAAGACGGAACGATGGTGTATGTTCCGGAAAAATAAGTTGAATGCCGACATTCAGGCATTCCAACATTTCGGCATCCTTTTTTTTTAACTTTCAACTTGAATGAGAAAGGACCAATACATGTTCCGCAACAATCGAATAAACAGGGAAACAAGGGGCAAAGTGGCAAAGGCACAAAGGCACAAAGAAAAAAAATGCTTTTCCCTTGTTTCACTGTGTGCCTTCTGCCTCTGTGCCTTTGCCCCTCTCCCTTTGTGCCTTGCTTTGGATGACACAACCGCACCCATGATGCTTGAATCCGTCACGGTTACGGCCGAGCGGTTTCCCGTCCAGGAAAAAGACAGCCCCCGGTTTGTCACCGTCGTCACATCAGAAGAATTACAGGAAACCGGCGCCAGCAATCTGATCGATGCCCTACGGCGGGTCGGCGGCTTTGCCTACAAGGCGTTTGGCCCCCTGGGTGTCAGTCATGGGGGAATGAACAGCACGCTGTCCATCCGCGGCATCAAGGATGGTGAACTGGTGCTGATCAACGGGGTTCCGATTCAGGGTGCGGCCGGCCATGCGTACGATCTGAACACGATTCCGGTCGATCAGATCGAGCGGGTTGAAATTCTGAAAGGTGCGGCATCCACCCTGTATGGTGCGGATGCCATGTCCGGCGTTATCAACATTATCACCAAAAAACCCGGTAAAGAATATTCCGGGACCGGTTCTGTCGAATTTGGAAACGAATCCTTTCAAAACCACAGTGTCTCGGCTTCGGTTCCCGGTGTCGTACTGGGGTTCAACTACCAGCATCTGGGAGACCAGACGCAAATTTCCCGGAGTTATTCCGGCAAATACCGGTATGATACGGATGCGGCGGACAAGTATTCTTTCAGCCTGAATGCCAATCCGTTTGAAAAACTGTTCTTCGATTATATCGGATCCTATAACCAGACCGGATTCAAAAAGGTGTATGACAGCGGCAAACCCAATGACGGAACCGATCAGGACCAGATGAAACATTTTGCCGATCTCCGTTTTGAAACCGCCGACCTGAAAGCAAACGTATTCGGGAATCTCGATACCATGCGCCGGACCGAGTACACATCCACTGATCCGGATGACAAAAACAAAAACTACAATGCCGGCATGGAAGGAGATTACCGCTTCAGTCTGTCGGATTGGCATTTTACGACCGGCGCCAGCGCCATCCATCGGGGCGCCGATTATTCCAACCAGTACGGCGACCATCACCGCAATGACTATGCCGCATTTCTGGAAATCAAAAAGACGGTTCTGGAGCGTCTGACCGCCACTCTGGGATTCCGGGAACAATTGATTGACGGCGAATCCGGAACTGCGGACCATGACCGGTTTCTGCCCAGCTTCGGGGTCACGTGGCGGGCCACGGATCAGGTCAACCTGTTTGCAAATGCCGGAAAAGCCTTTCGTGTGCCCACATTCAACAACCTTTATTATGACAGTGATTTTCTGGTGGGAAATCCGGATTTGAAACCCGAAGAGGGTTGGACCTATGAAACCGGTGTCAAATATGACGTGGCCATGTTCCGTGCGCGTCTGGCCCTGTTTTATATGACCTATCAGGACAAGATTGAGGTCGATCGAACCCGGGGCTATCCCCAGACATACTATAATGCCGGTGACTATCAGTCGGTTGGAACAGAATGGGAATTGGGACTTTCTCCGTTTCTGCATCAAACCGGATGGACCCAACACATTTATCTGTTTACGGCCGGATACTGGGCCGATCCAACGGCCGAGGATACAGCGGGAAAGGAATACCAGTCCGGCCCCAAACTGCAGAACAGTGTCGGCATTTCCTATACCACCGACCCGCTGGTGCTGAATCTGAATTGCCAGATACTCACGGCCAGGGAACGGAACCTGGACAGTTATGCCGCACTCAATGTCGAGGGCCGGATCAAGGCCTGGAAAGGGTATCTCACCGTGGGTGTTGACAATATCCTGGATGAAGACATCCAGATAAACGGGGATCTCACGGAAACCTCAACCAGTCGTTATGTCTATGAAGATTTGGGTCGTTTGATCCGGGTGGGTTATGAAATTCCTTTCTGATCATTGGAACTGCCATATAAAAACAGCAATCAGCAATCAGCAGTCAGTAGTCAGAAACAGTAGCCAGAAGCCAGAAGTCAGAATGCCGACATGCCGACTCGGCATATCGGCATTCCGGCATATCGCCATATCGTTTCAATATTTCGGTATTGCTTTCTGCCTGATTATTCTGTCAACCGAGTGTGCGTCAGCCGCCACCGCAAAATTTGGCTTTTTTGTGAGTGATACCGACGCCTATACCTGTGCGCAGGCATTGAAAACCGTTACAGACCTCAACGGCGCAGAGATTCGGGTTTTTACGGATGGCGCGGCCATGGATGCCCCGGCAACGACGGAATTCCTTCGCAGCATGGATGTGGCGGTTGTGGATATCATGCAGCATCAGCCGGCCCAATGGCTTCTGGAAAATCGGTCTGTTCTGAAGGCCGGTGTCCGGGTCTATGCGGTCCGAAGTTCCAGCCACAACCAGGACTTTCTGAATGCCGGGTTTGTCATGGACCAGACCGTGCGAACCTATTTCGCCTTTACATCCGCCGACAATCTGGTCAACCTGATCCGTTTTCTGGCAAATCGCGACATGGGGCTCCCGGCAGAAGCATCCCCGCCGATCGTGCCTCCGGAAAATGCCCTGTATCATCCGGATGCACCCGGGCTGTTTTCCGATTTGAAGGAGTATGTTCACTGGTACCAGCAATCCGGCCGACTCCGGGAAAACGGGCTTTGGAACCTGTCCATCATCTTTCCAACCTTTGCACTGGACGGTAAAAAAGCCCCTCTGGATGCCCTGATCCGGGCGTATGAACACCAGGGGATCAATACCGTGACCTGGTTTCGCGAAATGAAAGACCGGGATAAAAAATTGGACCATCTGATATCTTCCGAACCCCTGGCCAGTCGTCTGGGGTCCATTACCGGCTTTGATTTCAAATTTTCTTCTGTTCTGACCGGCGGTCTGAAACAGGTTCTGGAAAAGGCAAATGTGACGATATTCAATGCCCAGTACCTGTTTTTCAGTACCGGAGAAGACTGGCTGGCATCATCCCAGGGCGTATCCCCCGCGGATATCCCGCTCCAGTTCTCCACGCCGGAGATATCCGGACTGGTGGAACCCACCGTACTGGGTGTCAAAAAGCGGGTCTTGGGGGAACAACAGAATATTGAGGCCTATATTTATGAACCGGTCCCGGCCCATGTGGACATTCTGGCCCGGCGGGTCGCCAAATGGCATGCGCTGCGGCAAAAATCCAACGCCGACAAGAAGCTCGTTCTGGTGTATTACAACCATGGCGCCGGCAAACAGAACATTGGCGCATCGTATCTGAATGTGTTCCGTAGTATCGATACCATCATCCGGCGCCTGAAACAGGAAGGATACCGGATCGAAGGCGAACTGACCGAAGAGACTGTCACGGATCTGCTTCTGAAATCCGGCCGCAATATCGGGTCCTGGGCCCCGAATGAACTGGATATAATGTTATCGGAAGGCAATGCGGCCTTTGTGGAACTGCCGGACTATCGTGCCTGGCTGGCCCGGACCCCGGTTGAATTTCAGGAGGCGATTCAAAAGGACTGGGGAAAACCCGAAGACAATACCATCATGATGAAGGACGGGCGGTTTGTCATTCCCTGTGTCCGTCTGGGTAACCTGACCCTGGTACCCCAGCCGATCCGGGGGTGGAGCGATGATCCGGAAAAGTTGTATCACAGCACCGTGCTGCAACCCCATCACCAGTATGCGGCATTTTATTATTGGCTTCAGAATGAACTCCGGCCGGATGCCATGATCAGTCTGGGCACCCACGGGACCCATGAATGGCTTCCCGGCAAGCAGGCCGGGCTGACCTGGAAATGCCCGCCGGAAGTTCTGATCGGTGATATTCCCAGCCTGTATCCCTACATCGTGGATGATGTGGGCGAGGGGATACAGGCCAAGCGCCGGGGCCGGGCCGTCATCATCGATCATGCGGTTCCCCCCCTGAAAGCCGGTGGAATTTACGGCGAATATTCCCAATTGACCGCGCTCATCAGCGAATATGAATCGGTCTCTTCGGATAAAATCCGGGAGGCCCGACTGGACCGGATCCGGGATATGGTGGTCAAACTGGGTCTGGATAAAGATCTGGAACTCTCGGGTGTGCGGGAGTCGGATCTGGAAAAAATCGAACATTATCTGCTGACCCTGAAAACAGACATGATCCCTTACGGTCTGCACACCTTCGGGGTATCGCCATCGGGTGACGGCCTGGCCGAAACCGCAGCCGCCATGGCTGAAAAAGGCGACCGGTCTGCTGATTTTTATCAACAACAGCTTCTGGCCTGCGGGCCGTCCGAGATGGCCAGCCTGATACGGGGTCTTTCCGGCGGTTATATTCCATCCGCACCGGGAAATGATCCCATCCGCAATCCGGACAGCCTTCCCACCGGCAAAAATTTTTATGGATTCGATCCGGAAAAAACACCCTCGCGGGAAGCCTGGGAAAATGGAAAAAAAGCAGCCAGTGACCTGATTGACGCCTACCAAAAAAAGCATGACGGAAAATATCCCGAACAGGTGGGCGTTATTTTATGGTCTGTGGAAACCATACGGGATGAGGGCATCAATACGGCCACGGCCCTGTATTTGATGGGCATGACCCCAGTCTGGGATGCCCGGGACCGGGTCAAGGATGTTGCACCCATTCCCGGAACCGACCTGAACCGGCCCAGAATCGATGTTCTGCTTCAGATGTCGGGTCTGTTTCGGGATTCTTTCCCCACAGTGGCCCTGCTGCTGGACAAGGCAGTCAAACAGGCCGCGACCCTGACCGATCTGGAAAATTTTTTACGCAAACATGCCAATGCGCTGGAAGCATTCCTGATCTCAGAAGGACATACCCCGGAAGTTGCAAAAAAATTGTCCCTGATCCGACTGTTCAGCGCACCGCCCGGGGCCTATGGCACCAAGGTGGATGATATGGCCGGCGCAAGCGGCATGTGGGAAACGGATGACGTTGTTGCCGAGCAGGGCTTTATTCAGATGCAGTCCCACGGGTATTCCGCCGACATGTGGGGAGAAAAACTGACACCCGTGTATCGACAGCATCTCAAACAGGTGGATGCAACGGTTCACACCCTTTCCTCCAATTTGTATGGCGCCATGGACAATGACGACATGTTCCAGTACCTGGGGGGACTCTCCATGGCGGTCCGGAAAGAATCCGGAAAAGATCCGGAGGTATTCATCTCCAACCACCGAACCCGGGGAGAGGGCCATATCGAATCACTGGCCACAACACTGGGCCAGGAACTCCGGTCCCGGTATCTCAACCCGACCTGGATTGCGGGAATGAAAAAAGAAGCCTACGCCGGCGCCCGGGAAATGGCCGAATTTATGGAAAACATGTGGGGGTGGCAGGTGACAACTCCGGGTGCCGTGGATGCCGCCAAATGGGAGCAGACCTACGAGGTGTATGTAGAGGACAAATATGGACTGGATATCGAAGAATTTTTCAACCGGGAAAACCCCTGGGCGTATCAGTCCATGACGGCCCGGATGCTGGAAGCCGTGCGAAAGAACTACTGGCATGCGGACGAAAAAATCACCCAAAAACTGGCTGCCGAATATGCCATGAATGTGGTGGAGAAAGGGGTTGCCTGCTGCGATCACACCTGCAACAACCCGGTTTTAAACCAGATGGTGGTCAGCATCATTTCCATTCCGGGCGTATTGTCACCAGAAATTGTGGAGAAATTCACGCTTGCCGTTGAGCAGGCTGCCGGGCGCAGCCTGGACGATCAGGTGCAGGATCGCATGAAAACCCTGGCAGCACTGAAAGAACCCGCTGTGAACCCGGACACTGCTTCGCAACTGGCGGAAACCCGGCCTCAAACGCCATCGCCGGAACAATCTGCCGGGGACGCGGGCAACAAACCCACGCAGGTGGAGGGGTATCGAATGGAAAAGATTGAATCCGATGATATGCAGACCCATGTCAGCTCATCCGGTGTTCAGTGGTTTGCCGCCGTGTTCATTCTTGTTTTGATCGGGTTTTTTGTTGCCGGAACCCGTATCCATAGATTTTTCAGATAATTCATTTAATCAAGCAGACGGGAGGGGATAGGCCTGTAGGCCATCCCCGACCGATAACACACCCAAAATCTTTATCTTGAAAGCTATATCTGAAATTTCAAATATGAAATCTGAAATACATATTTTACAAAGACGGAAATGTTCATTTCATGAAAACCTGGCATTGTGTCCTGTTTTCGATTCTCGTTCACGGGCTAATATTTGCAATTCCGGTCAGGACGGAAATTCCGCAAGTTAATCACCCGGAAGAAATTCAATTGATGGTTCTGAACCCGCCGCCACCGGTCATTCCGGCTGAAAAAACGCCGGAACCGGTTGCAGCGCCTCAGACACCCCGTCTGCCAGAGCCCCAAAGACCGCCGGCCCCCCGGATTCAGCAGGCCGTCAAAAAGCCGGAATCAACCCGAAAAAGACCGGTACAGGTGAAAAAGACTGTGGTCCCGACTGTTTCACCGGTTCAGCCGGAAATGGAATCATTGACAAAGAATATGCCGGAAGCCGTTATCGATGATAGCTCCCCGCAGGAAACACCGCCGGTCACAGAAGAATTGCCCCTGTCTTCATCGCCATCGAACAATGCCCCGGGTGCCACCGACCGTGGAGCCCCCGCTGTTCAGGCTGCCCAACCTGTAGCGGTTTCCACGGTCGGTGTGTCGGGGGGGGCCAAATTCATCAACCAGGTGCTTCCCCGATATCCCCGTCTGGCGCGGCGATTCGGCAGGGAAGGGGTCGTGCTGCTTCGGCTGACCATTGACAGCTCGGGGAAACTGATCGAAATTGAGGTGATTGAAAAAGCGGAAAACGGTTTTGATGAAGCAGCGGTTGAGGCGGTAAAGCGTTCTTCTTTTTCTCCGGCAATCCGGAACGGCCAACCCGTTGAATGTCTGGCCCTGCTGAAAATTGCATTTCAACTTTCAAACGAATAACGACAGGGAGTTCGACCATCATGCTGAATTTGTTTGTCAAAGGCGGTTCGCTCATGTGGCCCATTGTAATAGCGGCTTTTGGTACAACATCACTTGCCGGGAAAACGTATGATTATATTGATCAGCAGTTTCGGAAGCGATTTCCCGGCCATGAGTTATTCTGGGCCTTTTCTTCCCGAATGGTCAAGGATCATGTTCGAAAAAATTCCCGGATCGATATTCACAGTCCGTCGGAAGTTCTGGAATCACTCCATGCAAAAGGGCATTCATGGGCTGTGGTTCAATCCCTTCATTTGATTGCCGGGCATGAATTTTACCGGCTGGTGAATGATGTCGGTGATCTGCCGATTCGAACCAGCATCGGGTTGCCGCTTCTGACATCTTACCGGGATTATTGTTCAACCGCTCGGGCCATGGAATTGAATCATTTCCCGGCTGATCCGGAAGAGGCTGTGCTTCTCGTGGGACATGGCACGGATCATCCGGCATGGTCCGCCTATCCGGCGCTGGAATCCCTTTTGAGGCAGATATATGGGCCCCGCATATTCATGGGTCTGATTGAAGGGGATATTCCCCAATCCCGTGTGGTGGAAGCCGTGCTGAATTCCGGCGTCAAAAAAGTTCGTCTGATTCCGTTTACCCTGGTGGCCGGCCTTCATTTTCAGCAGGACATTACCGGCGGGCCGGATTCCTGGAAATCTGTTCTGGAAAATGTGGGCCTCGCGGTGGCGGTTGAAACACAGGGGATTGGCTACCGGCAGCCGATTGTGGAAATCTTTGCAGACCATATAGCGGATGCGCTTTCCACGATTCCAGTTTCTTCCGGTTAAAGAATAAAACGGCACCTGCTGTCCTAAAAGTGGAGAAAATGTGTTCAACAGGGTCACATCAAAGACAATTCCGAAAATCATTGCAATGGAGGTGCGTTATTACTGTATATACGGGTAGGGGGGATTCGGGTGAAACCAGCCTGTTCAGCGGGGAACGGGTTTACAAGGATGATGACCGGGTCGAGGCGTTTGGCGATCTGGATGAGCTCATTTCAATCCTGGGGGTGGTGATCAGTCATCTGCAACCCGATCATGACGAAATGATCACCCAACTTAAAGAAATTATGGCCGATCTGTTTCGCATCGGCGCCCTGCTTGCCACATCGCCGCATTCGCTGGTTATGGCGAATGCGGAAAAAATTCCCGAAGACCATATCCGGCGGCTGGAAAAATGGATCGATAGAATGAGTCTTGTGCTGCCGCCACTCACCGGTTTCATCCTGCCTGTGGGGCATGTCACATCGGCATGGGCGCATGTGGCAAGGACGGTCTGTCGGCGGGTGGAACGAAAGGTGGTGCGTCTGATTTCAGCAGATCATCCGGAATGTCAGCCTCAACTGTTTCACGGCGCGACTCCGTTTCTCAACCGGCTTTCCGACTATCTGTTTGTCCTTGCCCGTTACTGCAACCGGATAAATGGCATGCCGGATTCGCTGTTGAAGCCATGATCGTCTTTTTTCCGGATGATCGGAACTGTCGGTTCAATTTTTCTGGTATGAGGAAGAACTCTTTCAACGGAACAGGATCACCCGTAATTTTGGAGTTACCGGCCATCGAATCCTTTACCTCCATGTTTCACTGAGACATTTATGCCCCGATTTTGACAGATGAACCAGTAATGCTTAAAAGTAACAAAAAAGCCCATCCAGGGCATAACCTACCGATGAGAGGAGAACCACCATGGAAGGAAAGCACGATCATTCGCATCTGCACGACCACGATCACACCCATGAGCACAACCACGACCACCAACATGATGGGAAAACGCACTCCCACGATCACACGCACACCCATGCCCATGAACATCTGCATGAACATTCCCATGACCACATTCATTCGGCCAGACCCAATGCTCATGATCACGACCATGGCGATGATCATGGCAGCCATGGCCATGATCATCCGGGACATGAATCAAGCCCGCATTCACATTCTCATTGAATATTTTCGCGGAATGTTGTTCAAAATTGTGCTTGACATGCCCGGGATGAATCGGGTATTTTTGCCACCAAAATGAATTGCAGTTCAGTTCTTCGGGACTGGCCCTGTGGATGTGACAAGGCAATTTTCAGACATCCAACACAGGCTGGCGGGAAGATTATGCGTCATGAAGGCGCCCTTCCAATTCCCTTGAATTCACTGCGACATTGGTGTGTTCGGCCCCGGGCCGATCACGCGAAACAACAATCCAGGGCACGAAGCCTGATTATTGCCGTCCGCAATATCGGTTTCGTGCCTTTTTTGTTTTCAGGCCAAAGCCGTTATGCTGACCGCATCCTGACAGCCGTTTTTTTGAACACACTCTTTTACAGTTTCAGGAGGATCAGATGATGCAACAGATGATGATGGCGATGGCTATTTTTTGTCTGGTGACGGCTTCGGCCCTGGCAGATGAAAGTGTTGCACAACTGGATGACATGGTGGTGACCGGTGAAAAACTGATCACCCCCACCAAACAGACAACCGAAACGGTTTATACCGGCAGCGACATCACCAAAAAAGGCATGGAAATTCAGGGGATTCAGGGCGCAGTCAGTATTTATGAGGCTATCGATATCCTGCCGGGAATCACCGTGGAAAGCCCGGACCCCTATGGTTTGGCAGCCGAACAGCGCAGTATTCGTGTGCGCGGGGTCCGGGGATATCTGGGGTCCATGACGGTTGAAGGGGTCCCCAACTGGGGCGGAAACCCCATGGGGCCGCGGGAATATGTCTATGATACTGAAAACTTCCAGAGTATTGCGGTTTACAAAGGCACGGTTCCGGCCGATTTTGGTACCGGAGTCGGGGCCCGGGGCGGGGCCATCGAACTGAAACCCCGCTGGCCCGAAGAAAAATTTGGTGTTGATCTCAGCCAGGGACTGGGTACAGACAGCTACAGCCGAACCTTTTTGCGCCTTGATACCGGCGCAATCCCGGATATCCATACGGCACTGTCCATATCCGGTTCCCACACCCAAGCGGACAAATGGAAAGGCCCCGGAGACCTGGGCCCCAGAAACAACGTCAATGTCATGCTGAAACAACCTGTGGGAAACAACGACGCCATCAAAGTCTTTTTCAACCACAATGATCTGTCCCAGGACCTGTACAGAAGCCTGACCTATGGGGAAACCAAAAATCTGGATGCCAATTATGAAAAGGATTACAATAGCCAGTTGACCGGAGTTAAAAGCCAGGACATCCATTATTACGGTTACAACCGGGGCGACTATGCCAACACGGATATTCTGACGGTCATTCCGGTATCCTTCAGCGATACAGTCAATCTGTCTGTCAAGCCCTATTATTCCAAAGAGGATACCGAGATTCTGGGAGGCACAACCGCTCAGGGCGGGCTGATTCAGAAACGGCTTCGGGACATCGAACGGTATGGGGTGATTTCACAGGTGGATTCACAGTTTTCCAGTGTGCTGGCATCCGTTGGCTATGCGGTTGAATCCAATGACATGAGCATTCTGACCCAGAACTATGAACCGGCAACCTTTGCATACAAGGGATATGGCATCTACACCGAAAATGATGAAAACGGTATGCTTCACAGTCCCTTTCTCAAACTGGCCGGAAGCATCGATCAATTCGACTGGCAGGCCGGTCTGAAATATTTCTACTACAAAGACCCGGCCAGCATGGGGTATCTGTCCACCGCGCCGAGCTATCAACTGGTTCGGGCAACTGATCTGGA
>DFZE01000215.1:0-31433 GCA_002382065.1 Desulfobacteraceae bacterium UBA4064
TTAGCCGACTGGTGTTTGGTATGCTTCTGCTGCTGTTGATGCCATCCGATGCCCGGGCGGATGTGCGGATGGCCCTGTCCGATGAATCCGCCTGGCAGATGAATGACATGCGTCGTCAAACTCCGGGATGGATGGAAACGACCGGACCGGATCCCTATGTGATTTCACCGGTGATGGGTGTTCCGATACAGTCGATCGGCGGATTCTACGGCCAACTGATCATTCAAAACAGCCCGGATCCGGTTTCGTTTCAACTTTTTTATGAAACCGGAACACTGGGATTTGCCGAGATCAGAAGTTACCGGTTTCAGGTACCTGACACGGAAGGTGGTGAAACCGCGTTTTTTCTTCCGGCTGATTTTTATGGCGCGCATGCATTGCTTTCTGCAGATGCGACACTGCAACGCATCCGACTGGATGTGGACAATTGCACCGGGTGCCGGATACAGATACAGTCCATTGAAATCCGTGCACAGTCAGAAGCATGGATGACCGATCTGATTCCGCCTGATCTGGTTTATCCCATCGTGGAAAAAAACATCACGCCCGACATATCGCAGATCGGTCCCTGGCAGCCCCATGACATGACGCCCCATGCAGATGGGGATTTTGTCATCAGCGGGGATGATCCGTATCTGATATCCCCCAATCTGAATGCCGGATTGGCACATGTCACCGGAATTTTTTTCAGACTGGGGATGGACGGCGCGGACCGGCACCGGTTTCAGCTATTCTGGGATACCTACGCGCAGAGCTATGATGAACGGCACAGTTTCTGGTTCAATACAGTTTTTCAGAATGGTATTGCCGAGTTTTTTATTCCGCTGGTTGTGCTGCCCAAAGATGACATCCTGAAAACCATCCGACTGGACATTGACGGATGCATGGGATGCCGTTTCAAAATTCTATCTGCCAGACTGGTTGAAAACGAATTTGAAGCCATGAAACCGCTGACCCCCAGACAAATCATGTATTCCCTGGGAAAAAGTGTCTATGCCCGGGGCGTTCTGGAAGATATCGCCATGAATCTGTTTGTGGACCGGATATTCTGGGTCCTGTATGTGATCCTGATTGTCAGTATCGGGTGGTTCATGGTTGATTTACATAAAAGGGGCAAAGGGGCAGAGGGGCCAGAAAAGATGAAAACGGTAAACGATTGATGAAACGGAATGTGTCCCATCTGACAAACCGGGTGTTCGATCTTCTGATCATCGGCGGCGGCATCACCGGCGCCTGTCTGGCCCATGATGCCGCATTGCGCGGATGGTCGGTCGCTTTGGTGGAAAAGGGGGATTTTGGCGCATTCACCTCGTCTGCCTCTTCCAAGCTTCTTCATGGCGGAATCCGGTATCTGCCGACCGGTCAGTTCTGGAAGGTTCGGGAATCTGCGGCGGAGCGAACGGTTTTTCAAATCATTGCCCCCCATCTCACCCGGTATGTTCCCTTTGTCATTCCGACATTCGATTCCGGAATCATGAAAAGCCGGGCCGCCATGATGATGGGAATGGCCCTGTACGAAAGCCTCTGCGCCGGTCTGAACGGGCGGATTGCCGACCCGGCAAAACAGGTTCCACACAGCCGGTTCATGCACCGCAGTCGGGTCATTCGGGATATCCCCCAGTTGGCCGGACTGACAGGGCTGACCGGCGCCTATGTCCTGCCGGAATCCCATATGCACAATTCGGAGCGGATGACACTGGCATTTGTCAAAACCGCGGCGGCGCATGGCGCGGTTGTGGCCAATCATGTCTGTGCGGACACATTGCTGGAAAAAAACGATCGGGTATCGGGCATAACGGCCCGGGATCAGATAACCGGAGACTCTTTTGGAATTCGCGCAAAAATGACCGCCAATGCATCCGGGCCGTTCATTCCGGGACTGAATGGGCAGATTCATCGACTTCGGCTCAAAAAACAGGCCTCGGCATTTTCAAAAGGCGTGCATATCGTCACCCGGTCCATTCATCCGCATCATGCCATCACCCTGACCACCAATAAAAAAATCCAGGGACTGATCAATCGGGGCGGCCGGCATATTTTCATCATTCCCTGGCGGGGATGTTCGCTGATTGGAACGACCGATGTGCCGTATCATCATGGCATAGACCAGGTTCAACCCACCGAACCGGATATTCTGGATTTTTTGAAAGACATCAACGATTGTCTGCCATCAGCCGATCTGAAGCCATCGGACGTGCGCTTTTCATGGGCCGGGCTTTATCCGCTGATTGCATCGGAAATCAAGCCGGACACGTATCAGGGAACCGGCGAATATCAGGTGGTGGATCACGGGCGATACGACGGCGTCGAGGGCATCGTGACGGTTCTGGGCGCCAAATACACCACCGGGCGAAAAGTGGCGCAGCAGGCCGCTGATCTGATTGAAAAAAAGCTGAAAAAACCCCACTCTCCCTGCCGGACACACCAGATCCCCCTGATCGGCGGCGATATCGAAGACTGGCATGCATTTTCTCAAGACTGCGTTGCATCGTATCGGCATAAACTGGCGCCGGACATGATCGACAATATGGTCATGCAGGTTGGACGGGAAATTCCGGCGGTCATGGCATTATGCGACGAGAATCCGGCCCTGATGCAGCGGGTGTCTGCAATCCGGCCCACCATTGCCGCAGAAATCGTTTTTGCGGTTCAAACCGAAATGGCGGTTCGGCTGAGAGATGTCATTTTTGGCCGAACCGGCATGGGAACCATTGGCCATCCCGGGGATCTGGCCATCGAACGCGCTGCGGAAATCATGGCGGATTTGCTGGACTGGACAACCGAACGGAAAACAGACGAAATTGCCGATGTCAGTCGCCAGTATGATGTCATGCGGGAGATTTCAGGCTAAATTGACACCGTCAACCGATCAGATATCTGTCCTTCATATCGCGCCAACACCGTTTTTTTCTAACCGGGGATGCCACATCCGCATCCGGAATGAAATCGATGCACTCGGTCAATTCCCGATACGGGTCATTCTATGTACCTATCATCATGGCAATCCGGTTGATGGCATCGATATCCGGCGGATAAAGAAGATTCCGGGATACAGCAAAACAACGGCCGGATACTCCCCGTTCAAATTTCTGGCCGATATCCGGCTGTTTTTTCTGACGTTAAAAACCGTTCTGTCAGAGCGTCCGGCCATTCTCCACGGCCATCTGCATGAAGGCGCCTTAATTGGCTGGGCCGTCAAAACCCTGTTGCCCCGACATCGCATGACCCTGATGATGGACATGCAGGGCAGTCTGTCCGGAGAGCTTGCCGCATACGGCGCATTTAAAGCCTTCACGCCGGTGATCACCCTGTTCCGGTTTATCGAACGCCTGATCTGCCAGATGCCCGATGCCATCATCTGCTCTTCGGAAAACGCCCTGACCTTCCTGGAACAGGATTTTAATATCCCTGAGGCAAACCGGACCCTGATCCGGGATGTGGCGCCATCCGATTTTTTTGGCTGCCCGGATTCATCCGGCCTGCGCATGGCATATGACATTCCCCGGGACAAACAGATCGTGATCTATGCCGGATCATTGCTCCCGGCCAAAGGAATCGACACGGTTCTCGATGCAATTCAGGCGCTTTCAAAAACCCGTAACGATGTATTTTTTATCCTGGCCGGATATCCGGTGGATGCCGCCCAAGACTTTATTCAATTGTATGGGCTGACCGATATCTGCTGCCTTCCGGGCGAGGTACCCTATACCCGGTTGCCGGAATGGCTGGCAATGGCGGATATTGCCCTCGAGCCCAAACACTCGGATTCCGGCGAAGCCAGCGGAAAGCTCATGCATTACATGGCTGCCGGACTGCCTGCCGTCTGTTTTGATCTGCCGTTCAACCGGTCCATGGCGGGTGAATCTGCATATTACGCCGACCCGAAAGACCGGTCCGGTTTTGCAAAAGCGATTGAGCGGGCCCTGGCCGATCCGGAAAACGCCTGCCAAAAGGGCCAAAGCGCCAGAGAACTGGCTATGGACCGGTTTTCCATGAAACACCTTGGGCAGCGACTGTCAGATGTCTATTGTAAAAACAGTGACCAGTGGCCAGTGTTCAGTGATTGGTGACCGGTGTTCAGCCATCAGGTCCGGACTTCCTGAACCCGGACAGCCCAGAAAATCGGAGACCGTCCATGAAGTCCACGACGTCCATTCAGTCCGTTGTGTCCATTTACTCATTATCTTTTCAACAATTTCATAAAGAGTAAAACATATGTGTGGTATTTGCGGCTTTACCGGAAATGACCCGGAACTCATCCGGCGCATGAATCAACAGATCACCCATCGCGGGCCGGATCAGGACGGCATTTTCTGCTGTCCGGACGTCTCCTTGGGGCATCGCCGCCTCAGCATCATTGATTTAAGTGAGCAGGGCAGACAGCCCATGTTCAATGAAGACCGGTCCATCTGTCTGGTCTTCAACGGCGAAATCTATAATTTTCAGGAACTTCGGGATGACCTGATTCAAAAGGGGCATACCTTTGTCAGCCGATCGGATTCGGAAGTCATCATTCATGCCTACGAAACCTGGGGCATCGACGCGATTCACCGACTGCGCGGCATGTTTGCCTTTGCCATTTACGACGCCAATACCCGATCCATTTTTCTGGTGCGGGACCGGATCGGCATCAAGCCGCTGTACTATTGCGCCCAAAACGGAAGGCTGGTGTTTGCCTCGGAAATCAAGGCCATTCTGGAAGATGCCGGAATTCCCAGACAGTTGAATCCCCAGGCCCTGTTCGATTATCTGGGCTTTGAATTTACACCGGCGCCGGATACCATGTTCGCCGATATTCACAAGATTCCGGCCGGGCATTATCTGACATGGAAAGATGGCAATGCACAACTCATCTCCTGGTGGGATCTCAAATTCACCGGCATCTATCCCCCCATGACCTTTGCGGATGCGGTGGAGAAGGAACGTGAACTGCTGGACTTCGCCGTCAAAAGCCATTTGATCAGCGATGTCCCGCTGGGCGTGTTTTTGTCCGGCGGGCTGGATTCCAGCGCCATTGTCGCCATGATGCGCCGGCACATCACAGGCCCTTTGAAAACCTTTACCATCGGATACCGGGACAAAACATTCAGTGAAATGGATTATGCCAAAATTGTGGCGGATTATTTCCAGACCGAACACCAGGTCCTGATGCTGGATAATTTGAAGCCCGGGTATGTGGAGCAGGCCCTCTGGCATCTGGATGAACCCATGACCGACCTGTCCGCGGTTCCCCTGTATCTGTTGTGTCAGCAGGCCAAACAATATGTCACGGTTTGTCTGAGCGGCGAAGGCGGGGATGAAAGTTTTGCCGGATACGACCGGTTCAAGGCCAGCCGGTTGAACCGGTGCTTTGGCGCGCTTCCGGATGCCATTCGAAACGGTATCATCGGAAAGGTTGTGGACCGTCTGCCGGACCAGCCCCAGAAAAAGGGGCTCATCAACATGCTGAAACGCTTTGTCGAGGGCGCACGGCTGCCTGCGGATGGCATGCATCTGCGATGGCAGTATTTTCTGGACCCGGACATGGTGGATCCGCTGTTCAAACCCGATTTTCAGAACCGGATGATGCCCGATCCATTCCGGAAGGTTCGTGCATATGCCCGTGCCTGCGATGCAACCGATCCGGTCAACCGGGAAATCTATCTGGATATGCGCTTCATGATGACCGACAGCGTCCTGATGAAGGTGGACAAGATGAGCATGGCCAGCGCCCTGGAAATCCGCGTGCCGCTTCTGGATCATGTGTTTGTGGAATTCATGGCATCTTTGCCCGGTGACTGGAAGCTCAAGGGCCTGACCACCAAACATGTGTTCCGGTCCGCCCTGAAAGGCCTGCTGCCGGACAAAATTGTCAACCGGGGCAAGCAGGGCTACAGCCTGCCGGTCAAAAACCTGCTTCGGGACGAGCTGAAACCCTATATGATCGACCTCTTGAAGTCGTCTTCGATCATTCGGGAAACCATGAATCCGGATTACATCGACCGGCTGATTGACGAGCACAGCCGGATGGTTCATAATCACAATCATATTTTATGGGCGCTGATGAATGTGGCTATCTGGCATCAGAAATTTTTTCAGTAACATGCCCGTGAGCGTGATAAAAACGAAGGAGATACATCGTGAAAATTTTGGTTACCGGTGGAACCGGATTTACCGGCAAGGCCCTGGTTCAACGGCTGTTACAAGACGGTCATCAGGTCGTTGCCCTGGACTACAAGGAAGGCCTCAAAACGCAGGAACTCCGGGAATGGGGCGCCGAGATCGTCATCGGGACGGTGACAGACCCGGCGGTCGTCAATTCATGCATGAAAGACGTGGATGTCGTACAACATCTGGCTGCCGCATTCCGGGAAATGGATGTCCCCAACACTTATTACCATGAGGTGAATGTGGGGGGAACCACCACCGTGCTGGAGGCTGCCTATCGGGAAGGCGTCAAAAAATTCATTTACTGCAGCACCTGTGGGGTTCATGGAAATATCGACAATCCTCCCGGCGATGAAACCGCGCCCATTCATGCGGCGGATTATTACCAGCAGACCAAATACCTGGCCGAACCCGTTGTCCTGGACTATTTCAAAAAAGGACTGAAAACCGTCATCCTCCGGCCGGCCGCCATTTATGGCCCGGGTGATCCGGAACGGTTTTTCATGATCTTCAAACGGGTGGCCTCGGGCATGTTCCCCATGTTCGGGGACGGCAAAACCCTGTACCATCCCCTGTATATCGATCATCTGGTGGATGCCTTTGTTCTGGCGATGGCAGATGGAAAAGGAGATGGCCAGGCATATCTGATTGCCGACGAACAGTATCTGGGAATCGAGGATCTGGTCAGACGCACGGCAAAAGCCCTGGGGGGTTCGGTCAAAATTCCCCATTTTCCGCTGCTTCCGGTCATAATTGCCGGCCATGTCTGTGAAAAGGTATGCAAACCCTTTCACATTTCCCCGCCCATATTTCCCAGGCGCGTGGACTGGTACCGTCAGAACCGGGCATTCTGTATCGACAAGGCCAAACGGGATCTGGGATATTGCCCGACGGTGGATATCGATGAAGGACTCCGGCGGACTGCGGAATGGTATCGGAAAGAGGGATATCTGTAACCCATCAATTCTGCAAATGATATTTATTGCCTGAACAGATTTTTATCCTGTTTTTCTTCGTGTACTTCGTGATCTTCGTGGTGATTGAATCTTTTTATTGTTCGATCCTTTCCGAAAGATTCAGAGATTCAACCACGAAGGACACGAAGTTCACGAAGACCTTAAACAGTGAATATGACCCATCACCCCCATAAATGGACTGCCGCCAATGCCAGACCATAACCCCGCCGATACAAAAAAAAGACGTCACCTGATGTTTCGGGTCTGTTTCGGATTGGGGACATTTGTTCTTCTGATCCTGCTGTTTGATCCCAAGCAGATTGCCGAAACCCTGGCGGGAGCCAATCCGCTTTACACGACGCTGGCGTTTCTGATGTGTATGGTTGTCATGCTGGTCAGGGCCTGCCGCTGGCGGCTCATTCTTCGGGACATGAATATTTTGACCCGTTTCTGGCGGATTGCGGAAATTTATCTCATCAGCAACTGGTTCAGCACATTTTTGCCCGGCAGTGTGGGCGGCGATATCTACAAGGTGTATGGGCTGACCCGGGATGGCAAACAAACCCTGCATTCCCTGGCCACGGTGTTTATCGAGCGGTTTACCGGCCTTCTGGCGCTGATCAGCGTGGCCCTGGTTACCGTCATTTTTTTCAGCCACATGATGCCGGCCCCTCTCTGGATGATGCTGGCCCTGGTTTCCATCATTGCCGGGGCATTGTTCCTGCTGCTGTTTTCAACCCGGTTCATTCAGCCGGTCGGATTGTTCCTCAGAAACCATGCGCCCCTGTTTCGCAAGTGGGTATCCGAAGAAAAAATCGCGCTCACCGTCACCATTTTCCAGGATATGCTGCATCAGCCCCGTCTGTTTGCGCGCGCGTATGTACTGGGGATATTCATGCAGTTTCTGGTGCTGGCATCCTATTATTTCGTCGCCCGCGCTCTGAACCAGCATATCCCCTTTTTATTTTTCCTGATTTTTTTCCCCCTCATCGAGATCATTTCCCTGATACCGGTATCCATCAATGGCATGGGCATACGGGAGCTGTTACTCGTGTTTTTTTTACGCTATGCAGCGGTCGAGCCCTCCTTTGCCATCAGTTTTTCCATTTTGCTCAGACTGATTCTGGTGGTCTATGCCCTGTTCGGGGGATACCTGCTGATCCGTAACCGCTCCAAACCGGTGACATCCATATCATGAAAAAAACCCATTCCGCCATAACCAAAGGGGGATCGGCCTGGTCACGATACGGCCAGGTCCTGGTCGGCAGCCCTTCCATCGGCGTTTTTCTGTATTTTGAATGGTGTACCATTCTATCGGTCATCCCGGGCGCCGCCGGACTGTTTCTGCGCAAACTGTTCTGGCCCAGACTTTTCGGCTCCTGTGGCACGGGGTGTGCTTTTGCGTCCCATGTCATTCTCCGGCATCCCAACCGGATTCACCTGGGCAATCGCGTGGTCATCAGCGAGGGATGCATTCTGGATGCCCGGCATGATTCCAGTCCCCATTCAATTATACTGGGGGATGATGTCATTCTGTCCAACCAGGTGATGCTCTCCTGCAAAAACGGCGCAATCACAATCGGCAATGACACCGGAATCAATGCGGGAACCATCATCCAGTCCACCAACGCCTGCCCGGTATCCATCGGGGCGGATGGCATCATCGGCCAGCGATGCTTTATCGTGGGCGGTGGCAATTATCACACCGACCGCCTGGATATCCCCATCCGGCTTCAGGGCATCAAGCCGGATGGCGGTGTCATCCTCGAATCCAATGTCTGGCTGGGCGCCAATGTCACCATAAATGGTGGTGTGACAGTCGGTTCCGGTTCCATTGCCGCTTCGGGTTCGGTCATTACCCGATCCGTGCCGGCACACAGCGTGTGCATGGGCGTGCCGGCACGGGTGGTTCGCAATCGCTCTGACGGGGTGTGATTTGCCATGACCGTTCGATTTCATCTATTGATAATCTTCTGGATAGGGCTTGTTTGCGAGTCTGCCATGCTTTCAGACTGTCGTGCGGATATTTCCGCACTGGCAGATATCAGAACCCGCGTGGTCTGGCTGCAGGATCAGAAAGATGGTACGGATGTGTTTGCCAGAGGCAGCCATCTGAAGTTCATGGGATGGGATTCCCGGGATGGAAACGGCGAGCGCAACATCCTGACCGAAGTCGGCGCCTATCGACGCCCCCTGATCACACCAACCGGCGATCAGATTGTATTTTCCATGTCCCAACCGGACCGGATCATGGTGGTCAACTGGGACGGAACCGGGCTAAAACAACTGGCGCCCGGTCTGGCCGTGGAGGTCTGGCAAAATCCGGACACCGGGGAGCAGTGGGTCTATGCGGCCCGGGATCAGCGACCGTCGGATTCCATCAACGACCGGTTTGCCCGGATTGACCGGTTTCGCCTGGACAACCCGGAAACAATCGAATCGATCTGGAATCGATCCCTGATCGGCATTGAAAATTTTCAGGTTTCGGCTGACGCCACACATGCCGCAGCGACATTTCCGTGGCCTGTGACCGGTGTGGCCAGACTTCCCAACCAGCCTTTCTTGAAAATTGGAAGGGGCTGCTGGACATCCCTGGCCCCGGACAACAGCTATCTGATGTGGCTGTTTGACGGTCAGCACCGGAACGTGATCCTGCATACCGATGGAAACCGTCAGTCCTGGCGGGTGAACATCACCGGCGCCCCTGGTGTTGACGGAAATGAGGTGTACCATCCCCGATGGACCAATCATCCCCATTTTTTTGTCACCACCGGTCCCTTTATACACAAGAAAGGCGCCAACGCCATCCGGGGCGGCGGAACCGGTGTGGAGATATATCTGGGACAATTTTCGCCCGACATGAAGCGGGTTGACGCCTGGACCCGGATCACGAATAACGACAGGGGCGATTTTTTTCCCGATGCCTGGATTGACGGCGGAGAAAAGGTTTCCATAGACCTTTCCCGGTTATCCGGTCCGGACCCGGCCTCCCCAACAAATCCCGGGGTTCCGTCACGGATTCAGGTCCATGCCAGACTGCTGGAAAAAAGCGAAATTCCTGATCCGGCATCCATTGCACCCTATTCCCGGGCACTGGCGGTATATCGATACGAAATATTGACCCCGGTTGGCAGTATGGCTGCCGGTTCCGAAATTCTGGTGGCCCACTGGGTGATTCAGGATTATGCCGTGATTGCCGATTTTTCCCGGTCAACCGGCCAGTCGTATCGGATGGCGTTGGAGGACATGGCATCCCATCCGGACCTGGAAAGCGAGCGCATCATCCAGGATATGGATGTCTGGAACCTGCCCCTGTTCATTGACATGACCCGATAGCAATGCAATGGTCTTCAGCTCCCATATTTTCATCTTCTATTTTCTGCCTGCCGCACTCCTCGGTTATTACGTCACACCAGCGCGTTACCGTCACGCCGTACTGACCCTGTTCAGCTATTTTTTTTATGGCTGGTCCAATCCCCTGTTCATCCTGGTCATGGCCGGATCCACCATTATCGATTATGTGTGTGGCCGGATCATTGACGGTCAGCCATCCCGAAATCGGGTGCGAAAGCAGGTACTGACTGTTTCGCTGATTTCCAACCTTTCCCTGCTCGGGTTCTTCAAGTATTTCAACTTTGGACTGGATTCGGTCCGATGGGCCCTTGCCGCCGCAGAGATATCATCCCCGTTTCTGGATATGGCATTCCGGGTGACACTGCCACTTGGGATCAGTTTTTATACATTCCAGTCCATGAGCTATACCATCGATGTATATCGGGAAAAAGTTCGGGCCATACACAATTTTGTTGATTTTGCCTGTTATGTGTCCATGTTTCCACAGCTTGTGGCCGGCCCCATCATCCGGTTTGCCGATATCGCAGCGCAACTGACGGCCCGAACCCATACCCGTGAAAAATTTACCCGGGGCGCTGCCTGTTTCTGCCTGGGGCTTTCCAAAAAGGCGCTCATCGCCAATCCCTGCGGAAAGGTGGCGGACTGGACATTTGGCGCCCAATCGCTGCATGCACTGGATGCCTGGTACGGCGCACTGGCGTATTCATTCCAGATTTATTTTGACTTCAGCGGATATTCGGACATGGCCATCGGCCTGGGGCTGATGCTGGGGTTTGTCTTTCCCCAAAATTTTGATTCGCCGTACCGTTCGGCCTCCATCACCGAATTCTGGCGCAGATGGCATATTTCCCTGTCCACCTGGCTGCGGGATTATCTGTATATCTCACTGGGCGGCAACCGGAAATCACCGGTACGAACCTATATCAATCTCCTGATTGTCATGCTGTTGGGAGGCCTGTGGCACGGGGCGGCATGGCATTTTGTGATCTGGGGCGGCGTGCATGGATCGCTGCTATGCGCGGAACGGGCCATGGGAAAACATCCGGTATATGGCGCCCTGCCCCGGCCCGTTAAAATTGCAGCGACCTTTGTTCTGGTCGTGCTGACCTGGGTGCTGTTCCGCGCAGACGACATGACCCATGCCATACAGTATTTTCAGGCCATGTTCGGAACCCTGATGCCGTCCGAAAGCGCAGCCCTGCTGAAAGGGATTGTGTATCAGCCCTATTTTATTGGCACAATAGCCATTGCCACACTGATAACCGGAACCTGTCCACAAACCGGTGAGTTCACCCGGCAGATGGGGTGTGCAAAAATGATCTGGTGTGCCATGATGTTCTGGATATCGATTGCAGTTTTGACCACTCAGGCCTATAATCCATTCATTTACTTCATTTTTTGACTCAATCCGCTCAAAAAACACGGGAAAAACGCTACTAAAAATGATAGTCTCTCCCCGTCAATGCGCGCTTGTTCTGATCACATTTTTTCTGCTCTCGGCCGGCATGGTCCCGGTTGTACAGCTTGTTCTGGATGCGCATCGCGTTTCCAGCCAGCAGGGAAACCAGATGGCGCACTGCCCGGACTGGATCAGCTTGATCGATCCAATCAACGACAGTCCAGCTCAGTCTGATCCCGGCCTGTTTCGCCAAATCGGGAATTGGAGTGAACGGATTCTGGAGCAGATTCACCATATCGAGCATAGTCTTGAGGAAAGATCCTTTCTCAGGCCCATCATGTTACATCTGCTGCTTCCGCTGTATCACCGTCTGGGGCTTGGTGGTGAAAATGTACTGATCGGCCGGAACGGCTGGCTGTATTACCGGCCGGATGTTGCATATCTGACAGATCGCTCATCGAATCTGGCCGAATCGATTGAAACCATTGTCGATTTTCATCGTCAACTGGCCGCCCGCGGCATTTCGCTTGTGGTGGCGCCCACACCCGTAAAGCCTTCGATAGAACCCGGATTTTTGTGGAACAGGTATGTCAGCCGGAACCAACCGCTGTTGCCCCCCGTTTATGCAGACTGGCTTCAGGCGCTCCGCAATCGGGATATCCGGATTTTTGACGCCCATCCGGTTCTGATGAAACTGAAAAACCGGACACATGAATCCGGCTACCTGAAAACCGATACCCACTGGACGCCCCGGGCCATGGAGGCAGTCGCATCGGCTCTGGCAGACGAGATTCGACCGGATTCCGATACCGGAGCACTCGGGCCCGATCGACAGGAACACACCATCAGCGCCCGGGGGGATATTGCCGTCATGCTGAATCCCGGTGTGGCATCGACATTCCCCCCGGAAACCGTAAGCATCAACGCGGTAACCATTCCGGGTCAGGGGCCGTGGCGGGAATCACCTTCCGCCGACATTTTGCTGATGGGCGACAGCTTCAGCAATATCTACTCCCTGGAGGCCATGGGCTGGGGTGGGTCCGCCGGGTTTGCCGAACAGCTTTCATATTATCTGAAGCAGCCACTGGACCGGATTGTTCAAAATGATGCCGGCGCCATTGCCGGAAGGCGGATGTTACGACAGGAACTGGCCCGGGGAAAGGACCGGCTGGCTGAAAAAAAACTGGTCATCTGGCAGTTTGCGGTTCGGGAACTGGCGTTTGGAGACTGGCAGCCGATTGAACTGAAACTGGACGAATCCGAAACAGACCGATCATTTATTGTTCCGGAGCCCGGAGAGGTCTGGACCGTTTCCGGCATTGTGGAATCTGTTTCATCAATTCCCCTGCCCGGATCGGTCCCCTATTCCGATCATATTGCATCGGTTCATTTGTCAGACATCCGCTCCGGGAATCCATCATTGAATTATGGACAGGCACTGGTGTATATACACAGCATGAAAAACAACCAGTGGACGTCCGCAGCCCGGTTGCGCCCGGGCGACCGGGTCTGCATGCAATTGCGGTCCTGGTCTGATGTTGCGGATCAACTGGGCGGCATCAACCGGAGCGAGCCGGAACAGGACGACCTGCTCCTGGCCGAACCCTGCTGGGGAGAGCTGATCTTCTGACAGAAGGAATGGCATTCATGAAACGTCCCCCACCCCGTGTGAACCGAGAGATGGAATAGAGAGCTTGATGTATTCTCGCATTTTGAAAAAAATGAAAGAGGCGGTAAGGCTCCGTCAGTACATCGTTACTCTCCATGCTGTAGAGGAAATGGATGACGACGATTTTTCAATTTTTGATATTGAGCACTGCATTTTGCATGGAGAGCTAACAGAGAGGCGGAAGGAACAAAAATCTGCAGAATGGAAATATCTGGTTAAAGGTGTTACTTTTACGGAAAGAGGAATCTGTGTGGTAACAAAAATGAGCATCACCGGAAAACTGGTTATCATTACTGTATATGCAACCTGAGCAAAGGAGGACAGATTATGATCTGTGATATTTGTGGAAAAGATCAGGGTGCTGTAAAGCTGGTAACACGGAGCTTTGGGAAAAAAGCAAATCTCTTGATTATTGAGGATATCCCCATTGTTTCGTGCGCTGCGTGTGGCGAGAGCTACATGACAGCCGAAACACTTCACGAAATCGAGCGCATCAAAATGCATCGGCACAGTTTTGCTGTAAAACGTCCGGTTGAAGTGACTGTTTTTGCCTGATTTTCAGAGAGAATAGTCCCTGAATAGCGGATTGACGGAACAGCTCAATCGAATTTATTCAGATGAGGAGTCCCAGCTTGATTGTCATTTCATCAATGCTCAGATAAAATCCATCGATTGGGATGGATGGCAATGAATGGTCTCTCGCGCCATCATCGCCCACAACAAAGTCCCTCAGGACACTCAGACAATAACCGGTTCGAAGATTTGGACCTGTTATGGCTTCAAGATAAAGATTCCCGCTCAGATATTATTTGGTACTCTCAGGATAATAATTTTGAAAAAGCAGAAAATATTTTCGAGGATGTCCGGACAATCATCCTTCTGGATTGCATTGATGTTCATCATGACGATCGGCATCATGTTCTTTGCAAATCCGGCGGATGCAGCCCGGACCGACCCCGCCGAAGTGTTTTTGAATCAGTGTCAAAATCTGGGAGCCGATGCCGTCACCCGGGGCCGTCCGGTCATTTCCGGACAGGATGGCTGGCTGTTTCTGACCCGGGAAATTGTGCATCTGGGGAAAAAACAGTTCTGGGGACCGGCAGCCACATCCACCGGAACCGCATCAAAGCCGGAACATCGGGACCCGCTTCCGGCCATTCTGGATTTTGCCGACAGCCTGAAACAGACCGGCATCCATCTGATTCTGATGCCCATTCCCGGCAAAGCCGCTGTCTATCCGGAAAAGCTGATGCGGGATTCAGGCGTTTCCAGTGTATCCGTGCGAATGGACCCCTATCATGCGGCATTTTATGCCCTGCTGAAGGACAGGGGGGTTGACGTACTGGATTTGACCCCCATATTCCTGAAGGCAAAAAAATCGAAAAAAGAACCACTTTATTGTCTAACCGATACGCACTGGTCCGGAGCCGGGTGTGAATTGGCGGCCCGGGCGGTAACCGAACATATGTTATCCCGCAAAATTCTGGACGCCATAAAATCACCCCCCCTGACAGCTGACAAAAAACCGGTTGAAATTTCAGGTGATCTGATCCGGCTTCTGAATCCCGCCCAATCCGCCAAAGAAACTCTGTCGCTGCGGTTTATCACAGATGAAAAGAATCATCCGGCTGCACCGCTGACCCCGGATTCCGGCAGTCCGGTTCTGATTCTGGCAGACAGCCACGGACTGGTGTTTCATGCCGGTCAGGATATGCATGCAACCGGGGCCGGTTTTTTTGAGCAACTGAGTTATGAACTGGGACAACTCGTTGATCTGATTGCGGTTCGCGGATCAGGCGCCACCCCGGCCCGAATCAATCTGATGCGCCGCGTTCAAAATGATCCGAATTATCTGAAACAGAAAAAAATCATCATCTGGTGTTTCACATCCCGGGAATTCACGGAAAGTGACGGATGGCGGAATGTTCCCGTGACGAGATAATCGTCAAAAGCGGGTGCTGGGTATTGGAAAAGGCATAACCGGATTTGGAAAAAATTCAAAAGGAAACCATGACATCTGCCTTTGTCTATTATATTGACGAATTTACCTATTTTGAGGATCGGGTATTGATTCGGGGGTGGGCCTTTCACAGGGGTCTGTATATCGTGGAGCAGGGGTATGGATTGCCGGACGGCGCCACAAAAATCTCTCCCTGGCAGGGCATCCGAAGCGAAGATGTGGAGAGCGTGTATGGAAAAATCGGGTCCCATGCCCGATTTTACTTTTTTTTCCAGGCCGATACGTCAGACTACAAAAATATTCTGCCAATTCAACTGATTTTCAGAATGAGTGATGGCTCAGAAATCCGACTGAGTGATTTGTGGATGGAAGGGGTCAAGCGGGGCCCTTATGGCGAAGATCACCTGATGGGAGCGTTTCATTATGAACTGGGAAATGCACCCAAAGGCGCCAGGGTGCTTGAAATCGGATCCCGGATGCGATCCGGAATTTCCAATCGGAATGCTGTTGTGCCACGCCATCTGAAATTTACCGGCATAGACATCATGGCCGGCGATGGGGTGGATGTGGTGGGTGATGCGCATGATCTGACCCGATACTTTTCAAGAAATACATTTGACTTTGTTTATTCATTGAATGTATTTGAGCATCTTTTGATGCCGTGGAAAGTGGTCATCGAAATGAACCGGGTGATGAAAAAAGGCGGACTGGCTCTGATCCTGACCCACCATGCATTTCCGCTTCATGACATTCCCTGTGATTTCTGGCGGTTTTCCGACAAGGCATGGCATGGGCTCTTCAATGCGTTTTCCGGCTTTGAAGTGCTGCGAACCGCGCTCTATGACCGGGTCAGGGTATTGCCGCATGTGGTGTATCAGGGAACCTATGGCACCCAGCATGCATCGGCGTTTATTCACTCGATGGTGATCGCCAGAAAGATTCAGAACACACATCTGAAATGGGACGTCAAGGTTGACCAGATTCTGGAATCCCTGTATCCGGAGTGAGAACAAGGCTGAAGGGTGAAGGATAAAGGCTGAAGGGACGGCATTTCTGCATCGGTCTGACGGTCTCACCGTCAGACCGTCCAACAGTAACGAGGAGGTTTTTTGAATATTTCAGTCATTATCCCCCTGTTGAATGAGGAAGAAAACATCCCCATTTTGTATCGGGAACTCACGGATGTTCTTTCCGGAACAGGGCTTGAATATGAGCTGATATTTGTCGATGATGGCAGCACGGATAGAAGCTATTCCCTTTTACTGGATATTCAGAAATGCGATGATCATCTGATTATCATCAGTTTCAGACGAAACTTCGGGCAGACCGCAGCCCTGTCCGCGGGATTCGATCATGCCCGGGGTGACATGATCATTACCATGGACGCGGATTTGCAGAATGATCCCAGGGATATTCCCAAACTGATCGAAAAACTGGGCGAGGGCTATGACCTGATCAACGGATGGCGTTTCGACCGCAAGGATCCGTTCATCAACCGGCGGCTGCCATCCATTATCGCCAACTGGGTCATTTCCACAACCACCCATGTCAAGCTTCATGATTATGGGTGTACCCTCAAGGCGTTTCGCAAGGAAATCACCCAGAACATCCGGCTCTATGGCGAAATGCACCGGTTCATTCCCGCAATTGCCAGCGGACTGGGGGCTGCCATTGCCGAAGTCCGGGTCAATCACCGGGAACGGCGCTTTGGAAAATCCAAATACGGCATTTCGCGAACCATCCGTGTCATTCTGGATCTGATCACGGTGAAATTTCTGCTCTCCTATTCCACCCGGCCGATCCAGGTTTTTGGCCTTTTGGGATTCACAAGCGGCATGGCCGGATTTCTGATTGCCATCGTGATGACCATCCAGCGCCAGTTTTATGGAATCGGCATTGGCAACCGGCCCATGCTGCTTCTGGCCATTCTGCTCATGTTTATCGGACTTCAGTTTGTTTCATTGGGACTGATTGCAGAGCTTCAGTCACGAACCTATCATGAATCACAGAACAAACCCATCTATGTGATTCGAAAAAAAATTGAAAACGGATGTCAAAAGGATTGAGTATGTTCAAAATAGTCAGGATGTTCANNTTCAAATGGATGATTGGCTGTGTCATGATTCTGATTGTCTCTTCCGGGTTGGGTTTGTCTGCAGGCCGTCAGAAAGGACAGGATAATGCCCAGATCGTATGGTCTGAATTTGATGGCGCTACCCATCAGATTTATTTCAGCCGTCTGAATGACAAAACCTGGTTGCAAAAAACCCGATTGTCAAACGATGATCGCGTCAATTTGATCCCCAGCCTCAGTACAGATGAAAAAAACCGTACCTGGGTGGTCTGGTCCGCATTTGACGGTCATGGCATTCAACTCTCTACCGCTTATTTTGATGGCCAAAACTGGTCGACCACGGATCTGCCGTCTGGCATGACCTATAATACCGCACCAGCCGTTGTCACGGTAAATGGTACGGCATGGATTGTCTGGGCCGGTTTTGACGGGGGGGATGACGATATTTTTTTCACCAGACGAACCAGCCAGGGATGGGATGAACCCGTTCGCGTTCATCCCGATAATGCGGTGCCGGATATTTTACCGACAATCTGGCTGGATGCCAATGGAACCGTCCAGGTGAGATGGTATGGCTTTGATGGAAATGTCTATCAGCCCTTTACAAGCCAGTGGCGGGAAAAAGAATGGAGCGCGCCGATTGTGGAGAATGCTGACGTGACCGGCCAGCCGACCGATTCTCCCGCCATTTCGGCTTCGGATATTCCGGAGTTTGTCCGGGAACCGGACAAGGCCACGATGGTTTTTCCGGATAGAACAGCAGACAGGCGCTCGTTTTCACTGCGAAAACAGATTGACCGGATCAAACCGAATGACTAAACGGGCCTCGATCATCATTCCGGCAGTACAGCAAGAAGGTGAAGAGTGAATGGTGAATGGTGAAAAGTGAAAGGGGGGCATTCACCATTCACCATTCACCTTTCACCTTTCACCTCTCTCCGTTGCCCTTTTTAATATTGCGGATTGATGATCATGGCCAGTAAGCGTCAACCGAACAAACATTCCGGCAAACCGGAAAACTCGAGAAACAGCATATGAAGCGCAGCACAATTCAATCGTGTATGGGTGTCTTGATTGTCGTTTTTTTGATTTTTGGCCTCATGGGCACCGCGTTCACGGAAACAGAAGAGGTTATTGTCGAGCCGGAAACGCCGGAGGACACAGTCGATCCATTACCTGAACCCGAGCCGGCGCCGGTTGCGCCGGCAGCCCCGTCCATTGCCCTGGGATTTGGGGACAGCATCACGGTCGGCTATCCCTACATCACCACCCCGGGCAATGGCCAGAGAATCGGCGGTTATGAACCCACCCTGGAAGCCGCGCTCAATTCGACCAACGGGTCCTGGCAGGTGCTGAACTGGGGTGTTTTTGGCGAGAACACCTTTGACGGCCTCAATCGCTTTGACAGTACCGTATCCGGATATGTCGGTGCATATATCCTGATTCTGGAGGGCACCAATGATATATGGTCCGGTATTTCACCCGGCAGCACGGTTTACAATCTGGGCGTCATGATCGATAAAAGCCGGAATGCCGGTCTCTCACCCATTCTGGCCACCCTGACCCCGGACCAGCGCGAGGGAGGCGTGTATTACAAAAATATTCCGGTCAATTACAATCCGGCCATTGTCAATCTGGCTGCTTCCAAAAACGTACCTCTCTGCGATCAGTACAATGCCTTGCTGGCGGACTGGGCCAGCCTGAACTATGATGGACTGCACCCCAATTCCCAGGGGTATCAGGTCATGGGCAATACCTGGTATCAGACCATGATCAACATATCTCCGCCAACCCCTGCACCCGGATCCGACAGCGGCGGCAGTGGCGGCTGCTTTATTGCGACCGCTGCCTTCGGATCTCCGATTGAATCCCGTGTCCGGCTGTTGAAACAGTTTCGGGATGCCATTCTGCTGCGCAGCACGGCGGGACAGACAGTTGTCCACTGGTATTATAAAATTTCGCCGCCGTTGGCCCGTGTCATTGCCCGGCATGACGTGTTACGGCTTCTGGTCAGATGGATGCTGATGCCGATTATCGCCGTTGTCTGGCTGATCATGAGAGGCGGGGGTTTGTCGTCTTTGGCCGGATGTCTGGGGTTTCTGATTGTTGTCTATTGGGTTTTTGCCGGATTATCGGCCATTCAGCGCCGCCGGAAACACCTGGCGGCTTCATGAATGCATCGTATCCGCTGGTAACGGTCATTATCCCGAACTGGAATGGCAGGCATCTTCTGGAAGGCTGTCTGGGATCGATCCGGACCCAGACCTTTCAGAATTTTTTGGTGATTGTGGTGGACAATGGGTCCACAGACGGATCGTTATCCTGGATTCGGGCCAATCATGACGATATCGTTCCGGTCCGGTTTCCAGAAAACCGCGGATTCGGGGCTGCGGTCAATGCCGGAATCCAATTGTCCACCAGTCCGCTGATTTTTCTGTTGAACAACGACACGGAGCTGGATAAAAACTGCCTGGATGAACTGGTTCACGCGGCAATGACCCGGCCCGGGTTTGACAGCTTTGCCCCCAAAATGCTCAATTATTTTGACCGGTCCCTGATGGATGGCGCCGGAGACGGCATGTTCCGGGGCGGGGCCGGATACCGGCTGGGAACATTTGAAATCGATGACAGCCGGTTTGACCATTCAAAACCGGTGTTTGGATGTTGTGCCGGCGCCGCCCTGTACCGGCGAACCTTTTTTGAAAAAACCGGTTTGTTTGATGAGGCGTTTTTTGCCTATCTGGAAGATGTCGATCTCAATCTTCATGCCTGCCGTCTGGGCCTTCACTGCCTGTATGTCCCGTCCGCCCGGGTGTTTCACATGGGCAGCATGACCAGCGGAAGCCGGTTGAACCCCTTCACGGTTCGGTTGACCACCCGAAATCTGCTGCAGGTCATTGTAAAAAATTATCCCCTGTCCATTCTGTTATCCCAATTTCCGGTCATTCTGCTATATCATCTCTGGTGGTTTTGCATGTGTCTGTCCAACCGGCTGATTTTTGCCCATGCCGCCGGAATTCTTGGCGGGATAAAGCAGTTGCCGGAGTGGATCGGCAAACGAAAAAAACGGGTGTCTGTTGATGGCCTGGATGTGGCGGCATTCTGGGAAGCGGTTTCGGTATCCGAGCAGGATGTGATGGCATCCATTTTTCGAAGACGGCAAAACGCCAACCGGGTCACCTGGCCCATCGCGCTGTATATGCGGCTGTTTTGGGAATTCCCCCCATGCCCCTGATCACGGTTGTGGTGTTAAACTGGAACCGGGCCGACATGCTGATGAACTGCCTGACATCGCTCTTCAGCCAGTCGCATCTGCCGGACCGGATTGTGGTGGTGGACAACGGCTCGACCGACGGGTCGGTTGCGCGGGTCAAACACCGGTTTCCCGGTGTCCATATCATTGACCTGCCCTGTAACATGGGGTTCTGCCGGGCCAACAATATGGCATTGCAAACGGTCCAGACACGCTATGTGGCATTATTGAACAACGATGCCGTTGCGCATCCCACATGGCTGGAACACCTGATTCAGGCCATGACGGATCATCCGGAAGCCGGTTCCGCCGCATGCAAAATGCTGTATGCCGATCATCCGGAGTTGATCGACCGGGCCGGAGACGGGTACAGCATGGCCGGCGCCGGAATTTTAAGGGGCAGGCGGCAGCCCGCGGATCGCTTTGATGACATGGAATGGATATTTGGCGCATGCGCCGGAGCCGCCATATACCGGATGGATATGCTCCATGATATCGGCCTGTTCGATGAAGATTTTTTTTTGCTGTATGAGGATGTGGATCTTGCGTTCAGGGCCCAGCTCCGGGGATATCGCTGTCTGTATGTTCCGGATGCCCGGGTCTATCACTGGGCCAGCAGCAGTATCGGCCACGATTCCCGCATGTCGGTCTATTATGGGCACAGAAACCTGGAATGGGTGTATCTGAAAAATATGCCGCAGGCATTGCTTTTAAAAACGTGGCCGCATCATCTCGTTTACAATGGTTTGTCCGGCTTGTTTTTCAGCCTTCGGGGTCTTGGCTTGCCGTTTATCCGGGCCAAAAAGGATGCGGCTGCCGGTTTCCGGAACATGATGACAAAACGCAGACAGATCCAGGCAACGCGTAAGGCCGGCAATCCGGAAATCGGACGGATTCTGTCCCCGGAACACCTGATGGATCGATTAATTATACGGAAGAAACGAGCAAAAAATGGGTGAACAGGACAATTCCTGCCTTTTTGACATCATTCTTGTCAATTATAACAGCACCGGTTATATTTTGAAATGCTTGGACACCGTCTATGAAACACTGGGCGACCGGCCGGCGGTTATATATGTTCAGGACAATCACAGCCAGGACTGCCCTGAAAAAATCCATCAGCACTTTCCCGAGGTTCATCTGACGCTGAATGACAATAATCTGGGATTTGCCGCGGCTGTGAATCAGGCGATTCTAAAAAGCACATCGCCGTATATCGTGCTCCTCAATCCGGATTCACTGATGGTAAAGGGATTTTTTGAGGCCGCCATTCCCTATCTGTCACAAAATCCGGATGTCGGTATCATCGGCCCCAAAATTCTGGACAGCGATGGTTCCATTCAGGGATCGGCCCGGTCTTTTCCCACGCCACTGACCGCATTTTTTGGCCGAAAATCCCTGTTCACCCGATTGTTTCCCAATAATCGCATCACCAGCGTCAATGTACTGACCAGCCGGTGTGACGGCATTACCCCCATGGAGGTGGATTGGGTTTCCGGAGCCTGCATGATTGTCCGAAGGCAGGCCATTGAATCGGTTGGCCTGTTTGACGAACGGTTTTTCATGTACTGGGAAGATGCGGACTGGTGCCGTCGGATGTGGAATTCCGGCTGGAAAGTGGTCTATTTCCCGCTGTCCGAGGTGATGCACTATGTGGGGGTGAGCAGTGACCAGTTGATGATCCGGTCCCTGTTCGAGTTTCATAAAAGTGTCTATTTCCTCTTTGACAAATACAATCGGCCATCGCCCTGGCTGCTGAAACCCCTGATTGTGTCCGGTCTGTTTCTGCGCATGTGTTTCGTAGCCATGTCCGGCTGCATTCATCTGTGGGTCGGCAGAGCCTCCCGCAGCCGGTGTCCGGATGACAAACCACCGGTTCCGGCAGATTTTCGCCGCATCCGGATACTCCGGATGATTGCCCGGCTCAATATCGGCGGCCCGGCCATTCATGTCCATCTGCTGACAACCGGCCTGGACCCCCGGCGGTTTGAGACCCTTCTGGTAACCGGAAATATTTCATCCCAGGAGGGCGACATGAGTTATCTGTTCGATTCGGATGACAACAAGCCCCAGGTGATACCGGAGCTCCAGCGGGACATCAGCCCGCCTCTGGATATCAAGGCCCTGATTCACATCTTTCAGACACTCAACCGCTTCAAACCCGATATTGTGGATACGCATACGGCAAAAGCCGGTTTCAGCGCGCGGTTTGCCGTTCTGGTGTATAATTTCCTGTTCAGACAGCATGTCCATATCGTGCATACCTTTCATGGCCATGTGTTCGAGGGGTATTTCAGTCACGCAAAATCCGGTTTTTTTGTATGGATCGAGCGGATGATCGCCAAACTGACCAATGTGATCATTGCCATCAGCGATACCCAACGTCAGGAACTGGTCGAAAAATACCGGATTGCGCCAAAGGAAAAGGTCAGAACCATCGAGCTGGGGTTTGACCTGTCACCCTTTTTGTCCTGCCACCAACTGAAAGGAAATTTCCGGAAAAAACTGGGCATTGACGACAACACCATCACGGTCGGCATCATCGGCCGGCTGGTTCCCATCAAAAATCACACCATGTTTCTCCAGGTTGCCAGACTGTTTTCAGATGCCCATCCGGACATCAATATCCGCTTCATTATTGTGGGTGATGGCGAGTGCCGGCAGGAGCTGGAGAAAACCTGCGGCGAGATGGGCCTGACCCGGCAGGTCGTTTTTTGGGGATGGGTTCGGAATATTTCGGAAGTATATGCCGATCTGGATGTCCTGGCCCTGACCTCCCTGAACGAAGGCACCCCGTTTTCCATTATCGAGGCCATGGCCTCTTCTGTTCCGGTCATTGCAACCCGGGCAGGCGGGGTTCAGGATTTGCTGGGTCATCCCCATGACGAGATTCCGGAAAATGATTTTATCATCTGTCAGCACGGCATTCTGGCCAGAAAAAATGATCCGGACGGGTTTGCCAAAGGTCTCTCCTATCTGGTGACCGAAGACATCGCCATCAAAGAAAAGCGCATCCGGCAGGCGCGCGGGTTTGTCTGTCAGCGATATTCCCAGGAACGCCTGATACACGACATCGAAAACCTGTACACGGATCTGATGTATCCCGAAAAACGGGGCCTTCCCCATGATCCGGCCTGATCCTAATGGGTAAGCGGGTTGTATCCAATTCCATTTTCTCGATGGTTCAGGTGGTTCTCGGCGGCCTGGTCATGTTCATATTGTACGGGTATCTCACCCGCCGACTGGGTTATTCCATTGTCGGCATATGGGCGCTGATCATGTCCACCACCGCCGTATCCCGTGTGGGTGAATTTGGCCTGGCATCCGGCCTGGTCCGCTTTATTGCGGCATACCGGGCGCAGGATCGGCACGACGATATCCGCCTGAGCCTGCATACATCCCTGATTGTCATGACCGGCGGGGTGCTGGTGCTGGGTGTCATCATATTCTGTATCGCATGGATCGCGCTTCCGGCATTTGTCAGCCCCGGAGAGATCCATATCGCCCGTTATTTTCTGTGGTTTGCCATGATCAGCTTCATCTTCAACGCCGTGGTTGCCGTATTTCAGGGCGTTGTGGAAGGCTGCCAGCGCTACGACATTTTCAGCATCCTGCATCTGTTGGCCAGCGTGGTTCACCTGATTGGTGTCGTGACACTGGTCCCCTTTTTCGATTATCGGGGACTTGCATATTCCCAGCTCATTCAGACCGGATTTCTGGTCATCACCATGTCAATGGCCGCAAACCGGCTGATTCCGGATCTTCAGTGGACACGCCTGAGATTTTCCATGCCGCACTTCAAACAGCTCTTTAGTTTTGGTATCGCGGTTCAGGGGATATTTGTCTGCCATCTCCTGTTTGAAGTGCTGGCCAAAGGCCTTCTGGGATATTTCGGAAACACGGCATGGGTCGGCGTTTTTGAAATTGCCAGCAAATTTCTGCTTCGACTGCGTCAGATATTTGCATCCGCCATTCAGGTGACCCTGCCCTTCATTTCCGAAAAGGATATTACCGCACCGGATGAAATCCCGGGTCTGTATGCCCGGCATTTTCCGGTTTTCATCCTGTCCGCCATGGGCCTCTTTACCGGCCTGGCCTGCGTGGCCCCGATCCTGTCCTGGATCATCGACGGCGCCGTCAACACCCGGTTCATCATCACCCTGATGGCCGGCTGCATCGGCTGGGGGATCAACACGCTGGCGCTTCCGGCATTTTATGTCTGCCTGGGCCAGGGATGGACCCGCCCGCCGGTAACCGCCAACACGGTCATGCTGGTCTGTCTGCTTATCCTGGGGCCGGCAGCGGGATGGGGTTTCGGGTATCCGGGCATCATTTTGGCCTGGGTGGTTTCCCTGACGTTGGGCGGAATGCGCCTCCTGGTTCCGGTGCATGCACGGCCCGGGTTTTCAAAACGCAGTCGGGCAAACCGCATGGCGCGTGTCCTGGTTGTGTTCTGGATCGGCATGCTGGTGGCGGCTATTGCCCTGATGCAGGGGTTCCCCGGCCCGGGTATCCCGGGTGTATCCCTGACGCTGTCCATCGTATTTGTTGTATCCGGCAGCCTGATATGGCTCCCGGCATGCGGGCTCCGGCAAGATCTCGCCGGCATTCTGAAAACGGTCAGAGGCGGATAACCCCACCGGAAAATTTGCATCATCGACATGCATGTCCAGGGGCGCCCATACGAAAGTGAGGAGCCGGAAAACCATGACCCAACAGCCACTGATCGTTCATTTTATCGCCACCCTGGGATTTGGCGGGGCGGAACGGCTGCTGCTTGAAATCTGCAATCGCATGAGCGATGAATTCCGGATTGCGGTGTTTCATCTCAAAGACGCGGCCCCCATGGCCCGGCTGTTTCATCCGGATGTCCGGATCGAAAAAACGCCATTCACCCCGGCCACCATCCGGCGCCTGCGACACTGGATCAGCCGGGAAAAACCAGTGGTCATTCACACCCACTTTGGTCCATCCGACTTCCTGGGGTTGCTGGTTGGGGCCGGTCTTGGCATCCCCACATTTTCCACCTTTCATTCCGTCATGATCAAACATGACTGGCGGGATGAGATCATTTTTCAACTGTACCGGATACTCTACAACACGGTCAGCCGAAAAACCCGGGTTCTGGCCATTTCATCCGGTGTTGCGCAGTTGGCAACGGGCAAAATGGGCATCCATCCCTCCCGGGTATCGGTGTTGTACAATGCGGTTCCGGATCGAAAACAAACCGGCCTGGCCCGGGATATCCGGAAATCCCTGAATATTCAACCGCATGACTTTGTTCTGATATTTGTGGGTCGGATCATTCCGTTGAAAGGTCTGATGGATCTGGTATCGGCGTTTGAAACGGTTTCTGTCCGGATTCCAGAAAGTGTGCTGCTGATTGTGGGAGAGGGTCCGCAATGGCCCCGTATTCAATCCGGGATCGCTGCAAAAGGACTTGCCGGAAAGATCCGTTTTGTCGGCCGGGTGGATGACCCGCATCCGTACCTGGAGGCATCGGATGTGCTGGTTTGCCCCTCCCATACCGAAGGATTCGGTATGGTGGTGGCCGAGGCGTTCCGGGCGGCCAGGCCGGTTGTGGCAACGCGGGTTGACGGCCTGCTGGAACTGGTGGTTGACGGAGAAACCGGGCTGTCCTGTCCTGCCGGCAACCCGGATGCACTGGCTGCCCGAATTATGACATTGCATGATGACCCGGATTTGGCCCATCGCCTGGCAACTGCCGGCAGAAACGCTTTTGTTGCCAGATTTGAAATGACCCGGTATATTGCCCTGCTGAAAGCGCATTACGGGTTGCAACCGTAAGACCGTCGGACTGTCTGACTGTCGGACCGTCTGACCGTTGGACCGTACTGTCGGACCGTCTGACTGTAAGACCGTCGGACCGTACGACCGAAAATAAATCCGGATAAAAATATGTTTCCATTCATAAAAAAGATTCACGATAATGATGGATAAAACGGATCACCCCCCTCCCAAATTCAACCCGTTTTTCAATTTTCTGCCAATTGGTTATGTGGCTATGGATAAGAACGGCCAAATTCTGGAGGTCAATCAGGCTTCAACCTCACGATTTGGCATCGCCCCATCCGATCGTAGATACCCGGATTATCTTTCCCCCAACAGCCTGCCAGCCTTCAACGCCTGGCTCGACGCGCTTCGTGAAACCCAAACCGCCGGATCACCCTGCGAGGTGCAGTTGTCAACCCGGGATGATACCATTATCCATGTCCGGCTGGATGGTCTGGCCATTCAGACAGACGGTGACATTCAATACCATCTATCGATGTACGATATATCGGATCAAAAACGGGCTGAGGCATCGACCCATGCAAAAAGTGCTTTTCTGGCGCGCATGAGCCATGAAATCAGAACGCCCATGAATGCGGTAGTCGGTTTTATCGATCTGGCGCTGAATACAGACCTCAACCCGTTACAGCGAGAGTACCTTGAAAAAAGCCGGTTTTCGGTCATGTCGCTTACAGGCATTCTCTCGGACATTCTGGATTTTTCAAAAATTGAAGCCGGCAAACTCGATTTCAGACATATCAATTTCAGCCTGTCCGATGTCATTGTTCAGGTAACGAATACCTTTTCCGTTCAAATAAGCGAAAAAGAGATATTCTTCAGTGTCTGCCAGTCTGATGGCGTTCCCGATTTCCTGGTTGGCGATCCCATGCGGCTTCGTCAAATACTGGTTAATCTGGTCGGCAATGCGATCAAATTTACCGAAACCGGCGGCGTTGTTCTTCGTATCCTGTCAAAGGAAATCATGCCCAGCCGGGTCAATCTGGAATTTTCCGTCATCGATACCGGCATCGGGTTTGATGCGGGACATGCCCCGGATTTGTTCAACCCCTTTATTCATGCCGGTGGTTACGCTCCGGACCAACGGGGAACCGGGCTGGGCCTGAACATATGTAAAAATCTGGTGGAAATGATGGGCGGACAAATCGTCGCAGACAGTCAAAAAGGCAAGGGAAGTGTATTTACATTTTCCGCGGTGTTTGAAAAAGGAACCAATCCATCATCAGCCCCTCCCAAGGTGCTGGAATATCGTCAACCGACGGTTGCTTTCTCCAAAGAAATACATGTCCTGCTGGTGGAAGATGACATTATCAACCAGATGGCGATTCAGGAGTATCTGGAGAATTATGGTATCCGGGTGGATACGGCCCAAAATGGCAGGGAGGCCATCGAAGCAGTTAAGCCGACATCTTATGATGTAATTCTGATGGATGTGGATTTGCCGGAAATCAATGGACAGATCGCCGCGGAACATATCCGGGCCAGGGAGTCGGAAATTTTGGGAGACAGGGCACAAACGCCGATTATCGCAATGACCGCATATGCCATGAAAGGGGATATGGAGAAATGTCTGAAATCCGGCATGAATGACTATCTGGCAAAACCATTTGAGAATTCGCGCCTGCTGGCGGCGATTTACAAATGGGCCAACCATAAAAAGCCAAAATCGGAAGGAAACGCCGATCCCGACACCCAAAAACAATTGTTGGAGACAGCCAATCAAACAGAATCCGATTCCGGACAGTTGACCGGCATCATTACCGAACTGGCATATCTTCTGGAAGCGAAAAATCTGAAAGCGATCGGCGTTCTGTCCGCGTTAAAAGAGCAGGTCAAAAATACAAAATGGCATGATCCGGTTGAAAAATTGGGAAATGTCATCAACCGGCTGGATTATGTCAACGCCAGACTGAAACTGAATCAGCTTGCAAGCACCCTGAACATGGATATCGATAAACAGTCGGACGGTAAGACCGTAGGACAGTAGGACCGTCGGACCGTAAGACCGTCCGACCGTAAAAATGAAGGGAAAAACACCATTGCAACCCCCAAAATCCCACATTCTGATCATTGACGATGTTCCGGACAACATCCGTGTCCTGGGAGAAGCCCTGATGGCCGACAATGAAATACGCTTTGCCACCAGTGGCGCCGAAGGCCTGTCCATGATCAGAACCCCCCCATTACCGGATTTGATTTTGCTGGATATCATGATGCCCGATATGGATGGCTACGAGGTATTTCAGCAAATTCAGTCCGACCCGTCCATCAGACATATTCCGGTGATTTTTTTAACGGCCAAGGCTTCGGACCAGGATGAATTGAAGGGATTTGATATCGGCGCCGTGGATTATATCACCAAACCCTTCAATTCCAGAATTGTCGGCGCCAGGGTGAAAACCCATCTGGAATTGAAGCGATATCGGGATCATCTGGATTATCTGGTGACATTGCGGACCGAAGCGCTTTTCACGGCCAACAGTCAGCTCCAGCAGGAACTTGAAAAAGGCCGTCAGACAGAAGACATTTTGAGACAAAATGAACAACTGCTGGCAAAAAGCAATAAAAGTCTGGAGGAAACCAATACCGCACTCAAAATCGTTTTAAATCAGATCAGCCAGGACAAGCAGGAAATGGCGGGAAATATAATGGCCAGCATCAATAAAACAATCCTGCCCACCATTGAAAAAATCCGGGGAAAAGTGCGCGACAGCCAGGTCCACACCTGGCTGAACATGCTGCAGAGCAATCTCAATACAATTGTTTCTCCGTTTGCCCAAAAACTGACATCCGGGTACTATCGACTTTCGGGAACCGAAATTGAAGTCGCCAATCTGATAAAAAACGCCAAAACTACAAAAGAAATTGCCAGCTTATTGAATATATCCCATAAAACCGTTGAATTTCATCGCAATAACATCCGGAGCAAGCTCGGGATCAAAAACCGGCCCATCAATCTTCGATCGTATCTGATCGCCATGAAGTAATGATATTGACAGGACAAAAGGGGAACGTGTTGTTTTTTTCCAAGGCAATTTCCGCGATCGGTAATATACCCCTGATGTGGACATTATTACCAGGTTTTACCCGGGAATTCCCCCGTAATTAATTAGGGTATCAAAACCCGCTCATTTATTGTAAAAGTTCTTGTCAATCGAATTGAACATTCAATAATCTGCGTTCAGCCGTAAAACGATTGTGGCCTTTCAGAATCAACCGTCATTCAAACTGGCAGGCATAACCGTCACTGGTAAATTTTTCAGACAACCCCTAACGACTGGCAATGGTGAATCTGACAGATCGCATTTTCTTGCATCTATAGCCATCCCATGACGATAAACAGACCTGTTTCGGCCACCGCCGGAATCCAGAATGCGTTCCGTGTGACGGGAAAGAATGACTGCCGGACCCAATCCGGCAAGACAGGAGAGTTTTGTGCGTTTCATTGGTGAGTTACACGCATGTAACTCACTCTGCGGAGCTATTTTCAAACACCATCCAAAATTATTTTGATATCGACCAACATCCCGGATTAATAGCATTTTATTATGCCTTGATTTCTGCCTGCCAGAACAGGTGACGGGGTGGATTGATGGATGAATCAATCGATATTGCAGCAGGGCGGGGATAGGCCTTTAGCGGCTGACGCCTTGAAAAGCCCTCGGCTATCCCCGACCGATAACGCACCCAAAATCTTTATCTTGAAAGCGATAGAATTATCATTGATCTACATGCCCACATTCTGCCCGGTTTGGACGATGGTCCATCTACCACGAGTGAATCCCTGCAAATGGCGCGATTGGCTGTGCAGGATGGTATAGACATCATTGTGGCAACGCCCCACTGCTTTAATGGTGTATATTTTAACACCCGGTCCGAAATTCTGGAAAGTTGCAGAAACCTGAAGCATGAACTCAACAGGGAGGACATATCACTTGACATTCTGCCGTCATCGGAAGTCCATTTCTGTCCGGAGATCGCAACCGCTCTGGAAAACGATGATCTGATGACAGTCAATGATACGGGCAAGTATCTGCTTCTGGAGCTTCCCGATCCATTTTTCCCCCAGGGGGTTCAGTCCATGCTGACCAGCCTGATTGATAAACACATCACTCCCATCATTGCGCATCCGGAGCGGAATTTCATGATTCAGCGCAACACGGCCCTGCTGTCAGAATTGTTGCAAATCGGTGCGCTGTCCCAGATTACCGCCTCCAGCCTGATCGGGTTTTGGGGCCCTGAGTCTTTAAAATGCACCCTGTATCTCCTCAAAAAGGACATGGTTCATGTTGTGGGATCCGATGCCCATTCCCCGGATTACCGATCACCCGAGCTGAAACGGGTTTACACCAAAATTGCCGCCCAGTTCGGGATGGAAAAAGCGGATTGGATCATGCGTGAAAATCCTGAAAGGATCATTCAGGGGCTGCCTGTTGAAAAAGGATGAGGATTGCAAAATCGCATTTGGGCAGCATTCCCTCCCTGTTGCCTTCCCAAAATCATTATCTGAAAAACTATGGATATCCTGATCCTGAACCAGGTTGATTTGATTTCTTCGAGAACGTGCAAAATTTCAATATGGAGGATGGCATGAAAAAACGACTATGTAAAAAATTGACTATCGTTGCCGTGTTCCTGTGCGGCCTGCTGCTGGCCGGTCCGCAAATGGCTGCAATGGCTGATCCGCTTCCTCCTGATATTCAGGCGGCCATCACCAACGCAGCGGAAAATCCGGAAGCACTGATTCAGATTGTTTCAGACGCTGTTTCTGCCAATCCGGATCTCGCAGCCGATATTACCACCGCAGCCG
>DFZE01000215.1:31494-47961 GCA_002382065.1 Desulfobacteraceae bacterium UBA4064
CACCGCAGCCGTAACCGCCAATCCGTCTCAGACCGTTGAAATTGCCACTGCCGTCACGCAGTCTGTTCCGGAACAGCGAGAGGCGGTCATTGCCGCTGCCACTCAGGCCAACCCAAATTTCAGCCAACAGCTTGCAGCCCTGAATAATTCGCAAACTGCCGAAGGCTATTCAACAGAAGAAGGATCGAATCCACCCGCTGAAGGTTTTACCCCCACAAATACAACTGAACCGCCGATCACTGTTTCGGAGAATCCTCCTGATCCGGCCCAGCCGCAAACGGCCAGCCCGATTTGATTGGGGGGGGGGTAAGATTTAAGGGTTAAGGGTGCCGTGAATCCGAAAAAATAGCCCAGAAAGGGGTTCCGCCTCATTTCAGGCATTCAGAGATTAACCCCGACATTACCGGTGGTGTTACGGCCATTCACCTTTGGGGAATAGCCGGGATGTTATAGACGTTAAGGGAAAGCATGTGATGCATTTCAACTGCAAATCATATCTGTTGTTCGTGTTTGCCGGAATTTTGATGTCCCCGGTCTTGTCTGGTCCTGCTTCCGCCGAAGTGATCCTGAAGCCGCTATTGACCACATCGGTACGCCTGGAGGACAATTATTTCCTCTCTGAAGATAATAAACATCAGGTCATGACCTATCTGGTTCAGCCGGGGATCGATTTGGGCTATAAAGAGGCCAACACTCTGGCAAACTTCCATTATACGCTTGACAATTTTTTTTACGATGATGAAAAAACCGATTTGGGGCCAAACCAGCGATCTGCCGATGAGGACAATTTTACAGGGCATAGCCTCAATTTCAATGGCAGATACCGCGCATTCAAGAGGCTGTTAACCGGTGTCGATGAAGATTTCATGGTCACCCGCGACCCAGCCCAGTCCGACCGGTTCAACAACTCCATTTCACGGGAGAAATATACCATGAACCGGATTGTTCCCATGCTCTTCTATGATTTTGGATACAAATTCACACTTGGGGTTCGATACCGCAACACGCTTTTCGATTACTCAAACAATGACATGGAAGACTCTGTCAACAATGCGGGGATTGTGGATTTCATTTATAACTTTAATCGAACACTGGCTCTGGATGCCGAATATCAGTACTCGCAGATGGATTATGATCTCGGCACGCCGGACTATACCGCGGACCAATTCAAACTGATTCTCAAAAAAACCTTCCGTCTCATCACAGTGGATATCGGGGCTGGCTATAACCGTCGATCGTTTGATTCGACAGGAGGGGACATCGACGATATTGTCTATCACGTCAACGTCATCACCGCACCCGATCTGCTTTCCGGCCCGCGGCTCAATTTTTCTTACGATACCAATTACAATGATATTGGAAATACCATAGAAGTCGGCCAGAGCTATTACCTGGCCCACCGGTTCGATCTGGAGCTGGTTTATGATCTCAGCAAAAGCTTTTTTACCGGCATCGATGCCTACTACCAGATCAGCGATTATGTAAATGATACCCGCAAGGATAAGACATATGATATGTCGGCCAATATTGGCTATATGTTTGCCCGGTGGCTGAAAGCGACGTTGACCGGCGGGTATGCCAATCGGGATTCCAATATCCCCGGTTACAATTATGACGACACCTATTTTGTATTGACCCTGAATGCGGCTCATGATTTTGGAAAAAAGTAGCCATGAAAACAAATGTCTTTTCAGTACCAGCCGTGATGATTCTGTTATTTGAACTGGTTTGTCTTGTCACCGTTATTCCGGCATCGGCCCAAAAGACAACCTATCTTCTGGGCCCCGGCGATATAATCACCCTCACCATTATGGTCGGCGGCAGGGAAGAACAGAAATCCGATCTCACCATTTCGGAACAGGGCGTGGTCAACGTGCCGTTTATCGGCTTTGTCAAGGCGGAAGGGCAGACGGTTCAACAACTTGAGATGAATATTCTCAAACCCATGTCGGCGGATTTTTTTGTCGATCCCCAAATCAATGTTCAGGTGAAGGAATATCACAGTCTGCGCTATTACGCATCGGGCGCTTTGAAGAATCCCGGACTCTTTGAAATGACATCCCAGGCCAGCCTGCTGGAATTGATCGCCAAAGCCGGAGGCATTACAGAATATTGTGGCAATGTGGCCTATGTCTTGCGCAGTGACAGGAAAGAAATCAACAGCAAGGGCGTCGATTCCAGTATGCCATCCCAGAAACCCATTCTGGTTGATCTGCGGAGTCTGCTCGACAAAGGCGATCTGAGCCACAATATTTTGCTTGAACCCGGGGACAATGTCTATTTCCCTTCCAAAACATCCCGTGATGCTGCGGAATCAAAGATCTATATCGAGGGCGAGGTTTCAAAACCCGGCGTATATGACTTTCAGGAGGGGCTGACTGCCCTCAGTGCCTGCATCATGGCCGGCGGATTCAAACAGTTCGCAGCTCCCAACCGCACCACAATCATCCGCCAGAACAGTGACAGGGTCGAGGTCATCAAGGTCAATCTCAATGATGTGCAGAAAGGGGCATCCATAGACGTCGAACTGAAGCCCGGCGACCGTATCCACATTCCGGAAACCTGGCTCTAAGAGCCTGTTTGAAGATTCTGCATCAGGCCCGATAACAAGGCGAAAAGCGCATCAAAAGCAGCGCATACACGGCGTATGTAGGCATTTTGAGGGGCTTTTCAACGCAGTTATAGATTTTCACTTCTCACCACCCTCAAAGACATGAATCCTCAATCACCAGAACATAAAATTGATTTGTCGGAATATTACCATCTCATCCTCAAACACAAATGGCTGATTGCCTTGTGCATGGTCATCGGTATTACCATAGCGTTCTGGCATAATTATCGTACGTTGCCGGTCTTCCAGACCACGGTAACGATGATGATGAACAACAATCAGAGGCGATCGCCGTTGACCGGAGAAACCCTGGTTTATGAAAATATTATCTCCCAAACCCTGGCGTTCAATACCCACTCCAAACTGATCACCTCCCGTCCGGTTCTGGAACGCGTGATTCGTGATCTGAAACTGGATCAAATCGACCCCCTGAAAAAACTCGAACCCGGCCTGCTCCGCCAGGTAATGGAGAATTTCAACCGGCTCATCGGCCGAAACGATCCGGAAACTCAACCGAAACGGCCTGATCTGAATTCACTTGTCGCCATATTGGGTGAAAAAATTCATTCGGAAGAAGTCCGGGACACACTCCTGATGCGGATCAGTGTCGTGGACCATGACCCGATCATGGCCATGAACATCGCCAATACCACGGCCAGAGCCTATATCCAGTATGATATTTCCAGTCGGCTGAAATCATCTCAAAACTCGGTTACCTGGATGAGCGATCAGCTTTATGACATGAAAAAAAAGCTGGATGATGCGGAACAGGAATTTCTGGCCTACAAGGAAAAGGAAAAATTGTTTTCTCTGGAAGGCAGACAGGGGCAAATTTCCAAGAAAATAGATGAATTCAACAGCGCCTATATTCAAACCAAAAACAAGCGCATCGAACTGGACATCAGGTTGCGGGAGTTGCAACGGACATCCGGACCGGACGGAAAAATCCAGAACGTTCACGGCCTGGTGAACAGCCCCATCATAACCGATCTGTATCGCCAACTCATGGATGCGGAGGTCGAACTTTCCAAGCTCAGCAATGTCTATAAATCCAAACATCCCAAAATGGTTCAGATCGCAACCCAGATTGACAAGACCAACAAAAAGCTGAAGGAAGAGCTGAAAAAGGAAATTGGAAATCTGAGTGCGGAACGAACCATCCTGGAAGTTCGGGAGGCATCCTTTCAAAACGCGGTTTCCGGTTTTGAAGAAGATGCCCTGTCCACCAATAAAAAAGAATTGAAGTACAGTATCCTGGAACGCAATGTCGAGACCTATCGTCAGATGTACGATACCCTGCTATCGAAATTGAAACAATCCAACATGGCAGACAATTCCGAAATTTCAGAACTTCGGATCGCCGAAGAGGCGGTCGCGCCCGGTGGCCCGATCCGCCCCCGAAAGCAGCGAAATCTCACATTCGGGGCAGTCCTCGGTCTGATATCCGGTCTTGGCCTGACATATCTCTGGAACTATTTTGACCGTTCCATCCGAACAGAAGAGGATGTTCAGAAGTATTTCGGGTTACCGGTGCTCTCCGTCATCCCCCTTGCAGAAAAAGCAGGATATACTGGCCCGGACAAAAGAACACCGGGCAACACCTGAAAAGAGCCCGGCACCCTCCGGGTATTCCCCGATATTGGGCTTCCGATATCCCCAACCCCCCATCAACGGCACATTCATGAATTGGCATAACAGGAAAAACACATCTGACGGGCTGTCTGCAATATTCCTTCAACACTACGATCCCAAATCCCGGTTTGCAGAAGCATACCGGACATTGCGGACCAATATTCATTATTCGTTTATGGAAAAGGGTTTTCGGTCCATCCTGATCAGCAGTTCCGGCCAGGGTGAAGGTAAAACCAGCACTGTCGCCAATCTGGGTTTTACCATGTCCCAGGTTGGCAAGAACGTACTGATGATTGACGCCGATCTCAGAAAGCCCAGACTGCATCACCTGGCAGCCATGCCGGACGCCGCGCCGTCTGACAGGGTCACAGGCGGGCTCACCGGACTCCTGGCAGGTTCCTTTGGCACCGAAATACGAAAGGGGCTGTTATCGGATCTGAAGATTCGCGATATTCTTCGACTGCTTTCATTTCAGAAAAAAACCGGCTGGCTACAGCTCGAAAACGGAAATGAAAAGATCGCTCTCTGTTTTTTGCAGGGAGAGCTGGTGGATCTCAACTGGTTTACGCGGCCGGAAGAAAACCGCCTGGCGACCGTCCTGGTCAGAAATGCCCTGATTACCGAAGAGCAGGCCAAATCCGCCCTCTTGATACAAAAGGATACCGATCAGAAACTGGCATATATTTTGATCAGCATGGGGTTGGTGTCCCAGGAAAAACTGGTGGGACCGCTGACAATCCATATGATGGAAGGACTCCGGATCGCATTGCAATTCCAATCCGGCAGCTATGTCTTTGATGAGATGTCGGAAGTTGATTTCGATCGGGCATCTTTTGATCCGGTCGATTTCAGGCAACTGAAAAAGCAGTTGACCATCGGGGATGAGGATGTTCCATTTCTGCAGGCTCAAATCAATGCGGCGATTGTAAAAACCCAAACCGAAAACCTCTTCCTTCTCCCGGCCGGCAATTTGCCCCCCAATCCCACGGAGTTGTTGAGCTCGGCCAGCATGTCATTTTTGCTGGGCTATCTGAAAAAACGATTTGACATCCTGATCGTTGATACACCGCCCATCCTGCCGGCCAGCGACGCCCTGATGCTGGCGCCGCAAACCGATGGTGTCGTGATGATTGTCAAACCCGGAACGGTAAACCGCAACATGATTAAAAAGGCCATCGAACAACTGCGTGTGACCCATGCCAATCTTCTGGGCATTGTTCTCAACCGGGTGGATACCCGGCGGGAGGCCTACTATAAATATTATCACAAATATTACTCCCAATATTACGGGGAGCGCGGATAGACACCGAACAGGGGTTTATGATCATAAACCGCAAATCAACCGATGGGCTGCGGTTTGGCCCGCTGCAAAAGGTCCTGTCCGTCATGCTGCTGGCGACGGGTATGGTCATTGCCGGTGTGCTGATTCAGCAACTGATCGGGCAGATCTATTACCATCGGGCCCAAAACAGGCTCCATAACGGTGAACCGGCCATGGCCATTCAACTTCTGTCACAGGCTGTCCGCTACATGCCCCAATCGGATTCGGTTCACAAACTTCTGGGTCGGGGATATCAGCAGGCCGGCAGTCAGGAACAAAACAAACAAAAAGCCTGGAGCCTGACCCTTCAGTCAAAAGCCTGTTTTCGAAAAGCCCTGACCCTCAATCCCCTGGATGCGGAAACCGCATATTGTCTGGCCCTGGTCGAAGCGCGTCTGGAACGATTGTTCCCCCTGATTCAGCCCCAACGCCGATTCAACCCGTTCAAGGCCCTGCCGCGTTTTGATGAGGCGATTCGGCTGTTTCCCAATGCCCCTGGCTATCATCTGGCCAAGGCCCGATATGTGCATCGGCAAAACCGGCCGGAGTTGCTGCACACAACGGTTCAGTCCCTCATCCGGATCTATCCCGGGGGCTATACCCAACTGGCAAAGGAACGTTTTTGGTCGGAATCTGTCAAAATGGCTGCCAAAGCCGGTCTTCAACAGGCCATTTCAGATGGAATCGACCTCCGAACCGCTCATGAAAAGCTCTCGGACCTGCTGGTCACGGAGGAAAACTGGTCAGATGCGCTGGAACACTACCGCCGGGCCATTGAAGTGCCGACAGCCACAAATACATCCGGAGATTATTGCCATCTGGGATGGCTCTATCTGAAAAACGCGCGGTACACCGAAGCGGAGATCTGGTTTTTTACCTGTCTGGATACCAGTCACGACCGTGAGCGCGACATCAGCGATATCTGTCGCGAATACCAGCCGGTGGGCGCCGAAGCGCTGATGGCCTTTTTTACCGGTGTCCGGGGCCGGTATCCGCTGACAACAAAAATGGAACTGGCACTGGCCCGATCCCTGATCGCGCTGAAACACATCAACCAGGCGGAGGACATCCTGATCGCACTCGCCCAACGGGATCCATCCAGCGCCAATGTCCATTACCTGCTCAGCCGCATTGCCGAAATTCAAAAAGACTGGGATCGTATGGAGCTGGCCATTCAAAAGGCCACGGTTCTGGACCCGACCAATCTGCAATACCGTCAGATTTTTTATGATCTCCTGAAGCGGATGGGAAAATTGAGCGCCGCCGAACAGGAGCTGGACCGCATCATCGCGGCTACCCAAAACCCGGGCCTGCAGATTCTTGAAGAGCGGGCTCAAATGCGATGGAACCGGAAAGACTATCCGGGTGCGATCCAGGGCTGGGAAGAGGGACTAAAAATTGCACCGACACGGGCAAATCTGCATGCAAACATCGCAGAAGCCCACATCAAACTGGGTAATCTCAAGCAGGCGATAGCCCATTATCAAAAAGCCCTGACACTTGATCCCCAAAACAAACAGTATCAGCAAAAAATTCGTGATCTTGACGCCTAATCACACCACCGGAAACCGCCGGCCGAACCAGGCGGGCCTGTTGGGCGATACCCCGCAGCCCATCCGCCTGATGCTGTTTGCGCTGCTCATTTTCACCCCGCTGGCCAGGGGTGCGATCCAGGGCTGGGCCATCACCGTGATCCATCTCATCACCTGGGCGGCGTTGACCCTTTTTTTCCTTCAATTGATACAAAACCCGAAATGGATGACAACCCCCCTGGACATGCCGCTGGCGCTTTTGGTTGTCCTGACAGCCTGTTCCATGGCATTTTCGGTACACCGCCCCACCAGCATCCGGGCATTTGTCCTGATGATGAATTATGTTGCCGTGTTCTATCTCGTCCGCCATACGGTTTCCTCCCGAACCCGTCTTCTCCAACTGGTTCATCTGATCATTGGAATTGCCGTATTCCTGTCGGTCTTCGGGCTGATCAAAAAATTCGGCGCCAATCCGTTTGTCTGGTGGGACTATCCGGATATCGGACAGGGGAACCTGGCATCTACCTATGGCAATCGCAACCATCTGGCCGGTTATCTCGAAATGACCATCCCCCTGGTTTTGGGATTGTTTCTGGTGGGCCCCAAACCGGGCAAAACCGCTTTTCTGGTTTATCTGCTTGCCCTGTTGTTGACGACGCTGGTTCTGACCCTGTCCCGGGGCGGATGGGTCGGGACGATATCGGGTCTGATCTTTATGTCGGCCGCCCTTCTGGGAAACCGCTTTTTTCTGTACAAACGATATCTGGGAACGCTCGTGGGCGGTCTTCTCTTCCTGTCCCTGGTTGTTTTTTCCAGTACTTCGGTCGTGGACCGGATTCTGACCCTGACGGAAAATGCGCCGGATATCAGTATGGATGGACGGGTTACCGCCTGGAAAGGATGTCTGGACATGATCGAAACCTATCCCCTGCTCGGTACGGGCCCCGGTACCTTTGGTCTGGCCTTCACCCGATTTCAGCCGGCCGGATTCAACATCCGATACGATTATGCGCACAACGACTATCTTCAGGCCGTGTGCGATGTGGGTCTTTTTCTGATTCCGGTTGCCGGATGGATCCTGACAGCCCTTTTTCGCAGGGGATTTTCCAAACTGAAAAATCCCAGCCGTCTGGTACGGGGTACCACACTGGGCGCCCTGTCCGGAATTGTTGCCATTCTGGTCCACAGTTTTGTGGATTTCAACCTGCAGATACCGGCGAATGCACTGCTGTTCACGGTTCTTGCCGCAATCGTGGTCTCACCCCCGCCAGAAAAAGATAGAGGAGCCAATCAATGATGGAAATGACGGACCGCAGAAAAACACGGTATCCGGTATCGACTGATGTTTTTGTACACGTCATATCCCCACATGACATGGTGGGCAGAATACTGGATATCAGCGCCGGCGGACTGGGGTTTGAGTATGTCCGGTTATGGGATGAAAACCGGGAAGATGATATGGACCCGCCTTCACGGCTCAATGTGCTTTCCAGCGGGTCTCCGATGCTGAAGGATGCCCGTTAACATGCGCGACATCGAATATACCATTGCCCCTCCCAAACGTTTTCTGGCCATCGAGTGGAAAGAGCTGTGGCGGTATCGGGACCTCTTTCTGGTCCTGTCATGGCGGGATATCAGCGTACGCTACAAACAGACGGTTCTTGGCGTGCTGTGGGCCGTATTGCAGCCCGTGGTGACCATGATTGTTTTCACGTTCATCTTCAATCGCATGGCGAGCATCGAAAGTGGCGACAGCACACCCTATCCCATCTTTTTGTATGTCGGACTGCTACTGTGGCAATATTATTCCGGAACCCTCACCAATGCCAGCAATTCCATGGTTGCCAATGCATCCCTGATTCAAAAGATATACTTTCCCCGCCTGGTGGTCCCGGCCACCGCAGCCGTTACCGGACTGGTGGACCTGGGCATTTCATCCACCATTCTGGGCGCCATGATGGTCTGGTACGGTTATGTCCCCAAATGGACCAGCCTGCTGCTGCTTCCGGTGCTGCTTCCCATGATCGTTGCCTGCGCCCTGGGATGCGGGCTGTTTCTGGCGGCCATCAATGTAAAATACCGGGACGTGCGGTATGCGCTGCCCTTTTTCATCCAGATCATGATGTATGTCACGCCTGTCATTTACCCGGTAAAAATGCTCGACAACTACCCGGTTGTCAAGACATTGATGCTCTGGCTCAACCCCATTTCCGGTATCATCACCACGGCCCGCGCCGCCATCCTGGGCCAGGGTGTCATCGATGGGACAATTCTTGGCATCTCCGCGTTCATGAGCGCTGTGTATTTCATTTTGGGTTTGTATTATTTCCGGAATATGGAACGGTATTTTGCGGATATTGCTTGAGGGGAAGGGTTAAGGGGTAAGTGATTAAGATTTAAGGGTTAAGGGGGGCGGATGGGGGTATCATTCCTTAACTGGTGGGCGCCGGCCATGGAAAAAAACGACATGCGCTTTTATCAAAGCTGGGTAACGCGGGAAAAAGACCGTCCCATTTATCTGTGGCTCTATTATTGCTTTCCCGAGGAAATCGCCATCAACGGCAAACACAACTGCTTTCCCGGGTTTTTTGCGCACACCATCGACCGCCAGTTCAAGATGTTCTCCAAAGACGGTATCCGCGGCATTTTTCTGAACAATCTGGGCGAATATCTGGACAATTACATCACCTTCAAGTTTCTGGATGATCCGTCACAGAATGTGGACCAGATCATCGATGAATACCACCGCCTCTATTATGGCGCAGCGGCAGAACCGATGAAAAAACTGTATCTGCGGATCGAGGAAATATATTCCAACCCGAAAAATTACCCCCATGAGATTCAGTACGAAAACAGACATTTCCACCAGTCCAAGGAATACGCCTGGTGGTATCTGGGCTCAAAAGCGCGGATGGCGGAACTGGGTCAGTTGATGGAACAGGCCAAATCCCTTGCCGCCACCGGTCCGGAAAAACACCGGGTAGCTCTCTTTGAACAGGCTATCTGGAACTACATGCTCGAAGGCCGCCAAAAATGGGGAAAAAATTGATCCCCACCCCTCACTTTATCATGTGCGCCCCAGCACCTCCGCGGAATAATGTCTCAGGAAGGAATTAATTGACGCCATCATCCACCTGGTTATACAATTAAAGAAAATACCATATGGAGAAAAGGAAAATGGAAACCAGACTGGATCGTATTGAAAAAGGAATTGAGGCACTTTTCCTTGGAATTTCCGAATTAAAAGAATCCCAGAAGAAGACGGACGCTCAGATAATGGAATTGAAAGAGGCTCAGAAAAAAACGGATGAGCAACTCAACCGAACGGATGCCCAACTGAGAAAGACCATCGAAAAGCTGGAAAAAATAGGCGCCAATCTGGGTGATTTGGGTATCGTACAGGGTGAAATAGCGGAGGAATTGTTCTATAGAAACGTGAGAGTTCTGTTCAAGCCGCTTGATCTGCGATTTGACCGAATGCCGGAATGTTAAAAGTGACAGGTGACGAGTGACGGGTTGCGGACGGCTGCACCCGTCACACGTCACCCGGAACCCGTCACCCGTCACACAAAACCAAAATACTGGCCGGAATCGGCGCGCTGGTGGTGAAAGATGATGTGGGGCGGTATGCGGAAAAGGCGGGATTGTTTGTGCTGGCCCAGACCGATGACGGCGGTGCGGCATTGTTGAACCGGAAGGGATTCAGGCCGAAAGAGTTTTCCTGAATACCTTTATAACCTTACAAAACTACCAGCCCCAACATACACGGCGGGTCATACTTGATGCCACCAAAGTTTTTGTTTCAGCAATCTCGGTTTGGGAGATTGCAATCAAGGTAAAAATAGGCAAATTGGAGGGCGTCCACCAGGATTAACAGGACGGAAAGGATAGCTCATGGATATTTTGTTGACACCAAAAATTAATCAGTGGATATCTGAAAAAGTAGCATCAGGTCTGTATGGATCGACAAACGAAGTAATTCTTGAAGGACTTCGATTGTTGAAAAGACAGGAAGAACAACGATTGGCTATGATACAGGATTTGCGACAGGAGATTCTGGTGGGGGTCAGACAATTGGATGCTGGAAAATCAGATGTTTTTAACGCTTCAGCAGTTGCTGATATCAAAGGCAAGGGCCGGAATAGACTTGGTTTATGAAAAAGCATAAGCTTATTATTGCAGACCAGGCCAGAGAAGACTTGATGGAAATATGGCTTTATATTGCGTCCGATTCGATCAGAGGCGCAGATCAATTCATCGATTTTCTCTACGAAAAATGCACAAATCTGTGTTCAATGCCCGAGATTGGCAGAAAACGCGATGAGCTTATACCCGGCCTTCGTTGTTTACCTGCAAAGCGATATTTAATTTTTTACAGAATAAAAGACGATTCGATGGAAATAATCAGAATATTAAGCGGTTATCGAGATATTGAATCGATATTTTAAGACATATATGATGACACGTCAGCCGTTACTTTCATTTCAAGTTAATGAGTTAAGGACGTCCCAGGACTCCAAAGGGTGACGGGTTATTTTTCTGATATTTTCTTTTTCGCATGATCTGTTTCTGTCTTCTATATCGGAATTTGAACTGTATCTTGGCGCAAAAACAGCTCGTCATCAAAATGATTTGACTCTGATTTTCAGTGATGTGAATGTGATTCCTTTTGATTTTGGATGTGGCAGAATTGCAGCCAGTATTTGGAAAGATATCCAATCCCGGCATCAACATCTTGAGATAAAGGATATTTTCATTGCAATCAGCAATGGGGTACGGTTACACACTTTCAACAAGAAACATTTTCGGGAATAGAGAATGAGCATTTTAGGAAGAACTACCCCTTCACCCTTCACTATTCACCCTTCACCCTTCACNNCCCTTCACCCTTCACCCTTCACCATAGAGGGAAAGGAAAGACAACATTGTGCGAATGATGGAATACAATGGGCAGAGAGAGGTATGAATATGATTGAAATAACTGTCAAAGTTCCAAAAGATATCAGGGATATCGTTACTGCTGCAGGGGACACGATTTATATTGAAGCATTAAGTCAGGTTGCTCTTAAAAGGGTATCCTATATTCAGAAGCAACTTAATGAATATAAAAATAATATCCGATTATTTGAGTACAAATACAACAAGACCTTCGATGACTTTTCGCAGGAAGTCCCCGATACTGTTGAAGGCCATGACGATTGGATCGAATGGACTTATTTGATGAACGTCGCGAATGAATTGTCTAAAAAAATAGACAAGCTTAGTCTTCTGAAAGGGCAATGATGGTAAACCGCTTTCATGCAACATTGGATGCGTTTTCTGAAATTGTGAAGGCTATCGAGGACCTCGAAATCGTTCAAAAAGAGACGGTTTCAAAATTAAAGGCAAAATTAAGACTGTTTGACGGCTCCATTCTCTGGGTTAGAGAAGTATATGTTAACAATTTGATGGAAGCTTACAGCTATTATTGGCTACGGCCTGATGAGACAATGATCATTGGATGGGACAATGCACCACACCACAAAAATGTGAAAACGTATCCACATCACAGGCACGTTGCCGGTAAAATAATGGATTCCGATCATAAGGATTTGCAGGAGATCCTCTTTTTTATCAAATGGTTTTTTGAATAACACCTGTTTATTTTGAATGACCAGGGTTATGGGCAGGACATTTCTGATATTCGGGAAAGAATTGACAGGCTTTTTTCACCNNCACCCTTCACCATTCACCATTCACCATTCACCCTTCACCCTTCACCCAATCAAACCCATGCAAAGGCCCCATAAAAAATTGGACGTCTGGCAAGAAAGCATGGCACTGGCCACCCATCTCTACCAGGTTACGGAAAATTTTCCAAAGGCCGAAATCTATGGATTGACCTCCCAGATGCGACGGGCCGCCGTATCAATCCCCAGCAACATTGCAGAAGGGGCCGCACGGGCTTCTTCAAAGGAATTTGCCCAATTTCTGAACATAGCCGGCGGTTCCCTCAGTGAACTGGACACCCAACTTGAAATTGCCGGCAATTTGAAATATCTTTCCAACGACGAAAAACAGGTCCTCGATCAGAAAATCGGTTCAATCGCCCAAAAACTCGCCGGCCTGATCAATCATGTAAAAAAGAAAATATCAGAAAACTAACCGTAACCATTCACCATTCACCCTTTATTCACCAAAGCAAGAAAATGTGTAAATCAAAACCATTGTAGTCACGCCTAATGGAATCAATCAAATGGATGCAATCATATAGAGTCTCTTTCCAGGCAAACTGGCAACATAACCAAACTCACAACATAACGTCCCCTTTCCAGCGTTAATGAAAAATTGAAACATTCCCCGTCATACACTCGCATTACAGATTGAATAGGGTGCAACGTGAACGACATCATTTCCATTGAAAACATAACCGGCTTAATCTATCTGATTCGCGGAAAAAAGGTGATGCTGGATCGCGATCTGGCCCAACTTTACGGCGTCGAAACAAAGGTTTTCAAGCAAGCTGTCAGAAGAAATATTGAACGATTTCCGGAAGATTTTATGTTCGAGTTCTCCAAATCGGAGTTTATCAATTGGAGGTCACAGTTTGTGACCTCCAATCGTGACAAAATCGGCCTGAGATACCGCCCGATGGCATTTACCGAACAGGGTGTGGCCATGCTATCCGGAGTCTTGCGCAGCAAAACCGCTATCCATGTAAATATCCAAATTATGCGGGCCTTCACAAAGATGCGGCAAATGATATTCGACAATGCCGAACTTCGCAAAGAAATCGACGAACTTAGAGATGATACGGATGGAAAGTTTCGAATTATTTTTGAAACGCTCGATCAGTTGTTGATTATCGAAAACAAGCCGAAAAAGAAGATTGGGTTTATGGCAAAGGAAAAGCAGGCGGAATTCGTTAAGCGCGGTAATTTGACCCATTAATTTCCAATATGATATTGGTATGTTACTGATTAAGTTTACCANNTGAAGGGTGAAGGGTGAAGGGTGATTTTTCTGATATTTTCTTTTTCGCATGATCTGTTTCTGTCTTCTATATCGGAATTTGAACTGTATCTTGGCGCAAAAACAGCTCGTCATCAAAATGATTTGACTCTGATTTTCAGTGATGTGAATGTGATTCCTTTTGATTTTGGATGTGGCAGAATTGCAGCCAGTATTTGGAAAGATATCCAATCCCGGTATCAACATCTTGAGACAAAGGATATTTTCTTCGTGTACTTCGTGACCTTCGGGGTGCAATAAGGTTATAAGGAAGGAGACGTCCCCCAGGGTTTTATGTTTACCAAATTGGCAACTTCCACCCAAGACTAAAAAATGAATGACATCATCCGAATTGAAAACATCACCGGCCTGATTTTTCTGATCCGAGGCCAAAGAGTTATGCTGGACCGTGATCTGGCTGGGCTTTACGGGGTTGAAACCAGAGTACTGAATCAGTCAGTAAATAGTATCGTCAATCACATTAAAGATAGAATTCCTGTTATGAGAAGCTCGTGCTTCCCATAAGATTCAGGAAGCAGGGACTTCATGAATGTTTCCGTTCAGACATCAATTGCGTTATAATAGATAACTGCGCCCCCAGGCCAAGCAGGGTTTTGTACGTTTGGAGCGAGTCACCCAAGACCATGAAAGGAGTTGGTTATGATGACAAAACTTTCTCCGGCAGGAGTAATAAACCAGGTCGCAGCATCGCTTGTTGTCAAGCAGAGATATCCGACTGTGGAAATGGCAATATGGGATCTGGCATTGACATCAGTCCGAAGCAAGATTGTTTATTATAAGAAGCGTATTCGGAAATTGGAAAAAAAATACGAGACAGACTTTGAAACGTTTACCGTCTGCCTGAAAGATAAGGCCAATCCTTCCGAAGAGGACGACTGGCTGGCATGGCGGTCAGCCAGAAGCATGTTGGATGACTGGCACAAGGCGTATCAGGATATGATTGATGAATCCCCTCGTTGACCACTTGATCGGAATTCTGAAAATGAATCCCACGGTGAAAAGCGTACGTATTGTCAATTACGATGAGACGCCGGGTGGAAAACTTGAAGCAAAGATACGCTGCCGCCTTGTGAGAGATTACCATATGCAGATATGGCTGCACCATGAAACGGCTTTTCAGGACTATGCCTATCAGTTGTTTACGGATCATCCGATTTTAAGATGGGATAATGCCCCCCCACTATCCGAATATTTCAACAGCACCACATCATTTTCACGATGAAAATAATATGGTGAGAGAGTCACCATTAAAGGGGAAAATGCAACAGGACTTGAAGACAGTTTTATCGGAAATCGAAAAATGCTTGTCGTCTGAGAATATCAAAGCATAGCCCATCATTGGATTGAATAGATGACTGATTTTTCAGATTCATCCAGCAGCCCGATCCATTTTGGAACTCGGTTCCGGAACCGGCATCCACGCTTCCCTGCTGGCTGAAAAAGGTTTCACGGTATCGATCGGAGTCCGGAAATGCATGCCCGGTCCCAGGCACTGGTTGAAAAAAAGACTGCCGGGGGACTGACCTTCACAACCGGAGACATCCGTGACATTCGGCTGAACCAGCGATTCGATGTGGTGATCGCCCTGTTTCACGTCATCAGCTACCAGACAACCAACGACGATGTGACAGCAGCATTCCAAACAGCCAGGCAGCACCTGAATCCCGGTGGCATCTTCATCTTTGACGTCTGGTACGGCCCGGCGGTTTTGACCGAGCGCCCGCGGTCCGCGTCAAACGGATGGCGGATGATCAAACCAGGATCACCCGCCTGGCCGAACCGGTTCTTCATCCCAATGAAAACCGGGTGGATGTAAACTACCATGTGTTTGTACGCAACCGAGACACGCATGCCGTCACGGAATTGGATGAAACCCATACCATGCGATATTTCTTTACACCGGAGATTGATCGAATCGCGACTCAAACCGGTTTTCAATGCCTGCATGCCGGGGAATGGCTGACCGGGAAAGCAATCGGGTTTGAAACATGGGGTGTCTGCTTTGTTCTGAAAGCACCTGTTAAAGGAGAATAGAAGTTGGGTGAATGGTGAATGGTGACTTGGCAGCAACATGACCAGGCAGGTCTGTAAAGCAGGACATGAAGCGGGGGATATCGCTGGGATTGGATTTGTTGAGTCGAAATCACCATGGTGGATCAAAGCAGAGAACAATGAAATCTGACGCACACGAGCTTAGACACCTCAGAAGCCCTTCATTCTGTCATTCCTGTCTAAAAAAGAGGCAACAGTATGATTATTAAATATATTGATCGAGCCAGGAGTAAAGCTGTATAAGATAAGTTAGATGATGGATCTTTTTCTGGAAAGATTCCACAATGTCCCGATGTAATTGTTTTTGG
>DFZE01000051.1 GCA_002382065.1 Desulfobacteraceae bacterium UBA4064
GCCGGGTGCATCGATTCGTGATTGTCGTGTCATGCGTTCCGAATATCAAAAACAGGCAATGAAATAAAGTTCAAATAGTTAGAGGTCCCTTATGTTGTCCCTAACCAAACTCACAACATAACGTCCCGCAAAACCAGGCACAGGCTTTTCAGCTATGACTGGCAATATTGGCCAAACGCTTGCGCCATTTTTTGGGGTCCTGGGACATATGGAAAATGCTGAAGATGATCACCTTTCCACCGGTATACTCGTAAAAGATGGCGTACGGGAATCGCCTCACAAATGCCCGACGATACTCATCGTGGACTTTCGCGTAGAGTTCTGGCATGCGACAAATTGAATGAATACAGGCATCAGCACAGTCGAGAAACTCTTCTCCCAAGCCAGATCTTTGAATTTCATACCAGCGATATGCACCATCGACGTCTTGTTGAGCCTACGGCGCGATTATTAATTCAGCGGCCATAACGACTTCGAACCCTGCGTTTAACATCGGTCCACGAAAGACCCGAAGCCGGATTGCTCATCAGGTTGGCTTTTCGACGAGCAAGCTCCTCTTTCTGCCATTCATGCACAGGAACCTCCGACGGGGTAGCTGCCAGATCATCCCAAAGATCTTCCACCAATTGTAACTTCTCCGGTGGACTTAGGTCGAATATGGAAACATTATTTAAAATCATTGTTACCTCGAATAAAAAATTTTCATTTAACATCTCTGCTACTGCAGAACCAATGGAGTGGAATTCCTCCGTATCTGAATCCCTTCAGATGTATATTACTTACATAAAGACTAACCAAATGCATGGGCGGTTGGCCAGTTTGCGACCGCCATTTCGGCAGTGGAATGGGCAAAGCCAGCGAGCTTTTCTTTGTCCACGAATCTCGTAGGGGACATCCGTTCCGAACGTACATAATTTTTCGTTTGGAGACATGAAGAATGTGGCAAAACCGGAAAACCGGTTCTTGCCAGGCACAGGACAATGGATATTCGCTATGACGCCATATTCTTTGTACCTGTTTATTTGCTCCAATCGATGTCGTCGATGGTCTCCATTTTACCCTTCGATATGATCCGGGTGCTGGTTGGGCATATGAGGCCAACTTTCGGTTTAAAGATTGAATTTCAAGGCGTGACCGGCCAATACAGCCGTTCACGAATGACAGTTCCTTCCAATCCGAAAAAGCCTTTGGATGAAAACACCGTGATCATCATTTACCACAAAAAAAGCGGGTTGAAAATTGATTCTTCATAACCCAACTTCATGGTTTTTGGTGTCTCATGGGTCGGTTTTCGGATGGTGAAGCGTTGAAAACCCAATAAAATCAGCATGGGTGCACTGAAATATAGATGTAGTGCCAAAATATGAGTTCATGAATCATTTGCAGCTTGAAATGGTTCAAACCCGTATGATACATCTACCATATGTTCATTCGAAAAGTCTCTCACACCGACAATAAAACCGGGCAGAGCTACTTCAAACTGATCAAGCCCATTCGAACCGAGTGTGGACCTATGCAGCGATACCGTATTGAATCTGGGTACGGATTTCTAATTTCCCCATGAAAATCTGTAGTGCCTAAAACCATTTTTATGCCATCTTAACCTACCGATATTGCCTCAAAATAATTTATGAACCATGAAGTTGGGATAAGCGGGATGCATCTGAAAATCACAGCGGGTATGTGCAATTTGTCCTGTTCACGGTATGCCCGGAACGAACGTCCCGTCCCGGCGGATATAACCAAACTCACAACATAACGTCCCACAGACCCTGCAAAAAATTATGTCGCGCTAACATTCCGCTAACAATTGAATGGTAAGGTGCGTTTTAAAAAATTGGTAAGAATATCCGCCGCAAAGAGAATGATCATGAATCATTGACCCCCCTCCCGACCTCCCCCCGATGGGAGGAGGAGGGCAACGCAATCAAAAGACAACACAAACATGCAACAGACCACTACCGAAAAAACTGTCCCCATTCCCGGCCTCCGTCGCGACAAGACGGTCAAGAAATCCGTTATCTGGGCAGACCGGCTGGCTGACCGCATCATCACCATCGGCGGAATTCTGGTGATTGTCGCGGTTCTGGGCATTCTGGTTTTTCTGACGGTTGAAACCCTGCCCCTGTTCCGCAGCGGCCAGACAACCGGGCAATTCCGGTATCAACTTCATGATCCGCCACCCGTGATTCTGGGGGCCGGCATGGATGAATACCACACCCTGACATATATGCTCCTTCCGGATGGCCGAATCCGTGTCTTTCATACCCGAACCGGATATGAGATGAATCCATTGCACATTTCAGCAGATGGCGCCGCCATTACCGCATCGGCGGATTCCATGGATCAGGAGTCACTTGCCCTGGGATTTTCAGACGGAACCATTCGAATCGCCGCCACATCCTTTGACATGAGCGTCATACCCGAATCGGACCTGCCGTCAGGACTTACAAAAATCGATGATGTGGACCAGACCGACGGGGATACGGTATTCTCACGCATTACCGGGGATCAGTACCGGCTCATCCGGTTTCGGGCCACGGTTGAAGAACCGATTCCATCCAGTCCAACCGGTCAGCCGATCACCAACCTGGCGTTTCAGTCCAGCGGGGAAGCCGAGCGTCAGACCCGCGCCCTGGTGTCGCTGGATAAATCCGGATACCTTTCCATGAACCGGGTTCAGGAAAAGGTGAATCTGATGACCGGAATAAAAAAGACCGAGATAGAGGATATCCGTCTGCCACCCCTGCCCAAAGATATCCGTATATCGGTTATCCGTTTGTCCGAGCTGGTCGATACGCTGCTGGTTGCCTGTGAGGATGGCCGATTGTTCCGATACAACCTTCAGAACACGGCGACGCCGGTTCTGGCGGAAACCACCCGGGTCCTGCCTGCCGGACAGACACTGACTGTCTGTGAATATCTTCTGGGAAGTCAGTCCCTGCTGGTGGGCGGCAGTGATGGCAGTCTCAATCTGTTTTTTACCATCATCGAGCCCCAGATGGGAACCGCGGACAAGCGGGTCATGGTCAAAGCACGGGAATTTACGCCCATGACCGCTCCGGTTGTCCGGATCAGTGCGGCCACACGGGGCAAAACATTTGCCCAGTCAACCACTGCGGGATCGATTCGGGTGGCGCATGCCACGAGCCAGAAAACCCTTCTGACCATGGAGCCCCAAACGCCGTCTCCTCCTCTGGCGTTGCTGCTGGCACCCCGGATGGATGGGGTGTTTTATCTGAGTCAGTCCGGAGAAGCCTCGCTGGTTCAATTTTCCACACCGCATCCGGAAACCAGTTTCCAAACCCTGTTTCAGCGGGTCTGGTATGAGGGCTACACCGAACCCACCTTTACCTGGCAGTCTTCCGGAGCCAGTGATTCCTTTGAACCCAAACTCAGCCTCATCCCCCTGATTTTCGGATCGGTCAAGGCGGCCATGTACTCCCTGCTGTTTGCCGTTCCGATTGCCCTTCTGGCCGCCATTTATACATCCGAATTCGTTCATCCCAAAATTCGGGACATCCTGAAGCCGATCATGGAAATCATGGCGTCACTGCCATCGGTGGTTCTGGGTTTTGTGGCGGCCCTGGTCCTGGCGCCCGTGGTTGAAAACTGGATTGCCGCGATTCTGTTATCCTTTATCCTGATACCGGTTATCATGTTGACCGGCTCCCTTTTCTGGCAATTCATCCCCCTGCATCTGACGGCTCGGCATGGCGGCATTTTTCGAGTCATCGGCGCCATGCTGCTGCTGTTTGTCATGGCCGGAATAACCATTTTGCTGACCCCTGGTTTTGAAGCCTTTTTTTTCCAGGGTGACTTTAAATCGTGGCTGACCGGAAATACCGGCGATGCCCTGCCATTTCTGTTTCTGATCCTTCTGCCGGTCAGTGCCCTGATCACCGGTCTGTTTTACAGCCGCTTTGTGAACACCTGGCTGATGACGATATATGGCCGGAATTCGCTTTTGGCAGCCAGTGTCATGGATGTGGGCAAATGGGTGTTTCTGTCTGTCATGACGATGGGGGTGTCTTTTCTGATGGCCCGGATCATGAGCCGCTATGGTTTCGATCTGAGGGGCAGTCTGGTGGGAACCTATGTGCAGCGCAATACCCTTGTGGTCGGATTTGCAATGGGTTTTGCCGTTATCCCCATCATTTACACCATTGCAGAAGATGCCCTGAATTCGGTTCCCAACCACTTGCGGGCCGCCAGTCTGGGCTGTGGGGCGACCCAGTGGCAGACCACGATTTATGTGGTGCTGCCGGCGGCGTTAAGCGGCGTGTTTTCCGCAGTCATGATCGGTCTGGGGCGTGCCGTGGGTGAAACCATGATCGTGGTGATGGCAGCCGGCAATACTCCCCTGATCGATCTGAACATATTCAATGGACTGAGAGCCCTGTCCGCCACCATTGCCGTGGAACTGCCCGAAGCGGTGAAGGATGGCACGCTGTATCGGGTGCTGTTTCTGTCCGGCCTGGTTTTGTTTGCCATGACGTTTGTGATCAATACGGTTGCGGAAGTGGTTCGGCTCCGGTTCCGCAAGCGTGCGGCACAACTGTGAAAATTCACCGCAAAGACGCAAAGAACGCAAAGAAAAGCCTACTGTAACTACTCAGGTATTCAGGAGTCAGAATTCAGAAGACAGAATGCGGCCTATTCTGAATTCTGACTCCTGAATTCTAACCACCTGAGTTGTTATAGCCTATTCATATATTTCTTTGCGATCTTTGCGGTGAAATCATCCTGATCAACCATATGTCCGTTTTTGAGAGGTTTGCTTCAATGACAGGATCAACCCGTAAACCGCAAGGTTCGGCTGCTACCGGATTCAATCTCCCGGCCAGGGGAGAACCATTTTTATGGACAATGGCCGGAGGGCTCATGATCGGCATTCTGATGATCGCGGCATTTCTGATACTGATTGTCTGGAATGGCCTGATCACCTTTTATCCCAAGCAGATCGAAGTGATTCACCTGAATTCGGGAAAGGTTATGGCCGGAGAACCTATTCGGACCGAATCATTCAAAATCGATCCGCAGACACTGCAAAAACTTCCGACGTCTGTACGGGAAGCGATCAAAACCGGTGATGTCCATGCCAGCCGGACCTTGTACAAGACCGGCAATTTCGATCTCTACAACGAGGACTATCGGTGGGTCACGGCATTTGACATCAAGCGATCGGATACGCCACCCGAAATGGTCATAGTGGAGCGAAGCGAGTGGGGGCCATTTATTGGGACGATCACCCAACTGGAACTGGGTGAGGAAACCATTGTGGACCCGGCCGCCATTTTTTCCAGACTACCGGATGCCCACCGGGAAGCGAACAACCGGCGTGACGCCATCCAGCGCCTGGAACGCAATGAAATCGGCGGTATCAATCATCTGATGGAAAAGGCGCGACTGGATTTGCGCCGGGTCACCCTGAAAGGCGACATGACACTGGCGACACTGCAGGCGGCTCAGCAGAAACATGATCGGATCATTTCCGATCTCCAAAAACGCTATCAGGAACTGGAACACCAGGCCGATATAATGAAGGCCGAAGATGAACGGTTCCGGATCGCGCTGGCCGATGTCGAGAACCGGACCAAAACCCTCAAACTCTCCGGGATTGTCCGGATTTATCCGGCCAACACCCTGAGTGAATGGCAAAAGCTGGGAATATATTTCAGCCGATGGTGGGAGTTTTTGACCGCAGAGCCGCGTGAAGCCAATACCGAGGGGGGGGTCATGCCGGCCATATTTGGCACATTTACCATGACACTTCTGATGGTGATTGTCGTGACACCCTTCGGCGTCATGGCGGCCCTGTATCTTCGGGAGTATGCCAAACAGGGCCGGCTGGTGTCGTTGGTCCGCATCTGCGTCAACAACCTGGCCGGTGTTCCCTCCATTGTTTATGGTGTTTTTGGCCTGGGTTTTTTTGCCTATACCGTGGGCGGGATCATGGACTCGGTGTTATTTCCGGAGCGGCTTCCCAACCCCACATTTGGAACCGGCGGCATCCTCTGGGCTGCGCTGACCCTGGCCCTGTTGACCGTACCGGTCGTGATTGTGGCTACAGAAGAGGCCCTGGCGGCGGTGCCCCATTCCCTGCGGGAGGGGTCCCTGGCATGTGGCGCGTCCCGGTGGCAGACCATCAAATATGTGGTCCTTCCAAAGGCCATGCCCGGCATCATGACCGGCCTGATTCTGGCCATGGCCCGGGGGGCCGGTGAAGTGGCGCCGCTGATGCTGGTTGGGGTGGTCAAACTGGCGCCGGAACTGCCCATCGACGGGATTTTTCCTTTTCTGCATGTTGAGCGCAGCTTCATGCATCTGGCGTTTCATATTTTTGATGTGGGCTTTCAGTCCCGGAATTCGGAAGCCGGAAAGCCCATGGTGTTTGTCACCACGCTGCTTCTGATCAGCCTGATCGCCATCATGAATGCTTCGGCCATCTATATTCGTAACCGGCTGAAACGACGGTATTTGAGTGGGCATTTTTGACGGGAAAAGGATGAAGGGAAAAGGCTAAAGAATGAAAACCACCACTTAACACTTAACACTTAACACTNNACTTAACACTTAAAACGTAACACCCTGATACCTTGCGGTAACGGAGCAATACATATGACTGAACAACCCGGGACTCGGACATCCATGGACAGAAAAATGGTTCATCCGCAACATGGCGCCGAAGGAACCATTCTGGATATTGACAATTTTTGTTTGTGGTATGGCCTGAAACAGGCGCTTTTCAATAACACCATTTCGGTGGAAAAAGGACTGGTCACGGCCCTGATCGGGCCGTCCGGATGCGGAAAATCGACCCTGCTGCGGTCCCTGAACCGGATGAATGATCTGATCGAGGGGTTGCATACATCTGGGGAAATCCGGCTCGACAACCAGAATATTTTTGATTCGCATGTGGATGTCATTGCCCTTCGAAAACGGATGGGCATGGTGTTTCAAAAACCCAATCCCTTTCCCATGACCATTTCCGACAATGTGTCCTATCCGCTCAAGATTGACGGTATCCGGGATCGGCGCATCCTGTCTGAAACGGTTGAAAAATCGCTTCAGTCCGCCGCACTCTGGGATGAGGTCAAGGACCGGCTGAAGGATAATGCCCTGGGACTTTCCGGCGGACAGCAGCAGCGCTTGTGTATTGCACGGGCCATTGCCGCAGATCCGGAAGTGCTGTTGATGGATGAACCCTGCTCGGCGCTCGATCCGATGGCAACGACCAAGATCGAAGATTTGATCAATGAACTCCGGGGCCGCTATTCCATCATTATCGTAACCCATAACATGCAGCAGGCCGCACGGGTATCGGACAATACCGCTTTCATGTATCTGGGAAAAATCATTGAATATGGAAAGACCGACACCATTTTTACCAAACCCAGAAGCCAGCAGACGCAGGATTATGTTACGGGACGGTTTGGATAAGGGAAGGTTAATAGGCTGAAGACTGAAGGCTGAAGGATTTCGGCTGAAGGTTTCTGCTTCCTGCCGCCGGAAACGCACGACGATTCACGAACAATAAAGGAATAACCCGCATGACTCGATATTTTCAAAAAGAACTCGACAAAATCAAAAAAAAGATACTGACCCTGGGCGCCCTGGTCGAAGAGCAGGTGAATCTGGCAGGACAGGCCATCACCCGAACCGACATGGAACTGGCACATAAAATTATTGAAACGGATCATGATATCGATGACATGGAAGTGGAGGTGGAAGAGGAGTGCCTCAAGGTGCTGGCCCTGCATCAGCCCGTGGCCATCGATCTCCGTTTTTTGATTGCCACAATAAAAATCAACAATGATCTGGAGCGTATTTCAGACGAGGCGGTCAACATTGCACAACGGGTGGAGGCCATCAGCAAAAAGAAAGAGATTGATTTTGCGTTTGATTATTCGGTCATGGCGCAAAAAGCCGAATCCATGCTCAAAAACAGTCTTGACTCCCTGGTGAATCTGGATATTGACATGTCTTATCGTGTTTTGATCATGGATGATGAGGTCGATAACATCAAACGGCTGGCGTATGACAAAATCAAGGCCGCCATAAAGATTCATCCGGAACAGGTGGCATATCTGATCAATCTGCTTCTGATTTCCCGCCATCTGGAACGGATTGCCGATCACGCCACCAATATTGCGGAAGAAGTCATTTATCTGATCGATGGCGAAATTGTGAGGCATGATATCGGCAAGGAATACCTGCAGAAGGGGTAGAAAATATTTCAGATTTCAAATTTGAAATTTCAGATTTTTTCACGGACAAGGCACATGCAGCGAAAAAACGCTGCCCTGGCCAGGCTCACTGACAACCGTCACCCGACCCGCATGGGCATTCATGATATGCCGGACAATGGACAGACCCAAACCAGTCCCCCCATCCCTGCGACTCCGCCCGGAATCCACCCGGTAAAACCGTTCAAACAACCGGGGCAGATGCTCTGATGCAATTCCCGGTCCTTCATCATGCACATGAATGTCGATCATGTGGTTGTTGCGCACGGCTTCAATTTTGATTGTCGTGCCGGGCCGGCTGTATTGAATGGCATTATCCAGCAGGTTGATTACCGCTTCTTCCAGCAGTCGGTCATTCATCATGGCCTGGAGATCGGATGGACAAACCAGTTTCAGCGTCATGTTTCTGGAAAGGGCTTTGTCTTTGCAGTTCTGGATGGCCGATTTCAAAACATCCTGAACCGGTCCGCCTGAAAGGGGGATGGCCCCATGTTCGGCATCCCGTTCGATTCGCGAAAGACAGAGCAAATCCTCGATGATTTCATTCAGCCGGTCCACCTGCTTGGCAATGATGGAAAGAAAATGTCCGGCATGTTCCGGCTCATTGATCGCACCATTCAGCAGGGTCTCCACAAACCCCTTGATGGCGGTGATGGGGGTCCGGAGTTCATGGGACACATTGGCGACAAAATCTCGTCTGACGGTTTCAAGCTGACGCAGGCGGGTGATATCGTGCAGCACGATCAGGACGCCAATCCCGTTTCCCTGTGAATCGATCAGCAGATTGCCCCGAACATGAATGGTCCGCGCTTCCGGGACATGAAGAATGATTTCCTGTTCCACCGCCTGTCCGGTTTTTCGAACCCGGATCACCACCTGCAGCAGATGAATATTTCGGACGACCTCATGAATCGTCGGCATTGGGGAACTAAATTGTCTGATCCCCAGCAGCCGGGATGCGGCATGGTTTACGGTCATCAGCCGCTCCTGGTTGTCAAGGGCCAAAACGCCCTCGATCATGCCGGCCAGGATGGTTTCCTGTTCATAACGTTGCGTACTCATGACCTGAATGCGCTCATTGAGTTCAACCGCCATCCGGTTCAGCGCTTCGGTTACACCGGCCAGTTCTTCAGATTCGGGAACAGGCAGTTTGACATCCAGCTCTCCGCGCGCAAATCGCTGGGCCGCACGCCGGATGTCCTCCAGCGGACGGCTGATCCGTCTGGAAATGGCCAGACTGAAAATGGCTCCCAGAATTGCTATGACAATGATTCCCAGACCATTTTTGAGAATCAGGCTTTTGATCGCCTCATCGATTGCGGAAACCGGAATTGATGTCCGAATGATTCCGACAAGTCGTCCCTGATGCAAAACCGGTTGTGCCACATACATCAGCCGGGTTGACAGGGTATAGCTTTTTCGGGTTGAGCAGGATGGATTTCCCTGTAATGCGGACTGGATTTCGGGCCGATCGCCATGATTGTCAAGACTGGCCGGATCCTCATGCGAGTCGCCCACAACCTGGCCGGATGGCAGAATGACCGTAAACCGGGCCTCGGTTTTCTGCCCGATCGATAAAACCAGATTCTGAATCCTGGAATTATCCGGCGCGATCAGCCATTCCAGTATCTGGGGCTCGAGCATCCGGGCCAGGGATGCCAGGCTGGATGACACATGCTGGAGATAAAGCGCTTCAAACGATCGGGATACATACCAGCCAGCCGTTGCCACCGAGAACAGGATCACCACCAGAAAGGCCGGGTATATCTGCCAGAACAGCCGGCGTTTCATGGCTGCACCCGAAAGCGGTAGCCGACGCCGCGAACGGTTTCGAGGCAGTCCCCGTATTCGTTCATTTTTTTCCGAAGCCCCGCGATCTGGACATCGACCGAGCGTTCGGTAACCGCATAATCCTCGCCATGTATGGCATCCACAATTTGCCCCCGGGTAAACACCCATCCGGGCCGTTTGGCCAGAAGATGCAGAATACGGAATTCGGTCGCGGTCAGTTCAACAGACCGGTTCTGAATCTGGACGGAAAATTGTCCCGGATGAATGACCATATCTCCGATATTCAGCGTTTGATGGTCGGAAGGCAGCGTGTCCTGAATCCGGCGCAACACGGCTCTGAGCCGGGCGATCAGAACACGCGGGCTGAAGGGTTTGGTGACATAGTCATCGGCGCCCAATTCCAGTCCGGCCACGATATCCGTCTCTTCACCCCGTGCCGTCAACATGATGATGGGAATCTGCCGGGTCTTTTCACCCTGTTTCAGCAGCCGGCAGACATCGAGGCCGCCGATGCCGGGCAGCATCAGATCCAGAAGAATCAGATTCGGCAGGGGGGGTGAAACGGCTTTCAGGGCGGCTTCACCCGTCGAAAAGCAGGCCACGGCATATCCTTCCCGGCTGAGATTGTATCGCAGCAGCTCCAGAATATCGTTTTCGTCATCGACAACCCAGATTTGTTCTTTGGACATGGATTTTTACCTTTGAGGGAAGCAAAAACAAGGCTGAAGACTGAAGGCTGAAGGTGCGGCTATCAGCTTTCGGGCGTAGCAGCCGTTGGACGGTCGAAAAAAAGGCTGAAGGTGCCGCATACAGCATTCAGGCAGAGCAGTCGTCGGACGGTCAGACGACCTGGCAGCTTCGAACCCTAACACCTGATACCTTTTTGGCTGGAGCTTGGGAACCAGCAAATGGATGTATTTTCATGTGAATACATATTGGGTCATCTAATTTCAGATAGTTTGTCATGTTAATCGTGTTGTGTCAAAATTATGTTTTGACACTCCAGTCCTTGGCATCGGACAAGTTTGGAAACATACCACCACGATTCATATTTAAACACTGTATTTTCACGGTAAACGATCATGAGTCATTCCGAATGGTTCACCCCCAGGAATGAAATGATATCTTCCGAAAAAGCCCCG
>DFZE01000100.1:0-1613 GCA_002382065.1 Desulfobacteraceae bacterium UBA4064
CGGTCAGATCAAACCTTATGGGTTTGCTGCCCATAAAGCAATTCAACAAAAATGAAATCAGTGAATTGATCAAATGGATTCAGATTCGAAATCACAGAGCTTATATCTCCCATCGTAAAAAAAAGATGATAAAACCACCAACTTGATAAATATCGTTGTAGGGGTAATTTCAGATCGGCCTCGAATTTCTTTCGTTTCTCGATCTCCTTACTCAATTCTTCATTCAGCTTTTCCAGTTCGGCCGTTCGCTTCTCGAAGCGAGATTCGAGTTCATCATGGTTCTTCTGAATAGCGGTGAGCACCGTCCCCTCGATTTGGTTGTCCTTATTGCGGTGAATCATGATGCGCATCCGGTACCAGCACCCGTCCCGGTCTGGAACTCGTCCTCGACGGCGGAAAGCGTGTCGGCCACTGACTTGATCCTTTGCGGCAGATCGTCGATCACCAGGTTGTGGGAGATATGGGAGATGGGGCGGCCCATATCGGTTTCAATCAGGTTGATCAGGCCGGCGGACTCCGGGGTGAACCGTTTGACGGAAAGATCGTTGTTCCAAAACATGATTGCGATTTTCGTGCTGTTCAACGCGTTGGTAATGGAAAGGTAAGCTTCGGAGAGGGCTTCATTTTTGTTTTGCAGCTCGGCGTTTACCGTATTGAGATCCTCGTTCAGCGAATGAAGTTCTTCCCCTGAGGACTCGATTTCCTCGTTGGCGCTCTGAAGCGCCTCATTGGTCCAGATCAGCTTTTCATTCGACATTTTTAGCGCTTCCATGGCAATATCGTATAGCGAATCGGTGCAAATTTTTCAAGTCGGAGTTGACACGCGATCAATGCTATTAGCCAAATTCGTTTTCAGGGCAGATATCTTTCAACCTGAAATCCTGAATACGGTGAATACCATCTTCAGCGCTTGGCGATAATCCAGACGGCATGCACGATACCCGGGATATATCCCAGGAGAGTCAAGAGGATGTTCAACCAGAACGCTCCCCCAATTCCCACCTGAAGAAAAACACCGAGCGGTGGCAGAAGAATCGCAATCAAAATTCGAACCATATCCATATAATTTCTCCTTATCTCCCGTTCTTCTGGGGTTCCCGGAAGAACAACTATTCTAAAAATCAGACACCAGCGGCCACATTCAACAAATCACGGACCAGAACAAATCAAAGCATACCGACTGAAATCACCAATCCTGCCAGCGCCACGCCGAGCCCCCAGACAAACAGTCGACTGGCGACCTTTGTGGGCCATTCAGCCATTTATTGCCTTGGAATCACTTTTGTTCAGACGGACCCGTATAAACTATGCCCGCCCCGTCGGACAGCCCGGCATTGTTCAGCACCACCGGGCTGGAGGCGTATTCGGTCATGACCCGCGACGTTTGGAAACCGATGGAGTAAAGGCGCCAGCATGGCCTCCTCTTTTTCGATCAGGGTGATTTCCCAATGTACAGGGGCCTCGCCGAACGGGTAGGCGGGCGCCAGTAAAAAAACAGATTCGCGGACCCTAAAGCCTCTACAGTAAACGTAAACAAAAGTACCGAGCGGATCAGATAATAAATAGTGCCTGAACGGAAACTCTTTCTCTCTATCTCAAAATTCGAAATTCGA
>DFZE01000100.1:1642-8067 GCA_002382065.1 Desulfobacteraceae bacterium UBA4064
GGAGTTTTCGTTCAAACACTAAATATCCTCCCGGGTGTGTGGGAAAAAACCTCTGCATGGCCATGCGTTGCTGGAAGACCTCCTTTTTGCCGATGATCTGAAACAGGGCCACGGAAATGGTCATGATCCCCAACCCGCCGATCTGGATCAGAAACAGGATGATCCCCTGGCCGAAGGCGGTAAAATAGGTCCCCGTATCCACCACGATCAGCCCGGTGACGCAGACAGCGGACGTTGCCGTGAACACGGCGTCGATCAGGCCGATATCGCCGTTCATCGTGGCGGCCGGTAGCATATTCATGCCATCACCGACGCGGAACCGTGTTCGGTCTGCGGCCGGCGTGTGAAAAGCGGTTTGTGGACTGGATGAGTGGTCAGGCGCAGGCAACGGGCCGTTGGCCGGTGGGGCGCCGGTTCCCATGTCTGTTCGCGGGTGCCGGCTGTCAAACAGATAATTCGGGCTAACGGATTGGCAGATAATCTTCACGCACCGGCGAGAAGACTTCGACGGCAATCGAATTTTCAAGAATATCGGCCTGATGTTCCGTATTGCACGGGATGCACCAACTGTCCCCGGGCACCGCTTCAAGCACATCTTCTCCAATGGTAAACCGGATTCGACCGGATATCAGATATCCGGTCTGCTCATGCGGGTGGGTGTGGCGGGGAGTGTTTTTATATGGATACCATCCACTGCCTGTCTGTAACCGTCTTTACTGCATTTACAAAACATGGTTTTTCCCTGCAAAACCGACCTCTCGTTCAGTTTATGGGTTGCTACGAAAAAATGCGTGCGGCGACTGGCTTTTTGCCGGCAGGTGTCAGGCAGGCCAAATAATCGGCCAACCTGACCTACAGGCTTGCCCGCGGTGCAGTCAGGTTATTTCCGGATCAGATCAACCGCCTTTTCCAGGGCCTGGTCCAGGTTTTCCGGCTGAGTTCCACCGGCCTGAGCCATATCCGGCCGTCCACCGCCACTGCCGCCAACCAGAGACGAGATCGCCTTTACAATGTTTCCGGCATGAAAGCGCGATGTGAGATCTTTGGTAACCAGAACCAGGAGCAGGGCCTTGCCATCGGATTCACTGCCCAAAATCACGACGCCGGACTGGATTTTATCCCGCAGCCGGTCTCCCAGCTCTCTCAGGCTGGCAGGTGAGTCCACAGCCACTTTTTGAACCAGAACACGGACACCGTTGATATCCTGAATACCGGAATCGCCGGTATCAACGGACTGGGACGCCATTTTGATCTTGAGTGCGTCAATTTCCTTTTCCAGCGTTTTCTGACGGGACAACAGCTTGTCGATGCGGGCCGCCATGTCCTCGGGCCGGATTTTTAACAGGGCAGACAATTCCAAGAGCATGCGGCTTTCGTGCTGGGCGCGACAGATGGCCGCATCACCGGTTACGGCCTCGATCCGGCGGATCCCGGCTGCAACACTGGATTCTGAAAGAATTCTGAAGGCGCCAATATTTCCGGTTCGGGTGGTATGGGTTCCCCCGCAAAGTTCCTTGCTGAAACCGGAAAGGGAAATTACACGAACACGGTCCCCATATTTTTCCTCGAACAGGGCCATGGCCCCGGTTTTGAATGCGGCTTCCGAATCCATCTCCTCAATGGCCACATCGGCATTTTCCCGTATCCGGCTGTTGACAAATCCTTCAATTTTTTCCAGATCACCGGGTTCCACCTGAGAAAAATGCGTGAAATCAAAGCGCAGCCGGTCCGGACCGACCAGTGATCCGGCCTGTTTGACATGCTTGCCCAGAATCGACTGCAGGGCCGCATGCAGAATATGGGTTGCGGTATGGTTGCAGGCAACCGCGTCACGGGCAACGGCATCAACCGTCAATGTAACGGTTTCACCGTCATGAACCGTTCCGGAAACCACGGTTCCGTGATGAATGATCAGACCGCTTGGATCCTTGATGGTGTCTGAAATTCGGATGGACAGGCCGGCATTATCCGCCGTGCCCGTGATGGTGCCCCTGTCGCCCATCTGTCCCCCGGACTCGCCATAGAATGGCGTTCGATCCACAACCACCTCGATGTCCTGACCTTCGGATGCCGAATTCAGGGGCTGACCGTCTTTTGCCAAAACCAGAACACTGGCCGTACAGGACAGTTGGGAATATCCCACAAACTCGGGCCTGATGCCCCGGGCGGAAAGGGATTTGAAGGCTTCACCCGCGCTTGCAAACCGGACGACAGACCGGGATTGGGTCCGCTGGGTTTCCATGGCCGAATCAAACCCGTCCATATCCACGGTCATCCGCTCATCCCGAATGACATCCCGAACAATATCGACCGGAAATCCGAATGTATCATACAGCTTGAAGACCACGTCTCCGGGCACCACGGTCTTTCCGCAGGCTTTCATGTCGCCCAGGGTGTCGTTCAGCAGCCTGAGACCATGATCAAGGGTTTCTGAAAACCGCCGTTCCTCATTTTCAATGACATGGGTGATAAACGGGGATGCTTCAGACAGTTCGGGATAGGCAGACTTCATGATGTCAAATACGACGGCTGCGGTCTGGTGAAGAAATGGTTGGGTCAGCCCGATATTCCGGCCATACCGGATCGCCCGGCGCATGATTCGTCTGAGCACATACCCCCGGCCTTCGTTGGATGGCAGAACCCCGTCGCCGATCAGAAATGCCGCGGCCCGGCTGTGATCCGCAATGACCTTCATGGCCACAGCGGTTTCATGCGACTCGGTCATTTTTTTGCCGCTGAGGGCCTCGGTTTTGGTCATGATCGGGAGAATCAGGTCCGTATCATAATTGGTGGCCACATTCTGAACCACGGAGACAATGCGCTCCAAGCCCATGCCCGTATCGATGCTGGGTTTGGGCAGCGGGGTCATCTTTCCGGTTTCATCCCGGTTGAACTGCATGAAAACCAGATTCCAGATTTCCAGATACCGGTCACAGTCACATCCCACCGTGCATCCCGGCTGGCCGCATCCAAATGCCTCACCCCGGTCAATCAGAATTTCGGAGCAGGGGCCGCATGGGCCGGTATCACCCATGGCCCAAAAATTGTCCTTTTCACCAAACCGGACAATCCGGCTTTCCGGCAGGCCAACAACATTCTGCCAGAGACCGTAGGCCTCATCATCATCCAGATAAACCGATGCATACAGTTTGTCTGCCGGCAGACCATAGCCGTTGATCAAGAGGTCCCAGGCAAATTCTATGGCTTTTTCCTTGAAATAGTCCATAAAGGAAAAATTGCCCAGCATTTCAAAAAATGTGTGATGCCGGGCCGTGCAGCCCACATTTTCCAGATCGTTATGCTTGCCGCCGGCCCGGACACATTTCTGGGATGTGACGGCCCGGTTGTAAGCCCGTTTTTCCTCTCCCAGAAACGTGCGCTTGAACTGAGCCATGCCGGCATTGGTGAACAGAAGCGTGGGGTCGTCCTGGGGAACCAGGGACGAACTTCTTACCGGTTGATGGGCGTGTTTTTTGAAATATTCCAAAAAAATGTTGCGAAGATCATTTCCAGTCATGGGATGCTCCGAAGAAGTTGGTCATTTTCAGCCCGGGGTTTCGGTTGGGGTCCCTTTGGATGGCGCAAGACCCAGAGATTCTCTTACACGGGAAACAACGGTCTGGTAAATATCCGGATTATCGTTAAAAAAGGTTTTTACATTGTTTCGGCCCTGTCCGATCCGTTCGCCACCGAACGCATACCAGGAACCACTTTTTTCAATAACACCGGTTTCGACCCCCACATCCAGCACATCGCCGGACGACGAAATGCCTTCACCATACAAAATGTCAAACTCGGCCTCACGAAACGGGGGGGCGACCTTGTTTTTGACAACCTTGACCTTGGTCCGGCTGCCAATAATTTCCTGACCGTCCTTGAGCGTACTGATTTTGCGGATATCGAGGCGTACCGACGCATAGAACTTGAGTGCATTGCCACCGGTTGTGGTTTCCGGGTTGCCGAACATCACGCCCAGTTTCATGCGAATCTGATTGATGAAAACCACACAGGTCATGGTTTTGCTGATGGTCCCGGTCAACTTCCGCAACGCCTGGGACATGAGACGGGCCTGAAGTCCCATGTGGGAATCACCCATTTCGCCTTCGATTTCGGCCCGGGGAACCAGCGCCGCCACCGAGTCGATGACAATGATGTCCATTGCACCGCTTCTGACCAGCATGTCGGCAATTTCAAGCGCCTGTTCTCCGGTGTCGGGCTGGGACACCAGAAGTTCATCTGTATTGACGCCCAGTTTTTTGGCGTATACCACATCCAGGGCATGTTCGGCATCAATAAACGCGGCAATCCCGCCCCGTTTTTGGACATTGGCCACGGCATGAAGAGCCAGCGTGGTTTTTCCGGATGATTCCGGGCCAAAAATTTCGACAACCCGTCCCCTGGGAAGTCCGCCAATTCCCAGGGCTTTGTCAAGGGCCAGGGAGCCTGTGGGAATGGCCGGGATTTCCTCGACGGTCCGGCTTCCCAGCTTCATGATGGCGCCTTTTCCAAACTGCCGCTCAATCTGGCCCATGGCACTTTCAACGGCTTTTTCCTTGTCCGGCATGGTCATGAATGTTCCTCCATATACGCGTTCAGTGGTTCGGTCATTATTTTTCATGGCAACACTTCGTCAATCATCATCCGTGATATTCCCAACCGGGTATAAACGGCACCGGACGGATGGAGCCGGCTTTGATACAAATGAATTTCAGTTGCGGTAAACGGTTCTGATGTCAGCATGCCAAATTGTTTCAACCCGGCAATCAACCGGGGGCTGTCCAACTCCGACCGGATTCGTCCAATTGTCAGATGGGCCTTGAACGGTCGGGTTTCCGCCAATATCCGGTTGGTGGTGACGCGCTGAATCTGCTCATTCAGAAAAAGCGACATTCGGGCCAGTTCCGATGTCTGGCCATCGAGTCCGACCCAGAACACACGGGGCTTTCGAATACCCGGGAAAACGCCGACACCTTTCAACAGGCAGATAACCGGTGGAACACGGGACACACAGTCGTCCATGACCTGTTGAATGAACCTGATTTCATCTTCGTAAATGTCTCCGAGAAATTTCAGCGTCAGATGAATCGCTTCCGGTCTGATCCAGTTCATTTTCAGCCCGGCGGATTTCAGCCCCGCCTGGGTCAGACGAATCGTTTGCTGCAGGGGCTCGGGAAGGTCGATGGCAATGAATGCGCGAATCAGATTGGTCATGTCGGCAGTGTAAACTGGGGTTCACCCAGTAAAAAGTCGCCACGCTGAATCCAGTCTTTCAATGTCAGGGCAATTTCCCGGGCACGCACCACACTGGACAGCGGAACCGTCGGAATCTCCCGGTCATTGAAGCGGATAACACCGCTTTTCAGTTCGGCATAGCTGACCTGACCATGACTGCGGGATATGCCATTGGGATAGTCATTGCCGTAGTCAACAAGCTGGGTGAAAATATCCGCGTCTGAAACCGCGGTATATTCCGCCATCTCTTCATTTAAAATCGGAATTGGAATGCCCAGCCCCACGGCCAGAGAACATCCATAGCCCATCATGCTGATCCCGACCAGCCAGCGGGGACTCATATTTTTCAAATCTCCCATGACCCACAGGGTTCCGGCCGGAGAAATCGGAATGCCTCTGGCCGTTCGTCTGACTCCGGGCTTGTGCTGGGTTCCTGACCAGGTGACATATCCCTGGGTACCACCCAGGAAAATTCGGGTTCCCAGGCCAATGGTCTGATAATAGGGGTCATTCATGAGGGGGCTGAGTTGACCCGCCGAGCAGTAATTGGCATTCCCGGCCATGGGTTTCAGGGTCCCCATATAGGTGTAAATGGTTTTTTTGCTCAGATTGATGGCGCAGTTGTAGTTCTGGTAACCATTTCGGGGATTGCAGAGAACCGCATTGGGGATGGTACTCAGGGTGAGTTCATTTTCCATGTATTTGCTGGGATAGCAGTCTGTTCCATAGGCCGTGGCCTTCAGATGCACCCGTTTCCCCGCAACCAGATCATTGATGACATGGCCGCCACCATAGGAAAATTCTCCGGGGTAAACCTTGTTGAGCGGATCATCCGCACAGGGTTCGGTTGCACCGATGTAGCAATCCACCGCAGCCACGCCACCATAAGCCGGAACATTGTTCAGCCACACATTGGCGGCTTTGGTTCCGGGAGAGGAATGGCCAAAATTGAGAAATGCACCGGAAGAGCACATGGGTGAAAACGTCCCGGTGGTCACAACGTCCACTGTGCGGGCGGCCTGAACCGCACCCTCCTGTTTGACGATGTCGATCATTTCTTCCGCAGTGACGACCACCACCTCGCCCGACCGGATTTTATCGTTGATTTCTTTGTAGGTTTTAACAACCTGGTGCTTTTTCATGACATGCTCCCAAAAAGACTGAAGGTTGAAGACTGAAGACTGAAGGCTGAA
>DFZE01000042.1:0-15989 GCA_002382065.1 Desulfobacteraceae bacterium UBA4064
TGGATGAACGCCTCGTTCGCGACATTCTCATGTACAAACGGACTGAGAAATACATCCGCCAGAACATCTCGATCACACAACAGGAGGCGGTTAAGCGCATTCTGGCCGACAAGGGCTTCCAGAACCGGAAACGGTATGCCGAGCTGCAGCAGTGCGTTCAAAGCCTGATGGGCAAGGCCAGGCTGTTCGTGGCCGGTTCCGACATCGAAATCGGTTCCGGGGATGCGCAGACCCGGGTGCTGCGCGGTTTTCATGGCCTTGTCTCCCGTGCGTACCCGAACCTTCGCATGCTGCGCGGCATCACCTATACCGAGAACGACATCGCCAAATGCCTCAGGCACTCACAACAGGGGCTGTTTGGCAACGACGCCATCTCTCAGGCCGAGGCCGAGCAGGAGCTGTTGGCGTTCATCCAGAGCAATAACCGGGGTGGCGTGCGGACCACGCTGAAAAACCTGGTGGAGAAATTCGAGCGCAGACCCTACGGCTGGTACTACGCGGCCGTGCTTTGCACGCTGGCCAACCTGTGCGCACGCGGAAAGGTCGAGGTCCGCGCCGATGGCAATCTGCTGGAAGAGGACGATCTGGAACGGGCGATGCGCAACTCCCATGGCCATGGGAATGTCGTGCTGGAACCCCAGATCGAATTTACCGCATCTCAGGTCCGAGCCCTCAAGGAGTTCTTTGAGGACTTCTTCGATGCCCCGCCCCGGGCCAGTGAGGCAAAAGCGCTCGGCAAGGAAACCGGCAACGCGCTCCAGGAGCTGACGCATCAGCTCACCCCGCTGGCGGCTCAGGCATCCCAATATCCGTTCCTGAATGCGCTGACACCCGTGCTCGAGAAGCTCAAGGAATTGACCGGAAAGCCTTTTATACCTGGTATCTGACCGAACTCACCCGTCAGGAAGACGCACTGCTCGACATGAAGGAAGGCGTCATTGACCCGGTCCGCAAATTCATGAGTGGGCCCCAGAAAGGCATTTTCGATAATGCCAGAAAATTTGTCCAAACCCAGGAGCCGAACTTTGATTATCTCAAAGAGGGGGCAGGTATCAGGTATCAGGGTGCAGGGAACAGGGTGCAGGTATCAGGAGATTCTGTACAGGAAGCAGCAAAGATTGCAGATATTTCTGCCCCCTGCCCCCTGACACCTGATACCTTGATTCACGCCTTGACCGATCCGGAATGTTTCAAGGGCAACCGCATGCAGCAGGTAAAGACGCAGGTCGAAACCCTGCAGGAGAAAGTCACCACCCGGATCGCGGCCGAGATTGCCAAGGCCAGGGAGACGGTCGCCGCCCTCAAAGGCCGCCTTTGCATTATGGCCGAATTCGGCGTATTGAACGGCGAACAGCAGGAGCAGATCATTCGACCCTTCAACGAATTTGCCGAGACCATCGAGCGTCAGAAACTGATTGCCGTCATCCGCGACAGCCTGCGTCGGTTTGAGGAGGAGGGATACCACCGAATTCTGGAAAGGGTGTATAAAACCACGGAACACACAGAAAACACGGAAAAAAGTCAGGATGGCAGTAGGAACAAACCGACTACAACTACAAAACATGAGAGCAAACAACCTTCCGTGTCATCCGTGTATTCCGTGGTGAAAAACATTCCCTTCAGCGGCGCCTGGCTGGCTGACGAGAGCGATGTGGACCGTTACCTGGAATCCATGCGTGAGGCGCTGCTGGAAGAAATCCGCAAAGGGAAAAGGATTCAAATTTAAGGAGGACAGCAACATGAAGATCGCGATCAAGAATTTAGGCCCTATTAAACAGGCGGAGTTCACTATAGGCGAATTCACAATCATATGCGGTTATAATAATACAGGCAAGACTTACGCCACCTATGCGTTATTTGGATTTCTGTTATTCTGGCGCGACGCATTTTCAATAGAAGTATCAGAAGGTGAAGTCCGTCGGCTTCTCAATGAAGGAGCTATTGAGTTAGATATTCAAAATTATGTAAAAAAAGCTCCCACTTTGCTTAAAGACGGTTGTGATGCGTTTACCAGGCAACTTCCTCATGTATTTGCATCATCGGAAAAGCATTTTAGAGATAGCAACTTTAGTGTAGAACTTGATGCGAAAGATATTCAGCCTATCCCAGCTTTTGAGCGTACGATGGGAGCCACCAAGAGCCAACTCTTTTCAATATCGAAAAAAGCAGGTTCTCCAGTAGTCGCTATTTCCTTATTGGTAGAGAAAGAGAAGGTGAAAATCCCACCTGAGATTATTAACAAGATAATTGGTGATGCCCTTAAGGACATGATTTTTGGTCATCTTTTCCCTAGACCATTTATAGCCAGTGCTGAGAGAACTGGTGCTGCTATCTTCAGAAAAGAGTTGAATTTTGCACGTAACAGGCTTCTTGAAGAAATGAGTTCTATGGAAAATAAATTCAACCCATTAGAACTATTAACCAAGGTATATGCTGATTATGCGTGGCCTGTTAAATCGAATGTTGACTTCACTCGACAACTTGAGGAACGCGCCAGGAAGGATAGCTTTATAGCCAAAGAACATCATGAGATACTTGATGATTTTACAGATATTATTGGTGGCGATTATCTTGTTACAAAAAATGATGAGCTTTATTACGTCCCTAAAGGCAAGCATGTCAAGCTGACCATGGATGAAAGTTCGAGTGCGGTTCGCTCATTACTGGATATCGGATTCTACCTTCGCCATGTGGCCATCCCGGGCGATTTGCTTATGGTCGATGAGCCAGAGCTGAATCTACATCCGGAGAATCAACGAAGGGTTGCACGCCTTTTTGCACGATTGGTCAATATTGGAATCAAGGTGTTTATTACGACACACAGCGACTACATCATCAAAGAACTGAATACGCTGATTATGCTCAACCAAGGAGGGGAACGGCTCAGGGCTCTTGCTGAACGCGAGAAATACAGAGATTCTGAAATGCTAAATCCTGAGAAGGTAAGAGTATATATAGCGGAAGAAGCTCTAATCAAGATAGATGGAGCTCAGCGGAAATCAAGATGCCAGACACTCGTCCAGGCGGACATTGACAGTAAGCTTGGGATAGAGGCGCGTAGTTTTGACAAGACCATAGAAGATATGAATCGAATCCAGGAAGAGATCGTTTGGGGAGGAGATGAGTGATGCCGGATATGGAAATCCTATCCCAAATGATCAAGGACACCGCATTGGTGCAACAGCAAAATGAGTACGGTAAACCGCTTGTCAAACTATGTGAGCCCCAGGCACCAGATTCCAGTGCAACTATTCGAAATCTACCTGCCGACACAGTGGTTATCAAAGTAGATGCCTTTTGTTCGCCAGATAATGTTTTCAATGGTGGAAATGGCGAATGCAAACGCGCTGATTACGTCATCATAAGCGCAGAAAAGAAATGCATTATCTATATCGAGATGAAGCGAACAAAAGATGGATGGAACCAAATTGTCAAACAACTACTCGGGGCGCAGTGCTTTATCAAATATTGCCAGGAAGTTGGCAAGGCATTCTGGGGCGAGAATGATTTCCTCAAAGGCTATAAGAGTCGTTTCATCAGTATCGGCCACACGAGTATTGCGAAAAAGAAGACGAGGATCGACAAAAACGCGGATAGACACGACACCCCCCAAAGAGCTATGAAAGTTAACTGGCCGAATTATCTTCAGTTTAACCAGATAGCTGGTTTAGGGGCATAAATAAATGGAAACAGCCAAACTGAAAAAATTCGCCCAGTTCGCTCGAAGCAGTCTGATGGAACAGGTCTCCGCCAAGCTGAAACTGGTGCTGGCAGAAAACAGCGCGGCCCGGCGTGAAAAGCCGCAGGCAGTGGCCGAGATCGAGAAGCAAATATTCGGCGTGTCGGGTAAGTATCTTCCTTCCTGGTTGTCCGTGTGTTCCGTGGTTAAAAATTCTTTTCCCCCCGATGAAGACAACGTCATTCCGATGCTGGATGGCGATTGGTTCACAGATGATATTTCCGGACCAAGCTCACTTCCCACAAAAACCACCTTGAAGCGGTCAGCATCAGCGGAAGCAGCAGCCAGGCCGAGAAGACCAGCGCCCTGAAGGAGATCGAGAAGATCACCCGGATGATTGTTGAGCTGGAGGAATACGAGCGCGAAGTGTTTTACCCGTTGGCCACCGAGCAGGTGGAGATCGACCTCGACGACGGCGTGAAGGTCAACTATCCCAAACTCGGTGCGGCATTGAAGAATATCCCCGGCCTAGACATAAAAGAGGATTGACCATGGCAACAATGAATTTTAACACGACCAATTCTACCTTTCGGCAGTTGCTGGCCAATGGTTTGAGCTACCATGTCCCCCCTTTCCAGCGCGATTATTCCTGGACCGAAGATGAATGGGATGATCTGTGGCAGGATATCCAAGGTCTTTTTGAGACCGATGCGGAGCCTGCTCACTACATGGGGTATCTCGTCCTCCAGTCTGCTGATAGCAAACGGTTCGATATTATCGATGGTCAGCAACGTCTGACCACGATCAGCGTCATGATTCTGGCTTGCCTGGGACATCTCCAATATCTTATCCGTAACAAGCTGGATGCAGAAAACAATGCGAAGCGCAAAGAGCAGTTGCAAAACAGTTATATCGGCTACCTTGACCCTGTCAGCCTGGTGCCCCGACCGAAACTGGAGTTGAATCGTCACAATAACCGTTTTTATCAAACGTATCTGGTTTCTCTGGAAAAAATTCCTCAGAGGGGCCTCAATGCCTCCGAGCATCAACTTCGAAAAGCCTTCAACTGGTTTAAGGACAAAATCAAAGCCCGTGCAGGCGTAACCCAAAATAGCGGAAAGGAACTGGCCTCTTTCATCGACAACCTCGTTGATAAACTTTTTTTTACTGTTATTACAGTGACTGATGAGCTCAATGCATTCAAGGTCTTCGAAACCCTCAATGCCAGGGGAGTCAGGCTTTCGTCAACGGATCTGTTGAAAAACTATTTATTTTCGGTCATCAGTTCGCAGGATACCCATGAAACAGAGCTGAGAGCGTTGGAAGATCGATGGGAGCGCATTGTTGGTTTACTGGGAAGCGAGAGCTTTCCGGAGTTTCTGCGGATATTCTGGAATAGCCGCAACAGGCTGGTGCGTAAATCCGATTTGTTCAAAACCATCCGAAGGCGGATCACTGCCCGCGATGCCGCTTTCGAACTATTGCGCGATTTGGATCATTCCGCAGCAGTCTATGCTGCACTTCGTGACCCACAAGATCCTTCCTGGAACAGTGACGAAAAAATCGCACTTGAGCAACTGATCATGTTCAACGTGCGCCAGCCGTTGGCCATGCTGTTGTCATGTCATTCCAAATTCTATGAGACTGAAAGAGCAAACTTAACCCGCATTATAAAAGCAGTAGCGGTCGTCTCCTTCCGATACAACGTTATTTGCAACCTTCAAACTCATGAGCAGGAACGGCTATACAATGACATTGCCTGGAAAGTATCCTCCGGCGTCTATACGCGCCCGTCTGATGTGATTTCCGCTCTCCGGGAGGTTTATCCCGACGACAATCAGTTCAAGGCAGCTTTTGGCGAGAAGGAGTTGCGTACCACGAACAGCCGGAACAAAAAAGTGGTGCGATATATCCTCTTTGAGATGGAACGACAGCGCTCCGGCCAGGACTTCGATTTCGAAAGCGCCACCTATAATTTGGAACATATCCTTCCAGAACACCCCTCAGAGGCCTGGTCACATATCGAGGAATCCAAACAGGATCGACTTATCTATCGAATCGGGAACATGACTCCGCTTGAGACAAGTCGAAATCGGGAATTGGGAAATGGAGACTATCCATCCAAGCGACAAGTCTTTGAGCAGAGTGTTTTTCAGATTACCAAGGCAGTTGCAGAACATTATGAAACCTGGGACGAGCAGAAAATAGAATCACGACAAAAGCAGTTGGCCAATGTTGCTACCGGCATTTGGAAGATCTATAGTTCGTAGCAGACGAATTGATACTAAAAAATATAACATCATGATTTTATAATAAAGAATCTACATCTGCACAATAGGTACCAATTCATACGCTACGAACTATAATTTGGAGGGTGACTTTGGAAAACCGCATAGCCCAGGCCCTGACCAAACTGTTTGACCGGCACCGGATTGTCTTCTGGTACGACGCCAAGAAGGAGCTGCGCGACGACTTCGAAGCACTGTCGTTGCCCGGCGTCGAAAAGCTGGAGCTGACCAACAACGAGTNNTGAAGATGCTGGCGGTATGCACGGGCAGCGAGCCGCGCATGGATTCGGTGGTTGAAAACCTGCTGGATGGGTTAACCACGGAACACACGGAAGACACGGAAAAGATAAAGCTGATCAAACGCTGCAATCTGGAGAGCTATCTTTGGGAGCAGATGAGGCGCTGCTATGGATATGCATCCAACGAGCCGAGCGTTCGGGATTTTGTAATCACCCTGTTCAAATACTGTTACTTTCAAAATTTTGATCTTCCTTCCGTGTCATCCGTGTGTTCCGTGGTTCCTAAAATGTCTTCCGACGCACTGGTGTTCCTCAAACGATGGAAGGACAGCCGTCAGTTCGAAGGCGGTTTCGAGACCCTCTCGGGGGAATGCGCCGAGGTTCCTGGCATTGAACCGGATCTGGCCAAGCGGGATTTTCGCGAGTTGATCGAACTGGATTATTTCCGCCTGATCGACCAGAAAATCATCAGCGACCTGGTTCGGGCGGTGGCATCCCGCACGGTCGGAAGCCCGGATGTGACGATTTGGGTCCGCCAGCGACGGCAGAGCCACTGGTATAGTGAAAACAGCCATTTATACGAGGCAATCGATTACGCCGCCCAGTTTCTCCATGCCCTGGGCGAGGCCAATCTCGTGATGGACAGCCTGGCTGAAGGTGTGCAGCGCTGCAGCCGCTTCTGGTATCTGCTCGATCAGCTTTACCGCAAGTTCACCTACCATGTGCGCATGTCGGGACAGACTTCGATAATGGGCAGCCTGACCGATCAAATCGAAAATCTCTACTCCAACAACTATCTGTTGAAACTGGGCGACCGATTCCAGACATTTGTGGATGCGGCGTCGAAGTGGGAAGCCTTCCCCGTGCATAAACAGAAGAAGTTTTTCGAGTACTGGGTACAGCCATTCCTGCGCAAGGATAACAAGGTCTGTGTGATCATCTCCGATGCCATGCGCTACGAGATCGGCGATGAATTGCTGAGCCTCATCCGTAAGGAGGACCGGTACAGCGCCGAACTGGAACCGGCGCTGTCGATGCTGCCCAGCTACACCCAGCTTGGCATGGCGGCGCTTCTGCCCAACAAGGAGCTATCGATTGCCGACAACGAAACCGGCGCCGTGCTGGTGGATGGGCAAAGTTCACAGGGGACGGCCAACCGTATCAATATCCTTGACCAGGCAATCCGTCAACGGGCTACCGCCTGCAAAGCCGATGAGCTGATGGCCATGAAAGGCGACGACTGCCGGGCGTTGGTGCGCGACCATGACGTGATCTACGTTTACCACAACCGGATCGACGCCACCGGCGACAAGCGGGAATCCGAGGAGCGGGTTTTCGAGGCCGTGGAAGAAGCCCTGCAGGAGCTGATTCGCCTGATCAAGAAGCTGACCGGGGCCAACGCCAACAACTTGCTGGTGACATCGGATCATGGCTTCATCTACCAGAACCGCGCTATCGACGAGAGCGACTTTGTGGGGGATTTAACCACAGAGGATTCAACCACGGAACACACGGAATACACGGAAAATAAAGAAAGAAAGCATGCCTATCCGGATAACTCCCAAAGTGGCGGATATGCGATCGCACAGTTAGGCGTACATTGGCTGACTACTACAAAAAAAGTATTACTTCAACAACTTATGCAAAACACCGTTAAGACTATTTACCTTGATCTATGTGCCTTGGGAGACAACCGGATAGGCATGAAAGAAAGAATTCCGTCGACGAGTGGATCGACCTGCTTGTGCAAAGCATCGGATTCAACCCGGAGATGTTCGGCAAGCGCAGCAAGCTGATCCAACTGATCCGCCTGATCCCGTTTTGCGAGCGCAACTACAACCTGATCGAACTTGGCCCCAAAGGGACCGGCAAATCTCACATCTACTCGGAGTTCTCGCCCCACGGCATTCTGATCTCCGGCGGCGAGGTCACGGTTCCCAAGTTGTTCGTAAACAATTCTACTGGAAAGATCGGCCTGGTCGGCTACTGGGACTGTGTCGCCTTCGACGAGTTTGCCGGAAAACAAAAGCGCGCGGACAAGGCCCTGGTGGACATCATGAAGAACTATATGGCCAACAAGTCCTTTTCGCGGGGCGTCGAGACGCTGGGCGCGGAGGCGTCCATGGTGTTCGTGGGCAACACTCGGCACACCGTGCCCTACATGCTCAAGCACGCGGACCTTTTTTGCGAGCTGCCCGACAAGTTCTACGACTCTGCATTTCTTGACCGAATCCATTTTTACATCCCGGGCTGGGAGGTCGACATCATCAGGGGCGAGATGTTCTCCAACGGTTACGGTTTCGTGGTGGACTACCTGGCCGAGATCCTTCGCTCGCTACGCAATCACGATTACTCGGACCGTTACAAGGAGCACTTCTCTCTCTCCTCTGATATCTCGACACGGGATCGCGATGGCATCAACAAGACATTTTCCGGTCTGATGAAGATCCTCTTCCCGCATGATGGGGCGACCAAGGAAGAGGTCGGGGGACTGCTGCGGTTCTCGATCGAGGGCCGCAAGCGCGTCAAAGACCAACTGATGCGAATCGATTCCACCTACGGGAATGTCCGCTTTTCCTATCTGGGCGCTGGTGGACAGGCCAAGCCTGTTGCCACGCTCGAAGAAGAGGAATACCCAGGCTACTACAACAAGACCTTGTCGGGGGGCGAAGACGGAGAAATCTTGGAAGCTGCGCAACCAGGCTCGCCGCCAGTTCCATCCGAACCACTGGCGCCGGTCGAGCCCGCCCTCGGATCGTGGCCTCGATATCTTTCAGCACTATGAAATGAACGATGCCGTTGCCTTCGCCAATCGATTGCAGCAGTATCGCCCCTGCAAAGCGTTCGAGGTGACGTTCATCCGGCGCGGGCAATAACAATTGCCCGTTTAGGGATAAGCAGGCCACCGGCTATGCCGGTGGTCCTGACTGTTTTTCACGTGTTTCGCGATTTTTGTAGTTAAAATTTTTTTACGGCAATCCGTCTAAATCACCTTGTTCAGCGCATACTCGATGATGCCTTCGGCGCCTGACTTCAGCAGTTTCGGGATCAGGTCCCGAACCACATTGTTCTGAACCACGGTTTCGATAGAAAACCAGGTTTTCTGATACAACGGCGATACCGTTGGCGCATTCAGGCTGGGCAGATGGGCAATGACCGCTTCCAGACGCTCCTGGGGCACGTTCATTTTCAGACCGACCAGTTTTTCTCCCAGCAGGGCGCCTTTCAGAAGCAGCGCAATCTGTTCGATCTTTTCCCGTTTCCGGGGATTTTTCCAGGCCTCACGGTTGGCAATCAACTGGGTGTTTGTCAGCATCAGTTCATGAATGATCCGCAGTCCATGCGCCTTGATGGTGCTGCCGGTTTCCGTCACCTCCACAATGGCATCGGCCAGACCGGAAACCACCTTGGCTTCTGTGGCGCCCCAGGAAAACTCCACCTGAACCGGAATATTCCGGTCCGCAAAATAATTTCGGGTAAACTGGACCAGCTCTGTCGCAATCTTCATTCCCGCAAGGTCTTCCGGTTTTCTGGCCGGGGAATCAAACGGTACTGCCAACACCCATCTGGCGGGCCGCGCACTGACCTTGGAATAGATCAGATCGCTGACCACATGGACATCGGACTTGTTTTCTGCAATCCAGTCCTTTCCGGTCAGTCCGGCGTCCAGTGTGCCGATTTCCACATACCGCGACATTTCCTGCGCCCGGCAAATGGCGCATTCGATTTCATCATCATCGATTTCCGGAAAATAGCTTCTGCCGTTGACATCAATTTTCCATCCGGACCGTTTGAACAGTTCGACAGTGGCATTTTGAAGGCTTCCCTTGGGAATCCCCAGTTTCAGAATTTTGGGCATTAACGATAAACCTCCTTGGGATCGAACACGGGCTTTCCCATAATTTCAATACCCGAGTCGGTAATTTTGCGGTAAAAGCAGCTCTTGTAGCCGGTATGGCAGGCTGCACCGCCAATCTGTTCCACTTTCAGCAATACCGTATCATTGTCGCAGTCAATGTAAATTTCCCGAACCTGTTGAATGTTTCCCGATGTTTCCCCTTTTACCCACAGGGATTTCCGGCTGCGACTGTAATATGTGGCTTTTCCGGTGGAAAGTGTCAGGTCCCAGGCTTTTTCATTCATAAATGCCAGCATCAGGACCTCAAGTGTCTGATAATCCTGAACGATTGCCGGAATCAGCCCGCCAAGCTTTTTAAAATCGGGTATGATCATGAAACTTCCTGTTGATTGAATGGGTTGTAAACAGCTCATCTTATGGCTTTTCAGATAATGATTTTGGGAAGGCAGGAGGGAGGGGATAGGCCTTTGTCGGCTATCCCCGACCGATAACGCACCCAACATCCTTATCTGAAAAGCGATATGTTTCCGGAGCAATGAGCGTCTAAAAAGCTTGTATTTTTATCATACTAACATATAATGTCAATTTTTTTATGAGTCATTTCAATATTTGGTAATTCATGCCCGTGCAAAACAAAATGTCACAATCCTATAAACCGCGAAGTCCAAAGAAGGCGTCTTCCCCGTCCCGTTCGATTTTTAAAGGGCTGCTGTGGGCCGGGGCAGGATTGTCGCTGATAGCATCTGTTTCACTGGTTGTTTTCTATTTTTATATCAGTGAGGATCTTCCCAAAATCAATTCGCTTGCGGACTACAATCCGCCTGCCATTACCACGGTTCATGCGGATGATGGCGCGATCATAGCAGAATTTTACAAAGAAAGGCGAAAGGTCATTCCCGTGTCCGGAATGCCCGATCTGCTGAAAAAAGCCTTTATCGCCGCCGAAGATTCCCGTTTTTATTCCCATCAGGGAATCGATCTGATCAGCATTGCCCGGGCTTTTTTCAAGAATCTGGAAGCCGGAGAAATTGTTCAGGGAGGCAGCACCATTACCCAGCAGGTGACCAAATCGTTTCTGCTGACCCCGGAACGAAGCTTCATGCGGAAATTCAAGGAAGCCATTCTGGCCTATCGCATCACCCGGTCATTTTCCAAGGATGAAATCCTGTATCTTTATCTGAATCAGATTTATCTGGGGCATGGGGCCTATGGTGTGGAAGCCGCCTCTGAAAATTATTTCGGAAAATCAGCCGCCGAGCTGAATCTGGCGGAATGCGCCATTCTGGCCGGTCTTCCCCAGGCGCCCAGCCGGTATTCCCCGTTCCGGCATTCAGACAAGGCCAAACAGCGTCAAAACTATGTTTTAACCCGTATGGTTGCAGAAGGATACATTACAGACACCGAGGCCCAGCAGGCATCAGCCCAAAGTCTGGATATCAAGCCGAGACGGAATCTGTTCATCGAGGAAATGCCGTTTTACACCGAACACGTCAGACGCTATATCGAATCCCGTTATGGGCTGGATATGCTGTACAGCGGCGGCGTCAAAATCCATACGGCTGTCAGCATCGCGAAGCAGAAAATTGCTCAGGAGGAAGTGGATGCAGGCCTGAGAGACCTGGACAAACGTCAGGGATACCGGGGGCCGGTCAAGCAGATTCGACCGGATGAAATTGAATCGTTTTCCGCATCCATCCAGAACAATCTGGAAGAACCGTCATTGAAACCCGGAATGTTTCTGACCGGCGTTGTGACCGAAGTCAATAACAGCAAGCAGGCTGCAACGGTTCGTGTCGGCCGGGAGACCGGGATTCTGTCACTTTCCGACATGAAATGGGCCAGAAAACCCAATCCGGATATCCATTACCAGTCCGCCACTGTAAAAAGAGTGAGTGATGTTCTGAAACCGGGCGATGTCATTCAGGTCAAGATCAGGGAGAATCCGACCAATAAATCAGACCGGCTGTCATTGACCCTTGAGCAGACGCCAAAAGTGCAATCTGCAATTCTGTGTATGGAAACCGGAACCGGGCAAATCAAGGCAATGGTCGGCGGAAGGGATTTTCGGGAGAGCCAGTACAACCGGGCCATTCAATCCCGAAGACAGCCCGGGTCCGCATTCAAACCCCTGATTTATGCGGCAGCCATTGACAGGGGCTACACGCCGGCGACCATCATGCTGGATTCGCCCATTGAATTTCAGAACGAGGAAACCGATCCGGTATGGGCACCCCGGAATTATGACAGAAAATTTTATGGCCGTGTTCTGTTCCGGCATGCACTTGAAAAAAGTCTGAATGTGGTCACGGTGAAAATACTTCAGGACATCGGCCTGGATTATGCCATCAATTATGCAAAAAAAATGGGCATTTCATCCCCCATCGAGAAAAACCTGTCCATTTCACTGGGATCATCCGGCGCCTCTTTGCTGGAAATGCTGATGGCGTATTCGGTTTTTGCCAACGGGGGCGAACGGGTCGAGCCGGTGTTTATCACCCGGATTGAGGACCGGCACGGAAATGTGCTGGAAGAGAATAAAATTGAAAAAGTCAGTGTCATGGACAAGCGTACGGCATTTATCATGACCAATCTCTTGGAAGGTGTCGTAAAGAACGGTACCGGCAGGCGGGTGCGGGCGCTTAACCGGCCGGTTGCCGGAAAGACCGGAACCACCAGCAATCTGAACGATGCCTGGTTTATCGGGTTTACCCCGCAATATGTTACCGGTGTCTGGGTGGGGTTTGACAGTGAGGCTTCACTGGGCAGGGGAGAGACCGGGGCTGCGGCAGCCATTCCCATTTGGCTGGGGTATATGAAACGGATTCTTGAAAATGTTCCGGCCAGTGCTTTTCCGGTACCGGAAGGCATTGTGTTTGTCAAAATCGATTCGGATACGGGAATGCCGGCAGGACCGGACTCGACCGATGTCATTTATGAATGTTTCAAGGAAGGAACCGCACCCGAATCGGTTTTGTCAAAACCCGATTCGGAGCCGGCATCGCCTGAACCGGAAGAGTTGTTCAAGTCGGATATTTGAACATGTTGGAGAACCCTTATGAAAAATAAGTTTCATATGTCAAAAAAACTGACCGCACTCCTGGTATATGGCAGACCCCCGCTGATTTTTGGAGGCCTGTGCTGTGCCATTGCTGTCATGTGGACACACAACCCGGTTTTATATACCCTGGGCGTGGTGCTGTTGTTTGTGTCGATGGTGTTTGACCTGGTGGATGGCTGGTTTGCCGCCCGGTTTGAGCCACATCCCACGCTGGCGCACCTGGCTGACCGCATCATGGACAAGGTGGTGTACGCCATGATTTTTCCGCTGGTGGCAGTCGGCATGATGTGGCGACTGACCTTTATCATGCCGGATTACCAGAAGATCGATCTGCTCCATGCCATTTTTATTTTGATTCTGTGTGTCATTGTTCTGATCCGGGACAGCTTTGCCCATTTTATCCGGGGCTTTACAACCGGACGGGGACCAGAGCCGGAAAACAGTGAATTTACCAGGCTGCGAACGATTGTGGCGGCACCTGTCGCGGCGCTACTGTATGCCACTGCATTTTACATTCCCGAAGGACCGCCGTCCAAACTGTATTTCTGGATATCCTGGCTGGGCAATCTGCCGCTGAAAGGTCTTTTTGTCATTGAAATTATTTTTCTGGTGATCAATCTGGGGTCGATCGCCGGATACTGCCGAAAATATGGCACCGCTTTCCTGAACGAACTGTGTCTGGAGAATGACCGCCTCAGGCGCCGGATTCTGTCATTTTTCCCCAATGGTTTGACAGTCATGAACGCCATGATGGGGCTTCTGGCGGTATGGTTCGCCTATCAGGGCCGGGTCCGGGAAGCCTATCTGCTGTTGATCGGGGCCGCCATCTTTGACAAGCTGGATGGCGCCATGGCCAGAAAGCTGGGGCTTACCGAACCGCCAACCGGAATTGACAATCCCCCCCGGTTCCTTTTGGGAAGCATCCTGGATGATGTTTCGGATGGCATCAGCTTTTGCATTGTTCCGGCATGGATATACTACATCATTTTGTCAGACGCCGGTACATCGGCCATTACCGGTTTACAGATTACGATCGTTGCCGTGATTTATGCCGTTGCCGGCGTTGGGCGACTGATCTATTTTACCATCGACACCTCACCCATCCCGGGTTTTTTCAAGGGCATGCCATCACCGGCAGGCGCGCTTCTGGTAACCGCGCCCCTGATCATGTTTTCCCAGTCGGTTCAGGACAGTTCGCAATGGGTTGAATTCTGGGGGTATTTATCCACCGGAATCATGATTCTGGCAGCCATTGCCATGAATCTGTATCCGGTTCGCTATCTGCATCTGGGACGGTTTATGGACCAGCGCACCTGGTTCCGGCAGACCAGCATCGTTTTGTTGCTGATCGCGGTATTCAGCCCCTACCTGGGTTACATCTGCTTTTTATATCTGATCCTGTATCTGTTTTCGCCAATTGTGACCCGTCCGATGCCGCCAGACAAATCATCCGGGAAGTCCTGAAAACCCTGCGGATAGATAAGGCTGTCGGGGTGGGGTGTGGCGGGTAATGGCATTTAAATGGGGTTCAGCCTGAGGCGCCTATCCGCAGATAAACATTTTCAGGGATGGGGCGGGATGATCCGGATTGTTTGCCGCATCCTGTATGGCAACCCCTGTCAGGTTGAACAGATAATCATCAAACCGGCAGAGGTGCGACCGGATAAATGACCGGGTTTCCGGATTCGATTGACTCAATTTCCGGTGCAGACCCAAACCATCCTCAATCTGCCAGCTTGCCAGAAAAGCCAGGGTATCGGCAATCTGTTCCATTCGGGTTCTGGCCCAGTCCAGATAGGCTGCTGTCACAAAGCTCGACATTCTCATTCTGTCAAACATGTATGTCAGAATGGGGGGTTTTACCACCTTCAGCCGGTGATTTCGACTCAGGTTTTGAATAACATCATTTCGGGACTGACCCGGTGTCTGAAACTGTTCAATCAGGCTGCCCCGCCGACATTTCTTTATGATTTCACCTGTTTTTTCCGAATATACCTGAATTTCACGGGGATTGACAATCAGATCGCCTGCGGCCTGGTATTCACCATTATCCGCATAATTTCCGCCACATAACAGGGTGGCTTCAAACAATTTGATCCACACCAGCCAGTAAATGCCGCGATTGCTTTCATCCCGGGATTCCAGATCGACCAGCCAGTTTTCAATCTGGCCTTCATGAACCGCATAGGGCACATTGGCCTGATTCATCCGGACATTCAGATCCAGAAAAGGTTGCACGCCGGTAAACGGCCAACAACCGGGCGCGAGATCCACTCCGTCACGCATCGATTCATTGTGTTTCATATCTGTCCCGTATTCATATAGATAATTTGAGTTGGAATGGTTCCATTTGTCATTTGACTTCTGTGGTTTTCTAAACTATGATTTTCGCTATGTCAACATTGATATATTCATGGCAATGATTCTTTGAAGCCGTCCATGCAGTCAGAATGGCATGTGTGAGTCTTTGCCGTGAAAATGCATCCAGTATTGAGATATGAGTAGTGTGTATTGAGAGGCCGCCTGACTGACCGACGGCTGCTCTGCCAGAATGCTGTGGGCCGCACCTTCAGCCTTCAGTCTTCAGCCTTTTCCATACCCGGGGCATAATCTCTCAGAATGATCGATGTCAATTTACAATTATTTATAATGGATGACGTACCGTGACGGGGTTATATTCGACCCGTGATGCATATGATGTGGCGGATCCCCCCGCTTTTTCGATAGACCAGATGGTCGATCAGATCGGTGTGCTGGCCGACCGGGCCCTGTTTCGTGGCAGCATGGATTTTATCGATCGCGCAAAGGATCTTTCCACCCGGATTGACGCCCAGAAACTCGCCCGCCCGCAGCTTGCCGTGTTTCA
>DFZE01000042.1:16142-32718 GCA_002382065.1 Desulfobacteraceae bacterium UBA4064
ATGGCCATCGCCAACAGGGGCCTTGCCATGTTGCATTATGCCCATCTGTTGCCGGACCCGGAGCATGCGCTTCATTATCTGATTCAGGCCAGAATCAATCTGCAGGCAGCGCTGAAAACACAAATGGAACCGCATGCACGCCTGATCTTTCAGAGACATCTGAAGACCCTGAAGTGCGTGCTGCCCAAGCATGTCAACAGACAATTGCTGACAGCCGTTGATGCAGAAGCCGCTTTTCCGGGCAATGAATCGGATTTTTCTCGCTGGCGACTGAAAAACCGGCTGTTTCTGAATCCGATCAACGATCTGGGATGCTTTGAGGAAGGCGCCAATGACATCGTGTTTCAATTCCCGTTCAACAAAAATCCATCCATAAAACCACTGCTCGATTCCTATTATCAAACCCTCACGCAGGAGTTTGTCTTTTCCGCCAGGCTTTATTTTGAGGCGGTTAAATGCATATCCGGCATCGGGTATGATGTGGAAAAACTCAAAATTTCATTTCGAATGGCCTATTCCCTGTTCGATAAAATCGCCTTCTTTCTCAGGAAATATTTCGATTTCCCGGTTCCCGAGAAGCGCGTCAATTTCCGAACCGTATGGTACCGCTCCGGAAAAAAATCCAATGGACTGCATGGGTCCCTGGTGCAGAGCCACAACTGGCCATTGAGAGGACTGTTCTGGCTGAGCAAGGATTTGTATGACAATCGGCCGGATTTCAGAAATGGTCTGGAATCGGATGCGCGGGAATTGTATGCCATCCGGAATCATCTGGAACACAAATACCTGATGCTGGAAACAGACTGCCACGGTGCTGAAAACCCGTACGGAAGCCATGCCATTTCAGCTTCCGATTTTTCCAACCGGGGGCTTCGGGTGTTGAAGATGGTGCGGGCCGCCCTGATTTACCTGGCGTTGTCGGTGTACTGGGAAGAGAATCCGGACAGGCCGAATACCATCTGAACCCGGAATCCGGGCAATGATCGAGCCTGAGTGAATGAAACCAATCAAATCAGTCTGATGAATTCGGAAAGTTCAAACCAGCAGCATCAGAATCGATGTGACTAAATTTTAATTTTGGCCTTTCGAATCATACGCAGAAACACGAGTCCCAGAGCCAGTTGGATGCCGCGCACGACTGGCTGGGTAAACAGTTTGGCCAGTTTGTCGACAAACCCGGTCACCGAAAACAATAGCAGCATCGCACCAAAGATAACACCGGCAGCGCCAATGACCGGTTCGGTAATTAGTGCCGGGTTGGCAATTGCAATCGCACCGACCGCTTTCAATGGCTGTACCGGTACCGGCAACCGATAGTAATACCCGGTAATCAGGTAAAACAGCCCAAAGGAAAGGAATACAATGGTTGGACTGAGCCGGTTGATCAGAATCATGCCCACCACAATCGGCAATAGCGTGCCCATATCTCCGAAAGATCCTGCCAGCTCAACCCGGTCAAACCGAAATGCATGCTGTGGATAATAACCGATGAATGATTGACCGGCAATTCTGTATCAGGCGCCCAAGGTGCCAGGAGGTTTGAATGCCCACATTGCGTGAAGAAATTGTTGATGAACTGGAAAAACGCTCCGCGTATCTGGAAAATATTCCCGGAATTCGAATGGTTGCCATATCGTTGGGATACACCTTGGTCGAATTGAGCAACGGGACCATGGGGGTTTGTGCAACCCCCCGATCCAGCAGCGAATCCTGCGTTCATTATCCCGGGGCCGGAACTCTGGCCAAAAAACACATCCTTGAATTGACCAGGCTGATGCTATCAGACCATCCCCTGGAAAAAAGTGTGGGGATTGCCGCTGTCAATGCCCTTTCACAGACAATCATGTGTAACGAACCGGAAAACTACCGATTTTCGAAAACGGATTTCCTGGATCTTCTGCCATTCAACGGTCAGCGCCTCAACGTCGGCATGGTCGGAAACATCGGCCCGTTCATTCCTTTCCTGCTGGCCCATTCCGGGTCTCTGACAATCGTTGATGACAATCCCGCACTGTCCCCGGGATTTCAGCTCGCCGGCCATATCATCAGCAGAGACATTTCGGATCTGGCGGATGTGGACATCCTGATCATAACCGGATCATCCGCTGCCGTTGCGGATTTCGATGGTGTCATCGCGTCTGCCAGGTCGGCACGATTTATTGGTGTGGTCGGCCCCTCATCCGGCTGGCTTCCGGACCCGGCTTTCAGGCGGGGTGTCCATGCCGTTGCGGCAACACGGATCATCGATATATCGGGTGCCCGTCGTGCCATTCTGGAAGGCGGTGGAACCCCGCATTTTATCCGTTGCGGCCGCAAATATACCTTGACGAATCCTGAAAAATCGTAACAGAATGTTAAGAAAAGGCTGAAGGATAAAGGCTGAGGGCGTTAGGGCGGCGCCATTTCACGCTTTCACGTTCTCACGCTTTCACGATTTATGACCAGGAAAAGAGGGCCGCCATGGAAGACGCCAAAGATCGGGTAATTTGTCAATTGAAGTCGATCCGTGTCCGTAAAAAGCTGTCTCAAAGTGAACTGGCGGAGCGGGTGGGAATCAAACGACAGGCCGTTTACGACATGGAATCCGGCCGGTATATGCCCAATACCCTCATTGCGCTTCGACTGGCCAGGGAGCTGGATTGCCGGGTCGAGGACCTTTTCATTCTGGATGCGCCGAAAAACGGGCAGCCCGTCACCCTGGCGGGAAAGGCGGTTTTTTCAGATGCCAGGGTTTCCGTTGTTCGTATCCGAAACCGTCTCATTGCCTATCCCATGGACGACAAGTGGCTTCACGGAGATGGATTTCAGGCAGCAGACGGCATGCTTGGTCAGGACGGCGCTACGGTTCAACTGCTTCAGACAGAGGATTCCCTGAAAAAAAACATCGTGCTCCTGGGCTGTGATCCGGCATTTGCCCTGCTGAGTTCACATGTTTCCCGCCATGCCGGGGATATCCGGATTCATTGCCGGTTTGCCTCCAGCCATGCTGCGGTAAAGGCCCTTGGGACCGGTCAGTCCCATGCGGCTGGAACCCATTTGCACAATTCGGATACATCGGAATCCAATATTTCTCTTGTGGAAAAGATGTTGGCCGGAACAAAAGTCATGGTCTTCGCTTTTTCAATGTTTGAAGAAGGACTGATGGTTGCGGCGGGTAATCCACTGAACATCCGCTCGGCCGGCGATCTGGCAGGAAGTGGTATCCGTCTGGTCAACCGGGAAACCGGCGCAGCCCTTCGCGTATTGCTGGATGACTGCCTGAAGAAAGCCGGAATTCCAACGGAAGCGGTCATCGGCTATGACCGTCTGGTGATGAGCCATGCTGAGGGGGCCCGGATGGTCGCCTACAATCTGGCGGATGCGGCCCTGGGACTCCGGGTGGTTGCTGTCCGACATAACCTGGACTTTGTCCCCATCCAGGCCGTCCGTTGCGATCTCGTCATTCCCTATGATCTTCTGGATCTTGCAGCGGTAAAAATTCTTCTGGATGTTCTTCAAACACATGCCATGCGCCGGGAACTGGCCTCCCTTCCGGGCTATGACGCGTCCAGCACCGGAAAACTCATTGGTGAGGTCAACAACGGATAACGGCACAATTCGATATGTGCTGCATGCCATGTTGGCATTGATCACCGTTCCGGGCAGAACATGCAGCAGGCAGAAATCAGAATACAGAATTCAGAAGCCAGAATGAATAAGGAAAAAGGTCATTTTTTATAAAAAATTGTCATTTCCTTTTACCCTTCTGGCTTCTGAATTCTGTTTTTCCCTTCTGCCTTTTCCCCATCCGCCTGAATCCGCTTTCCCCTTTTGGAATATCCCAACTCACCATGCCGCATTCGCTGTAAAATCAGGGTTGCAAATTCACAAAAAATATTTTAAAGACGTCATATTAGTTTTAAAGACGTCAAATATTTGTTGCGCCACCACCTGTCACTCTTAAAAAAGGATATCCACATGTTTAAAAAATCACTGTTATGGACTGCCTGCTTCCTGTTGGCGCTGACTGCGGCAGGAAGTGTTCATGCACAACCTGTAGCAGAAATCACTGTCTCTGCGGCCCTTAGCCTGAAGAATGCATTTGAGGAAATCGGGAATCTGTATGAATCCCAAAATGCCGGTAAAAAAGTTGTTTTCAATTTTGGGGCATCCGGAGATCTGGCCAGACAGATCGAGGGAGGAGCACCGGTCGATGTGTTTGCCTCTGCGGCTCAGAAGGACATGGATCAGATCGATACCAAAGGGCTGATTGTTGGCGCAACACGTGTCAATTTTGCCAAAAATACGGTTGTCCTGATTCAATCCAATGATTCAGCCCTTGAGATCAACGGATTTACGGATTTGATGAAACCAGAAATCAAACTGATTTCTATCGGCAATCCAAAAACCGTTCCGGCCGGGAAATATGCACAGGAAGTAATGACGCATTTCAATATATGGGAAGGCATCGGCCCAAAACTGGTTCTTGCGGAAAATGTGCGGCAGGTTCTGGATTATGTTACAAAAAATGAAGTGGATGCCGGCGTGGTATATGCCACGGATGCCGCCATTCAGACAAGCCGGATTAAAATTGTGGCCACTGCACCCTCAGAAAGCCACAAACCCGTTGTCTATCCGGTGGCGGTTGTGAAAGGAGCCAAAAATGAGTCCGGGGCGATGGCGTTTATTGCCATATTGAAAACGGAGGAGGGAATGGGTATCCTGAAAAAATTCGGGTTTGAAAGCGCCCGATAGGGACAAGGCTCATGGACGGATCAGCCCTGTTTTCGCTTCGACTTTCCCTTCAGGTGGCGGTTTCCGCCACAATTCTGATGGTGTTATGCGGCATCCCGGTTTCCTATATTCTGGCCAGAAGAAAATTCAGGGGCAGGGACATCATCGACATGCTCCTGACCCTGCCGCTGGTGCTGCCGCCCACGGTTACCGGCTATTATCTGATCGTTCTTTTTGGCCGCTCCGGATATATCGGCAAGCCTGTTTATCAATGGACCGGATGGAGCATCATGTTTACCTGGCATGCCGCAACCCTTGCCGCATTTGTCGTGGCAATCCCGCTTCTGATCAAAACCGCCAGGGCCGCCATCGAATCCGTGGACAAAAATATCATTGAAGCGTCCTATGCGCTGGGACATTCCGAGTATCAAACCGCGTTCCACATTGTTCTGCCCCTGGCCAAAAAAGGCATACTGGCCGGCGTCATTCTGTCTTTTGCCCGGGCCCTGGGTGAATTTGGCGCAACCCTGATGATCGCCGGTAACATCCCCGGCAAAACCGACACCATGCCGCTGGCCATTTACACCAGCGCCGGCAGCGGGGACTGGTCATCAGCCAATCTGATGGTGTTGTCCCTGACCGTATTGTCCGGGGTTGCCCTGTATCTGGCGAACAAATACAGCCGGATGTAGGGGCGGTTCGCGAACCGCCCCTACATAAATCCGGGACATCCGGTAAAATAACGGCGGGTATTCAGCGCAGGATCAATCGGATGGTTGCAATTTTACGCTTGTAAGGCGGATAGATCAATGGCAGGTCAAACCAGGTGGGTGCCGTTAACACACTTTTTTTATGTGAAAAACGCTCGAATCCGTCAAATCCGTGATAACTGCCGATCCCGCTGTTTCCGACTCCGCCAAATGGCAGGTTGTTATTTATAATGTGCTGTACACAGTGATTCACACATCCGCCGCCAAACTGAATCCGTGAAATCAGTTCCTGCTGCACCGCGTTGCTTTGACTGAAAATATAGCATGCCAGGGGATGCTGGGGCAGTTTCGACACGATGTCATATATTTCATCAAAATGAGTGTATTCCAGCACAGGCAGAACTGGTCCGAAGATTTCTTCGGTCATTACCCTGTCATTCACTGTCACATTTTTCAAGACTGTCGGCGCAATGTACCTGTCGGCCGCGTTGTATTGACCGCCAACGACAACTTTATCGGGATCGATCAGCTCCACAATGCGACGGTGATGCTGCGCATTGACAATTCGCCCCAAATCCGGAGATAACGACGCATCATGGCCATAAATATGGATGATACGCTGTTTGATATTTGTTAGAAATTCTTCCTTGATGCGGTGATGAACCATGACATAGTCGGGAGCGATACAGGTTTGACCCGCATTGATAAATTTCCCGTAAACGATGCGATTGACCGCAATATTCATGTTGGCATCTGAATGGACGATGCACGGGCTCTTGCCACCCAATTCCAGGGTGACCGGTGTCAGGTGTTTGGCCGCCGCTTCCATGACGATGGCGCCGATTTTTGGACTGCCCGTGAAAAAGATGTGATCAAATTTTTGAGTCAATAACGTTGTGGTCTCCGGGACCTTGCCCGGAATATAGGCAACAAATTCGGGTTCGAAGGTTTCCTCAATCAGGTTCTGTATTTCCCTGCTGCAGGTGGGTGTCAATTCGGATGTTTTAATCACGGCGGTATTGCCTGCTGCAATGGCGGCGATTAAGGGAATAAACGTCAGACTGACCGGATAATTGAATGGTGAGATGATCAAATTGACGCCAAGTGGCGTAAACAGCACCTGGCTTGTGGATGGCTGACAAAGAAACGACGTTTTCACCCGCCTGGGTTTCATCCATTTTTTCAGAGATCTTCGCGTGGTTCTCAACTCATGCAGGATCAGTCCAATTTCGGTAGCATATGCTTCAAATTCAGATTTCCCCAAATCAATTTCAAGAGCCGTTCTCAATCGGCCCTCAAATTTTTGAATCCCCTGTTTCAGTTTGTGTAATGCGTCAATCCGGAAGTCATAGGCATGGGTGGCGGATGAATTGAAGAATACGCGCTGGAACCGTACAATGTCTGATATTTCCTGTGTCGTGATCATGGCATTACCTTTTGGGGACCACCCCGATTTTTCCTGTCAGGCGTTTTGGGCAATGATGGACATGGCGTGGATGGCTGCGTCGATATCCGTTTCCCGGTTATAAATTCCCGGGCTGAAACGAATGGCGCCGTTCGGAACAGTGCCGAGGCGTGCATGGACCAGGGGGGCGCAGTGCAGCCCTGTCCGTACGGCAATGTTGAAATCGCCGTCCAGGATGGCTCCCACATCCGCAGGGATATGACCCCGGATATTGCAGGCGATGAGCGGCAGATGGTTTGCCATGCTGTGTGCGGCATAGAGATTTATGCCGTCAGTTGCCAACAGGCCGTCCCGCAGTTTTTGGGTCAGCGCCATTTCCCTGATGCGGTATTCCTGTGCTTCAGGCGTTTGGAGATAGGACAGGGATTCACCCAGCGCCAGGATTCCCAAAAGATTGAGGGCGCCGGCCTCCAGGCGGTAGGGGAAGTCCCGAGTGTGGAAAAGATTTTCGGAATCGATCCCGGTGCCGCCAAATCGGGTGGACTGGATGGGCAAATCCGGATGGACAATCAGGCCACCGATACCGGAAGGCCCAAGCAGGGATTTGTGACCGGTGAACGCCAGACCCGATATCTGCCATTTTTTCATTTCGATGGGGATGATACCGGTGCTTTGGGATATGTCAAGAATCAGAGGAACCCCCCTGCTCCTGCAGATTTCACCAATGGCGGCAACCGGTTGCACGGTGCCCAGTGCATTGGAAGCGTGGTTGATTACAACCAGACGGGTATTGGTCCGTAACAGCGCCGCAATATCGTCCGGATCCACAAATCCGTTTGTGTCGAATCCGGCCAGGTCAAATTCGATCCGCCCCCGGGCGCGCAGGTGATGCAGGGGTCTCAGGACGGAATTGTGCTCCAGACAGGTGCTGACAACATGATCACCCGGCCCGGTTAGCCCCTGGATCAACGTGTTCAACGCATCGGTGGCGTTGTTTCCGAAGCAAACCGGATACTGCGCATCCGCGCCAAAGAAACGGCGCAGCAGGCTCCGGACTTCGGATACGGCTGCCTCTGCCCCTGGCCAAATCGTATCCACCCCTGCTGGGGGAAGCCCCCAACTCCAGGTAACGCGCCAATGCCCGCTGCATGCATGCAGCGGGCTTGGGATACGACGTGGCGGCATTGTCAAGATAGATGATTTGAGATGTCATATTTGAGATTTCAGATGGGGTGAGAAAATCCGGGTTTCAGTTGCAGGTTTTTGGATTGGGAAGCCCCGAAAGTCTGCGGGCACCGTGTTTGACTCCACCCGGGAACAGTTTTTCGATCTGCATCACGCTCAGTCCGGTGCCTTTCCGGAGCCGACGATTCAGGGGAGCCCGCCCGTGATAGGCGTAAAACTCCCTCATGAACCGGACCACCTGCCAGTGCTGGTCCGTAATCCGGGTCAGACCGCATTCGCTGGCCAATATTTCGAAAAGGGATTCCGACCAGTCAAAAAAATCATTCAAAAAATCTTCGCCATCAAAGACAATTTTTCGGCCATCGATGATCCGGACATGGAGGCCTGAACCCGTCTGCTGGTCATTGCTCTGCGGGTTCATGCCTCATTTTTTCAAACTCAGGGCCGCCAGAATTTTTTCCGGGGTGGCCGGTAAATCACAAATCCAGACTCCAGTGGCGTTTTTGATGGCGTTGATGACTGCCGGAGCTGTTGGAACCATGCACATTTCACCGACACCGGTGGCGCCAAGAGGCCCTTTGGGCCGGGGAGTTTCGCGGATGACCGTTTCCATTTCGAAACTGTTTCGAATGGTGGGAAATTTGAATGTCACCCAGTCCCTGGTCTTTCCGGCTACATATTCTTCCCGAAGCGCAAATCCCACCCCCATGTCCATCCCCCCTTCCAGTTGACCAGTCAGGTTTTGTGGATGGATAACCGGCCCGGCATCCACTGACGTGGTCATTTTACGGATGGACACCTGGCCGGTTTCGGTGTCCACTTCCAGTTCGACCAGTTGCACGGCATGCACCTGGGATTCAAAAGAAGGGCCCTGGCCGGTCAGCGGGTCCAGAGGGCCGGCATCCTCATTTTTTTTGGCGCCCAGATAGCGTTTGGATTTGCTGGCGGCTTCAAGTTCTTCGGATGTGCGGGCTCCGGTTTCCTGCATGGCCGTTTTCAACTGTTCCAGCCCATTGATCAGAGCCCCGCCAATCATGTAGGTGATGCGGCTGCCTGCGGTATTGTCTGTATCCCTTGTAAAAAGGCGCACCTTTTCCAGGGGAATACCCATGAAGGCCGCGGTCAGTTGGCTCAGCATGGAATCATTGCCTTCACCGGGATCTGCCGCTGCGGCATACACGCTGATACCGCCATCCCTGTCCAGCTCGACCGCGGCTACAGAACCATCTCCTGTACCGCCGATGCCAAATGCCCCGGTTCCCAGCCCCACGCCGTGTTTGACCCGGCCATCTCGATGCCATTTGGCCTCGATTACAGCACGCTCATAGTGTGGCCGCATGGCTTCCATGAGTTCCGGAAAACACCATTGATCAACGACCCGACCCGTTGATTTGCTTTGACCGGGCCGAAGAGAGTTCATCAGGCGGAACTCGAATGGATCCATGCCGAGTTTGTCGGCCAGCATGTCCATGGCGCATTCCAGCGCAAAATTGACCTGGGGCGGGCCTGCACCCCGCGCCGCGCTGCCCCAGGGATTGTTGGTATAAACCAGTCTGGCCCGGGCTCCGATGTTGGGAATATGATAGGAGCCGGACAGCATCAAAAGGGACCGGTGAACCACCACATGGCCAATGGAATAATTGGCACCCTTGTCAACCAGATAATCGTTGCAGTAGGCTGTAAGCCTGCCCTGGGCATCGGCTCCCAACCGGACATTCATGCTGAAGGCATGGCGTTTGGAGCTCATCAGCATGCTTTCGGTCAGGCTGGGGATATATCGGACCGGTCGTTTGAAATGAACGGCGGCGGCGCCGGCGATACCTTCGGAGATGACATCGATTTTGATGCCGAACTGACCGCCGGAAAAGGCTTCCGGATAGCGCATGTTTTTCCGGCCGAGTGCGGCCTGAAGCATCTGCAAATGAAGATGGATGTTGATGCTGCGGCCAACAATGACCAGCCGGGATTCTTCTTCGTCCTCCTCCGGATATTCCCGGTAGGACACGGTGGCTTCGGGTTCCAGCGGTGCCTGGTGGTTGATCTGGGTGTTGAACTTCGCCTCGACAACAGCCGCAGAATCTTTGAGTGCCTCTTCCGGATTGCCCTTGATCTGGGGCTGTTCGAAACACAGATTGGGAAAATTGTCATGAATTTGAATGGCGTCACTTTGGAGGGAGTCTTCCGGGCAGGTCATCACCGGCAGCGGGTCCAGTTCCACCCGAACGGCTTCCAGGGCTGCAATAGCCTGGGCCTTTGTTTCAGCGGCCACGATCAGTATCGGGTCACCGATATAGCGGACTTTATCCCGGCACAGGACTGGCCGGTCCCCCACCAGGTATTTCAGGATATTGGTCCCCCGGATATCTGCCGCAGTCACAATACCCGCGACCCCTGGCATTTTTTCCGCTTCCGACGTATCGATGGAAACAATTTCGGCATGGGCAACCGGGCTGTGCAGCACGGCCAGTTCCAGCGCGTCTTTCAAGCGGATATCGGCGGTAAAATGGGCTGTGCCACAGGCTTTTGCCAAAGCAGAGGGCCGGGGATGTGAAACGCCCAAGGCTCCGTCATCCGGTTTGGGGCGGATCGCATCCGGCGTGATTTCGCCCCGGAGAAAACGTCCGGTCAACCGGACCGCCTCGATGATCTTTTTATAACCCGTACAGCGGCACAGATTCCGGGAGAGCGATTTTTTGATTTCCGTGTCGGAGGGATCCGGGTTTACATCCAACAGCGCCTTGGTGGCCATGATCATGCCGGGCGTACAAAAACCGCACTGGATGGCGCCGGCCAGAACGAATGCCTCCTGAATGAGATGGGGATTTTCCGGGGCGCCCAGCCCTTCCACGGTGATCACCTGGGCATTTTCCAGGGATTGAACCCGGGTCAGACACGAAAGGGCTGTTTTTCCGTTTACGATGACCATGCAGGCCCCGCACTGACCTTTGCGATCGCAGGACTGCTTGGCCCCGGTCAGTCCCAGATCATCCCGCAGCAAATCCAGCAGCACCATTTCCGGGCCAACCACAAATTCATGTCTGGCGCCATTGACATGCAAACCAATCCGCTTCATTCTCACCTCTGATTTTTTGGAGACCACCGTCATTGTTTTTGACAGGATTGACAGGATCGACAGGATTTAAAGAAGAAACGGGTTTGTCTGGTCTATTCAATCCTGCAAATTCTGTGAATCCTGTCTAAAAAGCATTTCCTTCAATAAGCAGAATGAAACATATCAAAAATCCAAACAACAGGTCAATACAATGGCATATATCCCTAGTTTTCGATCTTTTCAATGGCGACCGCACAGGCCTTGTATTCCGCTGTCAGCGTGATGGGATCAAAGGCCGGATTGGTCAGCCAGTTGGCGCAGGCCTCCCGGAAATGAAACGCCATCCAGACCATGCCCGACGGGACTTCCCGGGTAACATTCGCTTTGACCAGCACCTCTCCCCGTCGGGATTTGACCCGGATCAATTCTCCCTGCTGGATACCCATTGTGCCCGCATCCGCAAGGGATATGTCCGCAGTTTCTTCCCCAAGCAGATCGTTCAGGCCCTCGCAGCGTCCAGTCTGGGTCCGGGTGTGATAATGGGTCAGTCGCCTTCCGGTGCTCAACACAAACGGATAATCCGCATCCGGAACTTCGGCCGGCGGGGTCCATTCCACCGGAAGGAATTGTCCCAGTCCGCAGGTAAATGCCCCGTCCTTGTGAAGAAAACAGGTTCCTTCATGGTCTTCGGTTGGGCAGGGCCATTGCAGGCCATTGCCTTCCAGACGGGCGTATTTGATGCCATGAAGGGACGGCGCCAGTTCGGATAGCTCGTTATCCCAGATTTCCCGGGCACTGTCCGATTCCCATTCCTGGCCCATGCGTTTGGCGATCTGTTTGAAAATCCACCAGTTGGGTTTTGCCTCTCCGGGCGGCGGGCTTGCGGTTCTGACCCGGCTGACCCGGCGTTCGCTGTTGGTGAATGTACCGTCATTTTCACTCCAGGCGGCTGCGGGCAGAATGACATGGGCAAACCGCGTGGTTTCATTCTGGAAAATATCCTGGCACACCAGAAATTCCGCACTGGCCAGTTCATGCTCCACCTTGCGGATGTCCGGTTCGGTATTGGCCAGGTTTTCCCCAAATATATAAAATCCTTTGACAGCGCCGCTTACCAGGCCATCCATCATCTGGGGAATCATCAGGCCGTTTTTCCCCGGCAGACGATCGACGTTCCAGGCTTTTTCAAATTTGGCCATCGCAGTCAGATCCCCCACCTTCTGATACCCGGGAAACACGTTGGGCAGGGCGCCCATGTCGCAGGCTCCCTGAACATTGTTCTGTCCGCGGAGCGGATTGACACCGCCGCACTCGACACCCATATTTCCCAGAAGCATCTGCAGATTGGCGGTGGATACCACATTGTTTCGACCGCAGGTATGCTCGGTGATGCCCAGGGTATAGCAGAGCATGCACGGTTTGACCGCAGCAAGGCGTCTGGCAATGGTCCGGATCAGCTCCGGTTCGACGCCGCAAATCCCGGTTGCCATCTCGGGTGAATAGGCTTGCACCGTTTCCGTCAGTTCCTTGAATCCGATGGTGCAGGAATTGACAAATTTCTTGTCATACAGGTCTTCTGCAATCAGGACATGCATCAGGCTGTTCAGAAAGGCGATATCGCTGCCAACCCGGATTTGTGCATGAAGGGTGGCAAAATCCGCCAGTCTGTGCTTTCGGGGATCCACCAGAATCAATTCAGCACCGTTCAGCACCGCATTTTTCACAAATGTTGCCGCAACCGGATGGGCTTCGGTCATGTTTGAACCGATCACCAGAAACATTTTGGCCTTGTCGAATTCGTTGAATGAGTTGGTCATGGCCCCGGAACCAAATGAAGCCGCCAGTCCGGCGACTGTGGGGGCATGTCAGGTACGTGCGCAGTGATCGATATTGTTCGTTTTGATCACCGCGCGAAACAGTTTTTGCATGTTGTAGGAATCTTCGTTTATGCTTCTGGCGCAACTGACGCCGGCCAGGGCATCCGGACCATGGTCTGCAATGATTTGTTTGAAGCGGTTTGCAACCAGATACAGGGCCTCATCCCAGGATGCTTCGCGGAATGTTCCGTTTTCTTCCCGGACCAGCGGCGTTTTCAGGCGGTCTTCGGAATAGATGAAATCATATCCGAACCGGCCCTTGACGCACAACCGTCCCCGGTTGGGCTGGGCATTTTCCACACCGGTGACTTTGACGATCCTGCCATTCCGGACATGCAGCCACTGCTGGCACCCCACCCCGCAGTAGGGGCAGGTGGTCCGTATTTTTTCCGTATCTGCCGGTCGCCAGGCATATCTCGCTTTTTTTTCGACCAGGGCCCCGGTCGGACAGGCCTGGATACATTCACCGCAAAACACGCATTCGGACTGAAACAACGGCCCATCTCCGGATGCCACAATTTTGGTGTCCTTGCCCCGATAACCGAAACTGATGGCCCGGTTGACCTGAACCTCGTTACATGCCTGGACACAGCGGCCACACAGAATGCAGCGTGAAAAATCACGGACGATCAGGGGATTTTTCATTTCCGGAAGATACGGTGACGGGATGTTGGAAAACCGGTTGGCCTTGACCTGATACCGGAACGCCAGATCCTGAAGGCGGCAATCTCCCCAGGCCGGACACAATTCTGATGCGCCGTCTTCCGACTGAACCCGAAGCTGAAAGTCCGACCAGGAGCCGGATTCCGACCCGGGCAGGCCACAGTTATGGTTTCCAGAGGCCAGGAGCAGCTCCAGAATGGTTTTGCGGGCGGAAACAACCCGGGCCGATTCGGTTTTCACGTCCATGCCCGGTGCCGCGGGCGTACAGCATGCGGCCATCAGGCTGCGGGCTCTTTCCACTTCCACCACACAAATCCGGCAGGAGCCGGTAGGTGTCAGGCCTTTCAGATGGCATAGCGTCGGAATCTGGATATCGTGGGCTTCGGCCACTTCCAGAATGGTCTGACCGGGTTTGAATTCAAATACATGACCATTGATAATGAGGGAAATTTCCATTCAGCCTACTCCTGTGAGCATTGTTGTCCGAATAATTGTGTTGATGATTTGGTTCAAATAGCCTAACCTGATCGCTATGTCAATATTGGCACATTAAAAAATGGGATAATGATTTTGGGAATGGCGGCATATCGGCATATCGGCATTCCGGAATATCGGTATTTTACGTAAATCAAAAGAACTACAGGACGAACAAAATGACAGATTTCAAAAATTTCATCGATGGCCAGTGGGCGCCTGCTCAATCGGGCAAAACATTTGAAAATATCAACCCGGCCGATAAATATGACACAATCGGCAATTTTGCGTTATCCGGACCGGAAGATATGGATCATGCGGTCACCGCCGCATCAAAATCCTTTGAATCCTGGAAACGGGTCCCGGCACCAAAACGGGGAGATACGCTTCGCAGGGCCGGGGATATTTTTACCCGCCGAAAAGATGAACTGGCGCGGATCATGACCCGAGAAATGGGCAAACCCGTGTTTGAAACCAAAGGGGACATCCAGGAAGCCATCGACACGGCCTATTACGCCGCAGCGGAAACCAGACGCCTGTTTGGATACAATACACCCAGCGAACTCCCAGACAAGATGAATCTGTCTTTCCGGGTCCCGGTGGGCATTTGTGGCATTATCACGGCCTGGAATTTTCCCATTGCCGTGCCATCCTGGAAAATTTTGCCGGCCCTGGCCTGTGGCAATACCGTCATTTTTAAACCATCAAAGGAAGCGCCCCATTCGGGTGTCATTTTTGCCGAAATTCTGGAAGAAGCCGGGATACCGGCAGGGGTTTTCAACCTGTTGCTTGGCAAAGGTGAAATCGGGGAGCAGATGGCGCGGCACGCCGGCGTCAACCTGATCGGATTTACCGGTTCAACCGAAATCGGGTGCCGGTTGGGGCGCATTTGTGGCGAATTGAATAAAAAGGTGTCCCTGGAAATGGGGGGTAAAAATCCCCAGATTGTCATGCCGGACGCGGATATGGATATGGCCATCGAAGGCGTGCTGTGGGGTGCATTCGGAACGACCGGACAACGATGCACGGCCACATCCCGCCTGATTGTTCATGCCGATGTCTATGACGCGTTTCTGAAAAGACTGGTTGAAAAGGTCACCAATCTGCGACTGGGGCCCGGCCTGGAACCGGAAACCGAAGTCGGCCCGGTCATTCATACCGGCCAGCTCGAGGTCATTGCCCGGTATGTTCAAATTGCGCTGGAAGATGGCGGAAGACTGATGTGCGGCGGCCGCAGAGCCGTGGAAGGCCGATTGGCCGACGGCAATTTTTTTCAGCCCACTGTCATTGCCGATGTCGAACCCGATCATCACATATTTCAGGAAGAAATTTTCGGACCCGTTCTGGCCGTCACCCGGGCGAAATCCTTTGAACANNTCCCAGGCATTTGCCGCCATCCGGGATATCGAGGCCGGCATCACCTACATCAATGCGCCCACCATCGGGGCCGAGGCCCATATGCCGTTTGGCGGTGTAAAAGGCACCGGAAACGGACACCGGGAAGGCGGATGGACCGTGTATGATATTTTCACGGAATGGAAAACGGTTTATGTGGACTACTCCGGGAAATTGCAGAAGGCACAGATCGATACGACGGATTGACNNGACCGTAAGACCGTAAGACCGTCCGACAGCCCTTAAGCCCCGCTTGAAAAAGCTTGACACCGGCATCGATATGGCCTATCAGTTTCGATCAGCCAAAACTGATAGATCGACAATTTTTGCCGGGGTACAGATTGGGCAGTGTCCGGTGGTTAGTGACCTGTGGCCAGTAGAGACGCAATGCATTGCGTCTCTACAGTAATCAACCACCAACTACCAACCAATGACCCCTGTTTCCGACCGATAACGCACCCAAAATCCTTATCTGGAACGCTATACAATCATTTGAAATTGTTCTCACCCAAACGTGGCGGATCGGCATGATCAGAAAAAACCTGAACATCAATGGAAAAACGCAAATGCTGGTGGTTGACCCGGATTCGTTCCTGTCCGATATTCTTCGGGAGCAGTTGAAACTGACAGGAACCAAGGTTGGCTGTGGACAGGGACAGTGCGGTGCATGCCCGGATTCATCGTGTCTGCCAAGGCCCTTTTGGACACCAACCAGAACCCGACCCGTCAGGACGTCCGGGACTGGTTCCAGAAACATCGCAATGCCTGCCGGTGTACCGGATACAAACCACTGGTGGATGCGGTCATGGATGCGGCAAAGGTTGTGCGCGGCGAGATGACCGCCGATGAGCTGGCATTCAAAATGCCGGAGGACCGCCGGATCTGGGGCAGCCGGTATCCCCGTCCCAGTGCGTTGGCCAAGGTAACCGGAGTGACGGATTACGGCGCGGATGTGGGGCTGAAAATGCCGGAAGGAACCCTTCGCCTTGCCCTGGTTCAGGCCAAAACATCCCATGCACGAATTCGGTCCATCGATACATCGTCTGCCGAAAAAATGCCCGGTGTTTTCAAGGTCATCACGCACAATGTGGAAACTTATCGT
>DFZE01000042.1:32779-33783 GCA_002382065.1 Desulfobacteraceae bacterium UBA4064
GGAAGAGCGGAAGGTACGGACATTCGACTCTTCCCGTTTTCGGTTGGTCATATCGGGGATATCAGATTCAATGGACCAGAACGACCTGCGGTTTCTGGAAAACCGGTGTGTTCAGGACGATCCCCCGGAATGTACGGCATCCTGCCCCATTCATGTGGATGCCCGGGCGTTTGTCGGACACATGTCACGGGGCAAACCCCTGGATGCCTGGAAAGTCCTGCAGAAAACCATGCCATTTCCGGGCATTCTGGGTCGAATCTGCGATGCCCCCTGTCAGACACGATGCCGGCGGAAAGATGTTGACCAGGCCATTCTGACGGAAAAACATCTGGCCATTTCCCGATGCCGGGATGCCGGGCTTGGGGTTGTGCAGGTTCCCATGATCGTACCCGGAATCAATGATCATGAACTGGGAGACATTCTGGAATTTGCCATCAGCCAGTCGCCCACGGTTCGGGGCATTCATATCCAGCCGGTCAGCTATTTTGGCCGGTGCCCGACAATGCCGCAAAACCGGGACCGCATCACCCTGCCTGAAATTATGACGGCCCTGGAAAAACAGGGCAGGGGAGGGGTTCGCGTTTCTGATTTCAGGCCTCCGGGATGTGAACATGCCCGATGTTCGTTTCATGCCAATTACATCGTTTGCGGCGGGCGCCTTGAAAAACTTACCCATGATGGCAAACTGAAAATATTCCCGTGTACCGGCATGCCTTTCAAGACGCCAGCCGCAGTGCATCATGCTGAACCCTACGCCACTGGAAGCCTGGATTGCCGGCAAGCTTTTCACGGCGTCAGCCGCAAACGGCAACCCGGACAGACCGTCGGGACAGTTGACCCGATCCCGGATCGAAACCTGGCAACTGGAACGGATTCGCCAAACCATTTCTCACGCCCGAACCCACAGCCCATTTTACCATCACCATCTGAAAGACATCAAACCGGATTCAATCCAAAAATTGGATGATCTGTCCCGTCTGCCGTTCACCACACCCGATGGTTTG
>DFZE01000222.1:0-48922 GCA_002382065.1 Desulfobacteraceae bacterium UBA4064
AGGGGATAGGCCTTTATCGGCCATCCCCGACCGATAACGCACCCAACATCTTTATCTTGGAAGCTATATAGTGTCTGAACGAAAACCCTGTTCAGACAAAATTCGAATATCGAAATCCGAAATTCGAAACAAATTCAAAATTCAAATGTCGGAATGACCCAAACGGTCTGTCAGACAATGCGCTGTTTTGAACATTTGGGTTTTTTATTTGGGTATTGTTTCGGATTTCGCGCTTCGAATTTCGAATTTTATGATACAGAAAAAAGGTTTCCGTTCAGACACTATTAAGATGTGTCAATATGGGTTAATCCAGGGGATTCTGGCATATCAGCCCGGATAACTCAATAATGAATTCCGCTAAGCCCGTTTCAGGACCCCCAATGTTTTGGTCATGTCACATTCGGTATAACCGGCATCCGCGCATGCCCGGGTATAAACCCGCCAGGGCGCCAGCCCCCCTTTGGCCGGATCGGAAAAGATATCATGAAAGACCAGATACCCGCCAGGCATGACATGCCGTGACCAGAGGGCATAATCCGCCAGCACGGATTCATGGGCGTGGCCGCCGTCTATAAACACCAGGCCAAGCGGCGTTGTCCAGTCCCGGGCCACGGTTTTGGAATCGGAGACAATCGGAACCACGGTTTCTTCAAGACCCGCCAGGGTGATGGTTTGTCTGAAATGCCGGAATGTGTCGATTTTCAAGGTGACCGGATCCATCAGCCCCGGATCGAAATATTCTTCGCCAGGCTGCTGCTCTTCAGATCCCCGATGATGATCGATTGAATAAAGGGTGCTGTTGTTGGATCGGCATGCAAATCCGATATACAGCGCAGATTTGCCGCAGTATGATCCGATTTCCAGGCAGGGTCCCCGTGTGGATGCCTCACAGGCCAGGCTGTAAAGACGCATGCCTTCTTCCGGATCCATGAATCCTTTCACAGAACAGATGAGTTCTTCATTCAGCATAAACGCCAGTTCTCCATTTTCATGTTTTCATCATCCCTTAAAGCCGGTTTTCCTGCATCAATCCTCATATCCCCGTACCAGCACCTCACGGGGTTTCACGCCATCCGATGGTCCGACAACGCCTTCTTTTTCCATCATTTCGATGATCCGGGCAGCCCGGTTGTATCCGATTCTCAGATGCCGCTGAACCATGGAGATGGAGGCCTGACGGGTTTTGGTAACCAGCGCCACCGCATCGTCATAGCGTTCGTCATGGACTTCGGCTTCGGCCTCTTCCGGTTCGTCCTCATGCGCTTCCGTTACCTGTTCAATGTATTCCGGCGGTTTTTGCAGTTTTAAAAATTCGGTGATTCGTCCGACCTCGTCTTCCGAAATATAGGCCCCGTGAATCCGCTGAAGTTTGGCTGTCCCCGGCGGCAACAGAAGCATATCCCCGTTTCCGAGAAGATTTTCTGCGCCGTTGGAATCAATGATCGTTCTGGAATCGGTACGGGAAGACACCTGAAAGGTCAGCCGGGTCGGGAAATTGGCTTTGATGATGCCGGTCAGAACATCCACGGAAGGTCGTTGCGTGGCCAGAATCAGATGGATTCCAGACGCCCGCGCCATCTGGGCCAGACGGGTGAGGGCCACTTCCACATCCCGGGAGGCCACCATCATGAGATCGGCCAGTTCATCGATGATGATTACAATAAAGGGCAGACGATCCGGGCGGGGTTTTTCCGGGTCCGGTTTCTGCTTCAGAATTTTCTGATTGAACTGGGAAATATTGCGGCATTTTGTTTCCGACAGCAGCTCGTACCGTCTTTCCATTTCCTTGACGGCCCAGAACAGGGCATTGGTGGCTTTTTTGACATCTGTCACAACCGGTGTGATCAGATGCGGAATGCCGTCATAATAGGTCAGTTCGATTCTTTTGGGATCGATCATGATCAGTTTGACCTGATCCGGCATGGATTTGTACAGCAGGCTGCAAATCATGGCATTCAGTCCCACGCTTTTTCCGGTTCCGGTGGCGCCGGCGATGAGCAAATGGGGCATGCGTTCCAGTTCCGCGACAACGGGATTGCCAACGATATCTTTTCCCAGACACAGGGTCAGACAGGATTTGGCTTTTTCAAACGCACCCGAGGACACAATTTCCTTGAAATGGACGGTTTGCCGGGTGATATTCGGAATTTCAATGCCAATGACCGCTTTGCCGGGAATGGGCGCCACAATCCGGATGCTCATGGCCTTGAGCGCCAAAGCCAGGTCATCTGACAGGTTGACGACCCGGTTGATTTTAATTCCCGGAGCTGGCTCGTATTCAAATGTGGTGATGACAGGACCCGGGGTGATGGCCGTGACCTTGCCCTTGACGCCAAAATCGGCCAGTTTGTTTTCCAGAAGTTGGGACTGGGCAATGAGGCGTGCATTGTCTTCCTGAATGGGCTGGCTGTCCGGATCATCCAGAAATTCAAGGCCCGGAAGCCGGAACCCGGTTTCATCGGTCTGGACCGTGGCCGGGTCGGGCGCGGATACAGTTGGCGTTTCGGTGACAACCGCAGGCCGGATCGGCGGCGCATCAATTTCCGGAACGGGGCCGGGGTCTTTGGGGCGGCGTCTGGCCGGTTTGCGCGAAAAGGTGGGCGGATCAGGGGCTGTCGGGGCGACATCCGGTTTCTCGGGCCTGGCAAAACGGTGGCTGCCGGTCAGGATGGATTGATACGATCCCATCAGCATGCGCTTCAGTGTCAGTCCGGTTGACAGCAGGATGCCGATCAGACCCAGAACGGCCAACACAATCAGGGTTCCGGGCAGTCCGGCGTAATACAGGAGAAACACCGAGATATGGACCCCCGCCAGTCCGCCAGGGGTGGCATAAAAATGGCCCGTCGGGATCGAAGAATGGTCAAAAATGGTCATGATGCTGCTGGTTGTCAGAACCAGAAAGGCGCAACCCAGAAAAATCTGTCCAAAAACCGAAACAGGGGGGGACCGGAAAAACTGAATGGAAAACAGGCTGAGGGCAATCGGAATCCAGAAAACGCCTTTTCCGAACAGCCCGTACAACAGGCCGGATATGTGCGCGCCAATCAGTCCAAAGAGGTTATGAACCGGTCCGGACCGGCCGGGGTGAAAAACAGATGGATCATCGATGTGAAATGACAACAGGCTGATGGCGATACAGACAATGACAAAAACTGAAAAAATACCAAGGAGTTCCTTGCGCATGATGGATGTCGGTCTTTGAGCGTTAGATTTCCAGAATAAACGGCAGAATGACCGGATGGCGGTCAATGGCAAAATCGAAATATTTCTTCAGGGCCGTGCTGATGCGGGATTTGATTTTTTCCAGCCGCCCCGGCACATCGGGCGGCAGGTCTTCAACCACTTCCAGGATCACACATTTGGCATCTTCCAGGAGATGGCCGGACTGATTTTCAAAGATGAATCCGCGTGAAAACAGTTCCGGGCCATACAGGATGATACCGGTTTCCTCGTCAAAGGCCAGGGTGACGCCAACAAATCCGTCTTCGGACAAAAGCCGTCTTTCCTTCAGGATACTTTTACCGACATCCCCGATGCCTTTTCCATCCACCAGAATCCGCCCGGTAATGACCCGATCCTGAATGACTGCCTCGTGCGAATCCATCATGACGGGCTGACCGTTTTCGATCAGAAAAATCCGGTCCGGCGGGATTCCCATCCGGCGGGCCAGACGGGCATGAAGCACCAGATGCCGGTATTCGCCATGAATGGGGATGAAATACCGGGGACGGGTCAACTGAATCATCAGCTTGAGTTCTTCCTGAAAGGCATGGCCGGAGACATGGATATCGGAAATTTTTTCATAGATGACATTGGCGCCTTTCCGGAACAGGTTGTTGATAATTCTGGCAATGGCCTGCTCATTGCCCGGAATGAACTTGGAGGAGAGGATAACCGTGTCATCAGGCTGGATTTTAATGTATTTATGGATGCCGCCGGCCATTCGGGCAAGGGCGGACATGGGTTCTCCCTGGCTGCCTGTTGTAATGATAACGAGCTGATCGTCCGGATATTCCGGCAACTGGTTGATCCGGATTTCCATGCCATCGGGCATATGGAGATATCCCAGGAATTTGGCAATATGAACACTGGTCTCGATGCTTTTCCCATTGAAGACCACTTTTCGGCCCAGCGTTTCGGCAATATCCACGATCTGCTGAATCCGGGTGATGCTGGATGCAAACAGGGCGACAATCACCCGGCCCATGGAGTGGCTGGCAATCCCCTTCAGATTGTCACCAATATCCGAATCCGACAGGGTGTAGCCCTCCTTCTCGACATTGGTGGAGTCGGAAAGAAGCGCCAGAACACCCAAGTGTCCAAAATGGGCAAACCGGTTGATATCGGTCATCATGCCCGGCGCCGATGTATAACTGATTTTGAAATCACCGGTGTGAATCACGACACCGGCCGGGCATTGAATGGCCAGGGCAACACCATCCACCACACTGTGATTGACCCGGATGAATTCAATCAAAAAGTGGCCCAGGGTCAGTGAATCACCCGCCCGTACGGTCTGCAGGGTCACGTGTTGAAGGATGCCGAATTCTTCCAGTTTATAACGCACCATTCCCAGGGTAAATGGTGTTCCAAACACGGGCGCCTGGATCTCACGCAGGATACAGGGCAGTGCGCCGATATGATCTTCATGGGCGTGGGTCAGGACAATGCCCTGGATTTTTGAGTGGTTTTCTTTCAGCCAGGTGATATTGGGAATGACAAAATCCACGCCCAGCATGGAATCTTCCGGAAACATCAATCCGGCATCGACCACAATGAGGGACCCGTCATATTCAAAGGCCATCATGTTGAGGCCAATTTCACCCAGGCCCCCCAGTGGGGTGATGGACAGCTTCACAGTCCCGCCTTTTTTCCCGATTCAAACACATTCAGCATCATGGCTCTCAGTCTTTCAATCAACTGATCCTTTTGGGGGAGCGTATATTCCGATGTCTGGATGGGCTCAAGAATTTCGAGAAGGACATTTCCGGGCCGAATCATCAAACCGTTTTTGGACATGATTCGCCAGGTGCCATGGATAATGACCGGAACAATGGGCACACCGGACTTGATGGCCAGGACAAACCCGCCTTTTTTAAATTCATGGATGGTATAGTCCCTGCTTCGGGTGCCTTCCGGAAAAATCATCACGGATTTTCCGTTTCGAATGGCAGCGGCAGCCTGTTCCAGGCTTTCAAACGCGGATTTACGGTTGGATCTGTCGATGCTGATATATCCGGCCCGCTTCATGGCATATCCAAACAGGGGGAATTTGAAAAGTTCGGCCTTGGCCAGCCAGCGAAACTGCACGGGCAGATGTGACAGCAGAACCGGAATGTCAAAATTGCTGGTATGATTGGGCATGAAAATATAGGGCCTGTCCGGATCGATATGGGACAGTCCGGTGATCTGAACCCGGGTCCGGCTGACAAACAGAATGGATCTTGCCCAGTATCGGGCGACAATATGGGGCCAGATACCTTTTTGATCCAGAAATGAGGCCACAATGGTCATGGTCCCGAACACGATGATCGCCAGCAGCACATACAGAATGATACCGGCGGTTCGAATGAGCCAAAGCAGGTCAGACCACTTCATATCCGTATGCCAATGTCACTCAGCATGGCATCGATCCGGTCAATCAGCCAGTTCCGCTGTGTATCTGTCGCATATCCCATGCAGGCACATCGTATCTTCTGGCTGGATCGGGCCAGCAGTTCACAGGACAGGGCATGCGGATTCAGCTCCACTGCAAAATAACAGGGCTGACATGCGGCATGTTCGCGTTGAATATCTGTCAGCAGATCCGGATCGATTTCAATCTGATAAATTCCCGGAAGTCCGGCCTGCGGGTATTCGGCGTCAAGATGGGTTTTCAGGGTGATGTAATCCTGAGGTCGAAGTTGGTCAATGACGTATTGTTTCATGGTGACTGATTATCACGATATGGATGGTTTCACAACTATAGCTTTCAAGATAAAGATTTTGGGTGCGTTATCGGTCGGAAATGGCCGAAGAAAGGCCTATCCCCTCCCTGCTGCCTTGCCAAAATCATTATCTTAAAAGCTATATTCGGGTTAGCGGATCATGGCTTTCAGACGTTTAATCTGCCGGTATCGCAGGACCAATTCAACCCATTTCTGCAGGAGAAACGCCGAATCCCTGAACGGTTCAGTTGGCGTGTCATGTCTGCAGTTCATTTCAGACAATTTGGTTTGAATGTCTGTCCGGGAAGGGTCTTTTTCCAGAAGATATTGGTAAATGTGCCTGGCCTTATCTGTAAGACCTTGATTTCTAAAAACATCTGCCATGGTTTCTGTGTAGAATATCTTGTTTTCAATCATCCGGATTTCGCCGATTTTGAGCCGGCAGGTAAGGCTGTCGGGAAATATTTGAGTCATGAGGTTTGAACACCAGCTCATCTTTTCGAATCAGTCCCATATCTGTCCTGGCAATGGCTTCGATATATGCCGGATCACGTTGCAACCGTTCAATTTTTCGATACGCCTCGTAATTTTTCAGCCGAAGGGATTGATTGCTTTGAATCAATGATTCTTTTTTCTGCTGAACCTGTTTTAATCCGGCAAGACCCCTGTCACCGGAAATGATTAAAAACAGCATCAGGGAAATAAGAAAAATCAATACAAAAATGACAATATTTTCTTTGATATGTGAGGCGTTGTGATGCATGGCTGTTCAGTCATGAAAATGGGTTACAGATGCGGCGAACCGCTGATCAATTGGATCAGGCATTTTTCGATATCCCGGGTTCCCAAACCCTGATACGGTATCTGCTCGGCAAGCCCACCCCTTCCTTCGCGACGGGTTCCCAAGGCGCCATAGCGGCAATGAAGGTCTTTTTCCAGAAGCCAGGTGCCCATTCTGGAGCCCAGGCCGGTTTTGACATTCTGGGTCTCCACAACCAACACCGCCGGACTTTCTCCGATGCGTTTCAGCATATCCTCATCCGGCGCATTGAGTGTGGTCTTGTTGACCAGTCCGACATGGATGCCTCTGGTTTTGAGTGTTTCAACCACATCGAGACAGCGATAGAGCATTTCACCATAGGAGACGATATATCCGTCAATTCCGGTTCGAATCAGATCATCTTTGCCCGGCAAAAAGCGATACCGGTCATCAAAAAACGGTTTGCCGTTTTCTGCAAGGATATACGGCGTTGCAGACCGGGTTGAAAAAATGAAACGCAGCCCGGTTTCATGAAACACCGTATTCAATACGGCTTTCAGTTGGTGACTGTCCGCAGGAAAATAGAGCCGGGTCTGATCATTTTCCATCAGTCCATTGTCGGCAAAAAAAATGTTGATGCCAAAATGACAGGTGTTGTCCGCCATGTCATCGACGCCGGCATGAGAAAAATGAGCCAGAACATTGGCATGGTTGAGTCTGGCCATGGTGATTTCCGAAACAACCATTTCCAGGAATGCAGAAAAGGTTCCAAATACGCCCTGTCTCCCGATGGATGCGCCAAAGCCTGCCGCTACGGAAAAATTGTTCCGTTCCATGATGCCGCCATGAACATAAATATCCGGGAAGGATTTTCGGACATGGTGAAGTCCGCAGGAGCCTTCCAGGTCAGAATCAACTACCAGAATCTGATCTTTTGGATTTTCCAGGGCCTGAATCAGTTCACAAAGATATTTTCCAAAATCATCCCGGTTTTTGGCCATTTCCGGTGTGCTGCCCAAATGGACCGGCGCAACGGATTTGGGCGCTTTTTCAGCCAGCATGTCGGCAGCTTCTATCCATCCTTTGCCACGCAGATAGGAAATGGCATTGGAAACCGGAATCACATCATGACCTTTCGGAGAGCCTTCGATGCCGTCAACAGCCGGCGCCATTTTTCGACGGTTGATGAGGGCCGAAGGCCCCGGCTGACCGAGTGCGGTTTGTATTCTGGAAAACAGAACGGAAATGTTTTCGCCATCCCCGGCATCAACCCGGATACCATGACCCGCCAGGGTTTTTTCCACATCAAACCCCTTCATATACTGACTGGGATGACCGGCAATGGTGACATCGTTGTCATCGATCATCAGTTTTACCGAAAGATTCCGTGACACGGCATAGCGTGCGGCCTCGGCATCGCTGCCCTCCTGCTGGGATCCGTCACTTCCGAACAAAATCACGGTTTGACCGGGGTGGGCTTCTGCAACGCCATTGACATAACTCCACAGGTGACCCAGTCTGCCGGAGCTGAAAAAAATACCTTTTTTATCGTTTCGTTCGGGATGGCCATACAGATCCTTGTCAAATTCCCGGTAATGCAGCAGTTCCATCACTGGGATAAAGCCATTGAGTGCAGCCAGAATATATTGTGCAGCCACCCGGTGGCCGGCTTCATCAAAGCAGACCGGGAATATGGATGGGTTGCCTTTCATCAATCCATCCAGAATCAGGAGTTCGGGAACAATGTCGTATGCTCCCCCGGTATGGCCGCCCAGGCCTTTTTTATTGGCAAATGCGGTAAAAAAAACAATGCTGTCCCGTACAAGAGCGATATTGTTTTCAAGCTGTTGCAACTGCTCCGGCGTTGGTGTGGGTTGATCAGAATCAAACGACAAGGGGATGTAGCGGGTCAAATCAATGGGAAACGTCATTAAATCTGTCCTTTGTAAGAATCGGGTTGCTGCCTGAAAGCGCTATAGCTTTCCAGATAAAGATTTCGGGCGCGTTATCTGTCGGGGATGGCCGACAAAGGCCTATCCCCTCCCTGCCGCCTTCCCAAAATCATTATCTGAAAAGCTATATTATCTGCCGGTTTTGACTGTTTTTTGAGAAAGTGTGATAATGAAATCAAACTCACTTGGGGACACCGGCTGAACCGACAGACGCATCCCTTTTTTCAGAAGCGGCATTGCGGCAAGTTCCGGGAACCGGCGCAGCAATGACAGGGGGAGCGGCGTGTCGAACCGGGTTTCAAACCGGATGTCCACCATAAACCAGAGAGGGTTTTCCGGTGTACTTTTCGGATCGAAGTGCCCGCTTTCCGGATCCCATGCCGTGTAATCGGGATAGCCTTCCCGTACGACGATGGCTGTTCCTGCAATCGCCGGGTTTTTGCAGCTGTGGTAAAACAGCGCCCGGTCCCCGGTTTTGATGTCGTCACGCAGGAAATTTCTGGCCTGATAGTTGCGGACCCCGTCCCAATGATCGGTTCCATCCGGACATGCCATCAGGTCATCGATCGAAAAGACCGTTTTTTCGGATTTCATCAACCAGTATTTCATCGGCAGTCTCCAGTGTTGGTTATCATGACATGGCAGCAAGTTAAATTGTGAATGGGGTGTGTGTTCACAGTATTCATCATTATCAGGAAAGGAATTATCCAATGAAATATTTTTTTGAACCAGCAGGCATCGCACTGATTGGCGCCAGCGGCACCCCTTCAAAAGGTGGCCATTCGATTTTATATAATGTCAAAAAAGGCTTCAGGGGTCATATTTATCCGGTCAACCCCCGATATTCCGAGCTTTTGGGAATTCCGTGTTATCCGTCAATTTTTGACGTTCCGGATCCGGTTGATCTGGCAATTATTTTTATTCCGGCATCACTTGTGCCTCAGATGGTTCGGGATTGCGCCAGCCGAGGCATTCCCGGGGTGATTGTCGAATCCGGCGGATTTGCAGAAACCGGAGAATCCGGAAAAGCCCTTCAGGATGAATTAAAGCAGATTCGAATGGAAACCGGTATCCGGATATGGGGACCAAACTGCATGGGCGTTGTGGATGCGGTTCGAAAGTATATTTTTTCATTTTTGACCCCGAGTGTCTGGGACTATGGCCCGCTGCCCGGAAATGTGTCGATGATCGTTCAAAGCGGCATGCTGGCAGGCGGATTTCTGATCGATGCCATGAGTCATGGTGTCATGGGTATCAGCAAGGCACTGTCCATTGGAAACAAGGTGGATGTGGAAGAATGCGAGCTTCTGGAATATCTGATTGATGACCCCGACACCAAAGCCATTGCATTGTATCTGGAATCCATTCCGAATGGCAGCCGTTTCATGAATATCTGCAAAATGTCACCCAAACCCATTGTGGTTTTGAAGGGTGGAAAAAGTCAGGATGGCGCCCGTGCCGCCATGAGTCATACGGCCAGCATGGCCGGAAATGGCGCGATTATTTCCAGTGCCCTGACTCAGTCGGGCGCCATTGAAGCGCATGATTTCAAACAGATGATGGATATCAGCCGGGCTTTAGCCACATTTCCCGACATTCATTCCGGAGCAACCGGACGGACCGCAATTTTGACCTTCAGTGGCGGCGCCGGGATTGTGTCTGCGGATTTCTTGAATGAACAGGGGCTGACCGTTGCCCATCTGTCAGAAACGACACAACAGAAACTGAGAACCGTTTTCCCCGAATGGATGCCGGTTTCCAATCCCATCGATCTGTGGCCGGCCGTAGAGCAGCATGGCGGGCAAAAAACTTATCAGACGGCAATGACGGCGGTCAGTCAGGATCCAAACATCGATGTCATTCTGTTGCATCTGTACTCGGGTGGATTTGCACTGAATTTTGACATGGAGCCCATGATGGAAGAGGTTCGAAAGGCCGGAAAACCCGTGTTTGCCTGGCTTTTGGGCGACCGGGACAATGCCGGAAAAACCCAAAACATGCTTCAGGATATGGGTATTCCGGTATATCGGGAGCTATACCGGGCTGTGGAGTGTATCCAGGCGGTTTTTGAGCGAAGCCGCTGGGTGAAGCATGTCGGTAACCAAAAAACCGAATGGCATAGGCTTCAACTCACCCATCCGGTTGTGAACGTGGTAAAAAATGCCAAAGGCGTACTGGATGAGCATTTGTCCAAGCAGTTTCTGCAATCCGCCGGAATTCCGGTTGTGGCCGAAGCCGTTGTCAATTCTTTGGAAGATGCTGTAAAAATCGCTGGTGAACTGACATTTCCGGTGGTCATGAAGGGTCTGATTCAGGGAATGGTCCATAAAAGTGAGCATCAACTGGTTCATCTCCATCTCAATTCCGAAGCCGATGTGACCACGGCATTTGATGCATTGAGCAGTGTTATCGGCAATCAGGACAAAATTCTGCTGCAAAAACAGCTTGGTGGCCGGGCCGAGTTGATTGTGGGAATGACCCGTGATGTGCAGTTCGGGCCATGTGTCATGTGCGGAATGGGGGGTGTCCTGGCAGAAGCCATTCAGGACAAGGTTTTTCTGGTAGCTCCGTTTGGCATTAAAGAGGCGCTGTACATGATCGACCGGCTGAAATCCCGGTGCATTCTGAACGGATTTCGGGGAGAGGCGCCACTGGATAGACACCTGCTGGCCGATATCCTTGTCCGGGTCGGACAGATTGCCGGATCATATCCAGGCATTCAGGAAATGGATATCAACCCGCTGATTATCGAAAATGGTCGTCCGGTTGCGGTGGATGCCAGCATTCTGCTGGATTGAGACCGATGCTTGAGGCAGCGCAACCGGATTTTCATGGATGGGATGAATCCAGGGAAATGATAGACAAGGTTGAAACGAAATTGACATTTCTGGATTTCTGATAATAATCCCGGCATAACGGGATGTGCTGTTTCAAGCTGAATCAGTCTTTCCATTACACATTTTCAAAAGGAGAAGCCGGATGAAGCAATTGAGATGGGTTTTCATAATTCTGATAATGGTCATGCTGAACATTGGGGCTGTGTCATTTTCTGCCGATGTGACAACGGTTCCCTATGTGGATTTGCAGAAGTATCTGGGTCACTGGTACGAGATCGCCAGTATCCCTGCCTGGTTTCAGAAACCCTGCGTGGGGGGGGACGACCGCGAGCTACCGGTTGCTGGATGACGGCAGTATCAGTGTCGTCAATTCATGTCTCACAGATTCTGAAGATGTCCTCACCTCCCAGGGCCGTGCGTTTGTGGAAGACACACAGACCAACGCAAAATTGCTGGTCAGTTTTGTCAATCTGAAAGACACATGGCTGTTTCCGGGCAATTACTGGGTGCTGGGACTGGGAGAGAACTATGAATACGCCGTTGTGGGGGAACCGACACGTGAATATGGCTGGATTCTGAGCCGGAGCTGCACGTTATCATCGGAAAATCTGGCTGAAGTCATTGATATTTTGACAGCACAGGGATATGACATCAGTCAGTTCATATTGACTGACCAGTCTTCTTTTGGCTGTACGCCTGAATAAACGAACGGGTGACATATGATAAAAATGGACTGAAAAGACATCCCTGGTATTGGAATCTGTACCGGTGCTATCCTCCTTCCGATTTCGATTCCGATTCCGATACCGATTCTCCCAGGTTATTTCATAGGGTACTGTTTCGGATTTCGCGATTCGAATTTTCGAATTTTAAGATACAGAGATAGGTTTTTCGTTCAGGGACTAATTACCATCATTCGATATAACTGGCCTCAAAAATGGGCATGTATCGCACATCGCGGGATTTGGTCACATACCGGTCAATGCCGGTCAATCTCCCGACAACCCATACCTTCTGACCGATTCTGAAGTGACGGTTCGATATTTTTTCTCCGATCCGGAACCTGAAATACAAGATGGCGTTTTCATGTTTGACAACGGCCCGGTATGTTATGGGGTTGTTTCCATCCAGTCCGTCAATATCCCCGCCAACCAGATAAAAGGTTTCCTGGAGATTTGAAGACAGCGGCGGGAGTGGGGGATTGATCAGCAGCGGCATGGCGTCTTGTGCATGATAAAACCATGTGGCATCTTTCAGGCTGGCAATGGCAATCTCTCCGGACAGAATCTGTTTTCGCTTGGTTTCGAGTTCCTGCAGCGCTTTCATCTGGCGCGCGGATTCTTCTTTTAACTGTTTTTGCTTTTTCAGGGTCACCTGCTGAACCACATCCGGCCGATTTTTGTACATCTTTTCCGAAAGCTGTTGATAATCCCGAATAAATGACAAAATGCGGACCTCTTCCGATTGATAGTTATTTTTCATCAGGGACAGGATCAGATCATCTACCTGTTTTCGGGTGGCTTTGATTTCATCCGGATTGTGTCGGCCCAAAGCCATATTTTCATAGGTCAATCCGAAAACCCGGTCGATGGTTTCAAAAATGATTTGAATGCGATGAACCGTACCCGAAACACCCACAAAACGGAGGGCATCCGGCAGAGCATCCAGATTGTCACAGTTTCCGCCACAAAGCCCGTATGTGGTAAGCAGGGTTTCCCGGATCAGTGTTTCATCATGAACAGGTCGGCAGACTTCTATTTCAGCACAGGATTCAAAACATCTTTTGATGTAATCCGCATAGGGGTTTATGGGATTAGCCGGATTTTGGAACTGTAGTGAGCCGGAATCCGGGTTTTTGATGGTGGTTCCAGAATGGTTTGAGTCTGTTTTCGGAGATGTCTTTGCCGGATCGGAAATCTGTTGTTGATGCAAGGGGTTGGTTTGAGACGATTCGACCGGTTGTATGTCTGGGTCTTTTGACGTTGTACGACCGGATTCAAGCCATATCCGGAAGAGAATCATCATGCCCAACACCAGAATGGTCATTGCCAGAAAGCGTCTTCCGGTTTTTCTGGCGCGATGGATGACCAGTGTCCGTCCTTCCCGATCCCAGGGAATTAAACGATTTTTTAACAGCGACACACCGCATTCAATCAATGTGATGGGCATCACAACGATACAACCCGCCCCCATCCCCCGCCACCAGACATGAAAACTTCTTTTGAACGCTTCCAGAAGAGGTGGCTTTTTCCCGTTTCGGGTCACCACATGAATCCCGAAAAACCATTTTCCGGGTGTTGTTCCAAAAAGGCTCAGGAGATTGGCTTCAATAAAGACCCACAGCAATGATGCGATCAACAGGAGTGTTGCCCAGCCGCCCGGGACTGATTGAAACAATAGCGGAAATTCGACATATACCAGAATCAGGGCAAAAATGACGCTGTCCACAGTTCTGGCCAGAATTCTGTCCATGTGGCGGGATATCCGGACAACCGGCTTTTTGGAAGCTACGTTACTGGATGGGGCAGGGGAATCCCCGGGTTGGGGTTTTGGGGGAGCATCGGAAGTTTTATGCCCGGTGGTGTCAGGGGCAAAAAAAGATGCCAGGACGGTCTGATAGGCCTGATTGATTAACTGAAGCTGTTTTTCCGCTTTGTCTTTCAGGCGGGGGGTATGCTGAAATCGGTCCGGGTGCCATACATTCACCAGATCGCGGTAGGTTTGTCTAAGGTCCGCCGGAGATGCATCCGGGCTGAGACCCAGAATTTCAAGGGATTGTTTGATATCCATGCAATATGTGGCGATGGGTACGGTCCATGATTTTTATATCTTTCAAGATAAAGATTTTGGGTGCGTTATCTTAAAAGCTATAGCACGTTTGAGAAACCCGTTTATCGAAGGCTTTTTATACGGTCTGCCCGGCTCAGGACTTCAAGCACCCGAATGCCATATTTTCCGCCTTCCACAATGACCTCACCTTTTGCAATGAGTTTGTTGTTGACCAATATTTCCACGGGTTCATCTGCCAGACTGTCCAATCCAACCACAGACTGTTCCCTGATCTTTAATAACTCATTGATTTTCATTCTGGTTTTTCCCAACTGAATGGAAATTTCCAGCGGGATGTCCAGCAGCAGGCTCAAATCGACATCGGTTTGCACTGGCGGTGCTGCTTTTGCCTGTTCCATCCAGCCGTAAAAACTGTTGGGATCCGGTGGCGTTTCGGGCTTCCTGATTTCGGGTTGCCTGGTTTCAGGTTGAATGAATTGGGGTTGGGCGATTTCAGGTTGAATGATCGATTCTTCAATTTTTTCAGAAACGGATTCTGGCATTTTCACCGGCTCTGACAAATCAGACCAGTCGGAAACCGGTGGCGGACTGTCATCTGCAATCTGATACCGGATATCCTTGCCCTTGTTCAGGGAAATATTCAGCCCTTCTGCAAGCTTTAATCCAAATTCCACAAAAAAGGTGTAATCCATCCATTTAAAGGCCAGCCGTTCATACACTTCCATGTTCATTGTTTCGACATTGAAATCGCTGCCGCGGGTAATGGATGGTGTGGACAGTTCACAACGCAGGTTGACATTTGCAAAAATGGATTTCAGATTGCCGCCAATGATATTGCTGAATTCTCCAATGACATCATTGACATCCGCTTCTGTATCGACTTCATCGATATCCATATCCAGCATGACCGATGCCATCTTTTTGGAAAATTCGCTTGTCACATGTATATTGATCAATCCAATGGCATCTCCGGCAAAACCGACAGCACCGACCGTACGGGTGCCCGTGATCATGGCCTTTGCAACGGTATCCGCAACCTGGATTTCCATGGACAACATGGTATCAAATACGGTTTTTACGGAATCAATCACCGTTCTGGAAATATCAAGATTCTGGATTTTTTCTATGTCAGCCTGCTGGATCTTTGGTGGGCCGGACCGCTGAGAGATCTCGGGAGGCCGATATCCAGTCTGCAGCTTGATTCCAATTTCAACGGTTAACTGATACTGCTGGTATCTGAAAGACAGGCTTTCATATCGTTCGGTATTCAACGCCTTGATGGTAAAATCATCCCCTTTGGTAATGGATGGCGTTGATAGAACGCAGTAAAATCCGGCGTCATTAAAAAAGGATTTGAGGTTGCCGCCAATGATGTTGCTGACTTCGCAGATGACATCCCGGATTTCTTCATCACCCTCGAGCTCATCCTCAGGCATGCCCAGCATGCCGGTCGTCATGAGTACTGCAAATTCCTTGCTCAGATTAATGTTGATGATTCCGGATACCTGGCCCGCAAAATTGACTGAACCGACAATGCGGGATGTGGTTAACGCGACACCGTCGCTGTCTGGTATCGGATCGATTTCAATGGACAACATGGTGGAAAAAACATCCAGAACAGATTTCGTTACACTTGTTTTGATGTCAAGGGTAAAAATTGTTTCCATAGACCGGTCCATTTCAATGATTGTTCAATAAACTGACATCAAAAACAGGATAGACATGAAAGTTCACGGTAAACTGCAAGGCCATTCATTCAGAAATGCCATATTTTTCGATCTTTCGGTAAACCGTCGCGGTGTTGATACCCAGAATTTTGGCCGCTTTTTTCCGATTGCCATTCACTTTTTTCAGCGCGCGAAGAATATGCTGTTTTTCCAATTCTTCAAGTGTCAGCCATTCGACATCCATATTTTTTTGCTCGGTCATTCGCTGGGGCAACGCCCTGACAGAGGTTGTCTGAAGGATAGTCTGCGATTCCAGAAGCACAGCACTGGCAATCATGTTTTCCAACTCACGAATATTTCCCGGAAACGCATAATTCTGAAGATTTGCCTCCAGTTCCTTGGAAATGGACAGAATTGCCGGAGTTTTCTGTACGCCATACTTTTTTACAAAATGATTGGCCAGGGGAATGATATCTTTTTTCCGCTCCCGAAGCGGCGGGATTTTAATGGTGTACATGCTCAGGCGATAAAACAGATCCGCCCGAAACCGCTCCTTTTTCACTTCATCCAGAATATCCCGGTTGGAAGCAGCCAGAATTCGAACATCGATGCGTTTGCTGCTGGTGCTGCCCAGTCGATAAAATTCCTTTTCCTGCAGAACCCGCAACAGTTTTCCCTGAAGAGATGGTTCCAGTTCCGTTATTTCATCCAGAAAAAGCGTACCCCCCTCAGCCGCTTCAAAGAAACCGGTCTGATCCTGAACCGCCTGGGTAAATGCACCTTTGATGTGACCAAAAAATGCATCTTCAAAAAGCGTCTGATTGAAAGCGGCCATGTTTACGGCGATAAAGGGCTTGTTCGCACGATGGCTGAGACGATGGACGATTCGGGACAGCATTTCCTTTCCGGTTCCGGATTCTCCGGTAATCACGACACTGTAGTCCGTTGGGGCAACTGCTTCAACCTGATGAAAAACAAACGCCATGGATTCATCTTCGGCGATCATGTCTGAAAAGGCTTCCGGATTGGCGATATCCGAAAAAGCCCGGCGTCGCTCCAAACGCGTCACCTTTCTTCGAAGGTCATATCGTTCCAGAGCCCGCCGTATAATGATGACCAGGTCATCCGGATCGACCGGTTTAACCAGATAGTCATACGCTCCCAGGCGGATCGCCTGAATGGCAGAGGATACCTCATCTGTTGCCGTGACAATGATGCAAACGATTTCCGGGTATTCTTTCCGGATCTGCTCCAAAAGTATCATGCCATTGATATGTGGCATGATCAGATCGATGAGAACGAGCTGAAAGCGATTTTTTTTAATGATATCGAGGACTCTTCTGCTGTCTGAAACGACCGCCGGCTCAGGAATTCCCGCACTCATCAGTGTAGCCCGAACACTCAGGAGCAGCCCGGAGTCATCATCAACAATCAGTATGGATGCGTCTTCTGGAATTGATTCCATATGAAATTACCATTCAAACAAATAATCCGGATGGTGACAAAAAGGATGTCACGGACAATATCTATTCCATCAGAATATTGTCAACCCTTTTCAGAAAATCGTTCAAATCAAATGGTTTGTATAGAATTTCCACCATTCCCATCTGACTGATTTCATTCAGATCCGCATGGCCTTCATGACCCGTGATCACCATGAGTTTGACATCGGACAATTCTGTATCATTTCGAATGACCCGGCATACATCCAGACCATTCATTTCCGGCATAAAGAGGTCCAGGACCATCATATCCGGCCGATGTGATCCCAGGCGGATGCATGCCTCGATCCCATTGGATGCTTCTTCGATGGAGTATGCCCGCCGGCTCATGAGAATATCCCGGAGAAGTTCCCGAATCAAAGGATCATCATCGACGATCAGTATCCGATGAATTTTTTTTCGGGAGTCCGTGGGCAAAATAACCTGAAAGGTGGTGTCCGAGCCTTCCTGGCTTTTAAAGCTGATGGTCCCGTCATGGGCCGATATGATGTTGTAGGAAACAGACAGACCCAATCCGGTTCCACCGCTGGCCTGCCGGTCGGTCACAAACGGGTCGAACAGTTTATCCGCAATTTCCCGTCGAATCCCCCTTCCATTATCCGAAACCGTCATGACGATATGACCATTTTTCTGGCAGGATGTCGAAATGCTGATCCGACCCTGTTCATGCTCTATGGACTGGGCGGAATTGATGAGAAGATTCAGAATGACCTGTTCGATATTCTGCTGATTTCCGACAAAAAGCGGGATATCTTCGGCAAGTTTCAGGTTAAGCTGAATGTTCTGTTTTCTGAGGGTGGTTTGAGACAGCCGGATGGCATTATCGATGGCCTGATTCAATTGAAACGGCTTTTTTTCTGTAGAACTTGAAAATTTGGAAAAGCTTTTGAGACCCGAAACAATATGGGCAATCCGTTTTGCCGCCAATTCCATATCGGAAATCAATGCCATCAGATTGTCGTTCAGAAAGGGGTACGGCAGTCCGCCATACCGTTTATCGGGTTCATGGACGGCATTTGTCTGAAGAACCGGCAGGACATCGGCAAAAATTTTTTCCAGAAGTGGCAGATTGTACAGAACCAGATTGACCGGATTATTGATTTCATGTGCAATCCCGGCCACAAGCGACCCCAGTGATTCCATTTTCTGGGCCTGATAAAGCTGATTCAGCAATTGCCGTTTGTCCGTCATATCCTGAAGGGTCTGCAATACACCGATGCGGTTTTCAAGATGATCATATACATCTGTAACGGTAACAAAAATGCTGCGTTTTTCACCACGGAGGACCATTTCATGGGTGACTTCAAAGCCGTTTTGAACAAGGGAACTGGTTACAAAATCTTTGGAATTTGTTCCCCGCTTTGCATCCATCTGATTGATCAGAAGAAAATCGGATGTCAGAGGCCTGTTCAACATTTCCTCCCGGGGCAAACCGGTCAATGTCTCACAGGCTTTGTTCCAGATGACCACATTCTCATTCGAATCGATCATCAAGCTGGCCACAGGTATTCCATCCAGCAAAGCAGCCAGTGTGTCAATGCAGTTGCAGGGTGGCGTCACCAGGCAGCTTTTTAATTGAACAGCGGGAGTGGCATTTTTATCCGCATTCATCAGATATTTGCCTTTCATGTTTTATATAGCTTTCAAGATAAATATTTTGAGAGCGTTATCGGTCGGGGATGACCGGAAGCTTTTCAAGGCGTCAGCCGCAAAAAAGGCCTATCCCCTCCCTGCCGCCTTCCCAAAATCATTATCTTAAAAGCTATAGCCTTTGAAACTTTTCTTGAATTTTATCTCCATATTCTTTACAACACCACAACTGTCAACGCAATCCGATTCCTTTTGTAACTGCGGCATTTTTACGCTCATCCTCCCATCTGTATCAAAAATAATCATAATTTTAATGTGTTAAAAGAAAATCCATTTTTTGGTCAAGTTTTTTGTCAAAGTGCCAATAATTTGTTTACAACATGCAGTTCCATTGTCTTGAAGCAATGACTCGGGCACAAAGTTATCTTGATTTTTTCTGCGGGCGCGTTGCCTGGGAACATCCCTGATGCCTGATGTTTCGATTGGATTGATCGGCAAATCAATAATTATATTTTTTTTAGCAGGAGTCGCCTCATAATGAAAAGGAAGTCACTCGGTTTCTAACTGATCATGGGTGGACTTGTCATGGTCCTGATCCCCATCCTGGCAATTGGTACGTTTTCCGTCTTCAAAGCATCCCGGTCCCTTGAAAAATCTGCCCGGGAGGGCGTGACCAATATCGCTGTCAGCCTGGCGGAAATGGTCAACATGCTGTTGAAGGAAGAGCTGAAGATTGCTCTGGAGTTGGCTGTGGGAAATACCACGATAGAAGCGGTATCAAAAATATATCTGGCCGGTGTGGAGTTCTCCGACAGGGAAATATCCATGCTTGACACGAAACTGGCCAGCGCCATGAAACAGATCGGGTCTGACTATGAAGGCATTTTTGTTTGCGATCTTGAAGTCGCCATATTTTCGGATGGTGTTGGTGGGGGGATATAAGGGGATTTCTGTCAAAGATCGCCCCTATTTTCAAACAGCCTAAACCGGAAAAGCCAATATCGGTCAGCCGGTCAAATCAAAAAAACCGGCAGGCCCGTCATTACCATTGCCTGCCCCGTCATGACAAAATCCCAAAAAGTTGTCGGTGTATTGGGGATTGTCATGAAAACCGATATTCTGTCTGCAAAAATTCTGTCTGTCAAATTGGGGAAGACCGGATATTGTTTTCTGATCGATGAAACCGGCCTGTGTGTGGCGCTTCCGCCGAACAGGCTCAGGGTATTCAGGGGCTCAATACAGCGGTTACCGAAATGGATCGCGTGACGCAACAGAATGCGGCCAATGCCGAAGAATCGGCATCCGCTTCGGAAGAGTTGAATGCTCAGGCCCATGAGATGAAAGGGATGGTGGAAAAACTGGTTGAAATTGTCGGCGGCGCACAACACGTTACCCCAAAAGCAGTCAAGAAAGAATTCTCAACAAAAATAACATCAACGAATTCAAAACAGCAACCTGTTCATCCGGTTCAGATCCGTAAACTCGGGTCATCCGGGACCAAAGAGATTTCACCCAACGAGCTGATTCCGTTTGATGACGATGAATTATCAAAATTTTGAGTATATACTGCCAACGGGATATGACTTTTTGAAAAGCGCATTTTATGGCCATTCCAAGCAGATACACCAAGATTGATATACCCTGATAGTTGTTGATATCGCTTTCCAGATAAAGATTTTGGGTGCGTTATCGGTCGGGGATGGCCAAAAAAGGCCTATCCCCTCCCTGCTGCCTTCCCAAAATCATTATCTGAAAAGCTATGGAAAAATTGAATAACAAAATGGAAGGAAAACCTATGCAAACCCTTGCCAGAAAGCTCGATCAGGCCATTAACGCCATGACGATTCGCGAAGGCAAATACCTGACATTCACTCTGGCCAATGAAGAATATGGCATTGGCATTCTCAAAATCAAGGAAATCATTGGTATGCTGCCAATCACTTCTGTGCCCCAAACCCCCGGCTTTGTCAAAGGGGTGATCAATCTGAGAGGGAAGGTGATTCCGGTGGTGGATCTCAGGCTCAAATTTGTCATGCCGCCCATGGACTATACGGAAAGAACCTGTATCATTGTCGTTGAAACCGCTTCACCAACCGGAGCCATCATGATCGGAATCGTTGTGGATTCGGTTTCCGAAGTGTTGAATATCAAAGAGGAAGACATAGAAGACACACCGACATTCGGGACCCGTCTGAACACAGAGTATATTCTTGGTATGGCCAAAATGGGCGGCGGGGTGAAAATTCTTCTGGATATTGACAGGGTGCTGACGTCACAGGAACTTGGCAGTCTGAACAGGGATAACACATAAATATAAATGGCGGAAGACATGTTGGCCATGATCAGCAGGGAGAATATATGATGAAAACCCAAAAAACAATTATGGTGTTGTATGACAATTGTTTGACAGATGCGAAATCGGTCCGCCCCGGTCGGCCAAAAAAACGGATATGCCATGTGACACCCCTGACGCATCATCAGGCATCGCCGTTATTCCGGTGGGGGTTGATTCAGAACGAAACACTCTGGATTCTTCACAACCGTTTTGTGGCGGACCGGTCCGTTATGGCATCAGATGCAGTTGACCGTTCCTTTTCAGCAAAACCGGCACAAGGCTGACCATCTGAATTCCGTGAGACCACCCGGCATGGAAGTTCATGCGATTTAAAGCCAAACAACCGGCAGCCATATGCATGGCGTGAATCCCAGGTTATGTAATAATGTTTGCAACGGTTGCATGCGACCATTGGGTTGCGTTATCTCCTGCCCTCTGTATAGGGATACCAGTCGGATTGGCGAAGCTTGTCCACCTTGAATACTGCCGCCTCATTGGTATGTGTGGAATAAACGATTTTTCGGCCTTTTTCGCCGCCAACATCCTCGGAAGTTACCGATATGCGCTCTTTGGCGAGAATCCTTCGGGCAATTCGGATATTTTCCATTCCGATGTTCTGTGAAGAAAGACTCCGGTTGTGCGCGCCGCCAAATATCTGGGCTTCCATATCTTTGCATCTGGAACCATCTGCTATCATCATCTGAATGAGTGTGATAATGGCCACATTTCCATACCGGGTGGTTGCCCGATGTCTTTCCCGAATTATGGGAAATTGAAAACTGTTCATACCGCCGATTTTTCGTTTGCGATCATAAAGGCTGATCGCCACGCAGGATCCCAGAACCGTGGAAATCAGTGTGGGAGTAGGTGGAAACACAACAAAGCCCGGTTCCAGCAAATAGTTGACCGGCGTCAGATCAGTGGATTGTTTCGTCATTTTTCTGGCGTGTATCGATCACAAATCCCATATTTTTCAACATTTCCCAGGCATTTTCCCGATCATGTTGGTCCTGTTTGTTTGATCCCGAAATAATGATGGACTGAATGACCTCATCGCTGATTCCTGCCTGTTTTAATGCAATAATATCCTGGATTCCGGTCACCCGAAGCGATTTGATATCCTGCCCATATACCACAGGCTCCCGATTTTTGATAAACGATCCCTCCGCTATCAGCAATTGAATGGTCTTGTTTGACAACCCTGCCTTGAGTTTCAGATCGATCAGTTCCTGAACGGTAAATGCACCGGTTTCGATGGATTTTTCCCGAATCAGCGACTGAAGCGTTTGACCGTCCAGTCCGGCTGCCGTCAGTTGATTCATATCTTTCTGACTCAGGCAGAATCCGACAGACGTACTCCATAAAAAAAACATGCAGGAAACAATACCAAATCTGATATTCATGGTTCACCGCAAAAAATCAAGAAGACTTTGCTGAAAGGTTTTTGCAGATACGGCAAGGGATGCCTGATAGGCAGTTTCCTGACTGGTCAGATCGGTAATGGCCTGAGTAATGTCGGTATCTTCCGTTTCTGACATGATTTTTTGAATGTTAAGGCGAACCGTATCCCAGTGCAATTCCGTTGTTTCCAGCCGGTTGAGTTTGGCGCCAATATCTGCCCGGGCATCTGTCGACTGGTTCATGGCGCTGTCAATTTTGTCCAATTGCAGTTCGATGTCATCCACATGATCTCCTTCCAGGGCGGTAATCAGATCATTCAGAACCGTTCGGGTATCCACATCGCGGGTGAATGCCATGTTTCCATCTGCATTGGTGGTCATGACCACGCCTTCGCCGATAATGGTTTTAAATTCACCAGAATTACCCTGATAGCCCTGGGGAGCGAACGGATCTTCTTCCAGACTGGACGGATCATATGGCGGTACATCCGTTTCCATGCCGCCAAACAGATAGCGGTTTCCAATTTTGGAATTTGCCAGTTGGATGAATTGATCCCGTAATTGGCGCAGTTCAACCGCTGCAATCTGACGTGTTTCTGCAGTGGCTGTACCGGTTACCTGGGCCAGCGCAAGCTCCTTGGTCCGTGTCAGAATTTCATTCACCTCAATCAGGGTGGATTCGGCCTGTTCCAGTTCGGAGTTTGCCTGACCGATATTTCTCTGATACTGATCCACGGATGACAGTGTTTTTCGATAATTGATCACACGAGACATGCCAGACGGATCATCGGAAGGTTTGACGATCTGTTTTCCGGATGAAATGGTTTCCTGGGTCCTGAACAGCCGTTCTGCATTTGTGGATATGTAGTGTTTAACAGCGCCACTGATCATGTTATTGGTTATGCGCATGGATGTCCTCCCAAAGTCACTTTTCTATATAAATCTGTTTCAGAACCGGGTGATATCGACCGGGGAAATCAGTTCTGCGGTCTCTGGTTTGTAAAAAATCAAAATACTGATTCTTCGATTTCTGGAATCGGATTTGTTTTCCGGAATCAGGGGCCGGGTTGCGGCATACCCGGCCACCCGAATCAGCCGGTCAGAAGGAAAACCGTTTTTTTCCAGTTCCTTTCTTGCCGCTGATGCCCGTTCAGTTGACAGCTCCCAGTTGCTGTAATGGGTCGTGGGAAAAACCAGATCATCGGTATGACCTTCTATGGCGATATTATATGGACTGGTGATCAGACTTCCGGAGATCACCTTGAGAATCCGCCTGCCATTTTCCGTCATCACGGCGCTGGCCAATGGAAACATGGCGCTTCCGGTTTTTTCCACAATTTCAACGCGAACCCCATTCTCAAATATGTTTACAATAATCTGATCCTTGACATCAGCCAGTTTGGTCTCAATTTCTTTTTTCAGATGTTCCTGAAAACGCTCCCTGTTTTGCATCTCCGCCTCAAGCGTATCTTCCGAGATTTCACCCGTTCCCATTTTTTCTACATCCATCATGTTTGTCTTTTGGGAAAGCTCGCTATTGACAAATGACATACCGCTCTTGTCAAACAGGTTGAAGTGCTTGAAATAATATGAAATGCCCGCTTTTTTTTCCGGAGATGCCATGGAGATCAGCCACATCAGCAGAAAAAAGGCCATCAGGGCAGTCACAAAATCGGCGTACGCCACCTTCCAGCTTCCACCATGATGGCCGCCGTGGGCAACTTTTTTAATTTTTTTGATGATTACTGTTTGGCTTTCCATTTTGATATCTCTTCCGCCAGTTCATTGAAACCCGGTCTGTCATCGATCGGAATGGCTCTTCTGGCGGATTCGACGGCGGCCTGGGGCGCCGCGCCTCCGCACATGGAAACAATCGCGGCTTTAATGACATTCAAAAAATTTCCTCTCGATTTGGCCTTGTGTTCCAGATTGGTTCCAATCGGGCCCATCAGGCCGTAACATCCCAAAATACCCAGAAAAGTCCCTACCAGAGCCGCGCCGATACTGTGTCCCAGAACTTCCGGTGGTTCACTGATTTTTCCCATTGTCAGCACAACACCCAGTACAGCCGCTACAATTCCAAGACCCGGGAGGGCATCTGCTACACGGGTAATGCTTTCGGAAGAGGCCATATGGTCGTGGTGTTGGGCTTCGATATCCACTTCCATCAGGGATTCCAGTTCATAGGGCGTCATGTTGGTTGATATAATGGTTCGAAAATTGTCGCAGATAAAATCCACGGTGTGATGATCCGATTTGATTTTTTCATATTTTGAAAATACATCGCTTTCTTTCGGGTTGTCGATATCCTGCTCGATGGCCAGAAACCCTTCCCGTTTGACCTTGTAGAAAATTTCATTCAGCAGCAGCAGCAGTTCGATATAACTGTCTTTTGTAATGTCCTTTGCACTGAAAAGCCCCAGCGTATCCCGGATGGTCAACATGATTATTTTTTTGGGGTTTGAAATGATGAACGCCCCAAGCGCCGAACCAAAAATGATGAGCAGCTCTGCCGGTTGAAACAAAACAGACAGATGGCCATGTTCCATCAGATAACCAGCAATAATCATGCCAAATACGATAATAATGCCTAAAATGACAAGCATGGGATTCCATTATATGATTTTTAAATTCGGGACAAACGGCTACTCGCCAAGTCCTTTCAGCCTGCGGATCATTTCCCGCTGGCGGTTCAGAAGATAATACCGTATCATTTGACGGATATCATCATCCATATTTGTAAACACGATCGTTACATCCCGATTTCGGGATTCAGAACAATCCACCCGGGAAACAATACCATACAGAGTCAGCCATGCCGGAGGCTGAAGCGGCGCCAGCAGCCGCAACTCGACTTCGTCCCCCGGGGTCAGATCCTCACAGGTTATTATACGGATCCCGGTTTCACCCAGCCATACAGAACACGGTTGTATGTTTTGGCCATCTTCCGGCTTCACCACCAGCTTTTCAAGAAGAAAATTCAATTTCTGATCAATATCGATCAGTTTTTTCCATATATGAAACTGAAGGTTGTCTTCCGGAAATTGCTGATCCGGCCGAACCAGGCCTTTGTCCTCATATACCACGGGCTGGATTTTGGCTTTGGAAGCCGGCGTCTGACTGGAAGTGATTTTTTGAATGGCGACAGACAAAACATCTTCAACTGTAAAACCGGCGGCGTCATCTCCACTATTCGAATGGACTTTTCGGGATATCAAGGTGGCCATCTCAATCATGATACAGACTTCAGGATAATGATTCTGTAGCTTTCAAGATAAAGATTTTGGGTGCGTTATCGGTCGGGGATGGCCGAGAAAAAAAGGCCTATCCCCTCCCTGCTGCCTTCCCAAAATCATTATCTGAAAAGCTATGGGAAGGCGGCAGGGGAGAGAATACCAATTTTCGCGACCATTCCCAATCGATAAGGCACCCAAACCGGTATCTGGAAAGCTATACCATATTCAACAGTTCGGTTATCATTTCATCGACGGTGGTAATGACTCTGGCGGCAGCGCCATAACCATGCTGATATTTGATCAGACTGACCATTTCCTCATCCAGGGAAACACCGGAAATTGACTCCCGATAATTCTCCAACTGGGTCCCCACATCGGTTTGAAACGCCAGACTGGATGACGCCGCATTGACATCGTTTCCGACAAGAGACAGGGTTGCGGCATGATATTCATCAAATCGGGCAGTATCTGCGTTCATCATGTCTGCATTCTGAAGATCGGCAATGGCAATGGCATTCGCCTGGGTGTTATAGGCAGTGTTGGCGTCGGTAGCGGCAGCCGCTATCAGGTTTGGATTTTGAATGAGTTCCGGATTGACCTCCATTGCGGAAGTACCGGTAAAAAAATCTTTTCCGGTTGTTGTCCCATCAAGGGCAAATCCGGTTGTGTGAAGTCCATTGACGGCAGTAATCATTTCTTCCGCCAGATCGTCCAGTCTTTGGGCATATTCCGGAATTCGCTCGTCACGGACATCCAGCCAGCCTTTCAATTTGCCGGAACCAATATCATCGTTGATGGAAGTGGTGGTATCACTCGCCCAGACAATATCCTGAAAACCCGAAGCGTTGGTGGCGGTGGTCAGGCTCCCGTTGGGCAAATCCCCAACCAGAATTTTGAGGTCTCCCAATGTCACCGTCAATTTGCCGTCGATTTCGCTTGCGGTAAAATCAATCAGTTCGGACAGATCGTTCAGAAGGCTGTCCCGCTGATCCAGAAGATCGTTTGGCGCTTGTCCCTGGTTTGTCAGATCGGTAATGATTTTGTTCAGTGAGTTGAGTTTATCTGCAATGTCATTGATTTGGGATACGCCATCCTGAATGGCAGCGTCCAGATCTTTTTGAATTGCAGAAAGGGATGCCCGGCTCTGATTGAAATTATCGGCCATAATCGTTCCGGCGCTTGTCAGGGCCAGGCGTTCCGAATAACCGGATGGGTTGGCCGCCACATCCTGCCAGGCATTCCAGAAGGCATTCATGCTGTGGCTTAGACCATAATCTTCGGTTTCGGTAAAAATGGTTTCGACCTGTTCCAGGGCCTGCTGCGTGGCCTGAAATCGGCCCTGGTCCTGAATGTTCTCGTTGATTCGGGAACCGGTAAACCGGTCGACCAGTCGTTGAATCTTTGTCACATTGACACCGGTTCCGAGGGTTCCTACCGGAGTCGCCTGCGTTGAATTGGTTACCAGGTTGACCCGCTGACGCGTATAGCCCGGAGTATTGACATTGGCGATGTTGTGACCCGTCACATTCAGTGCCAACTGGTGGGCGATCAGAGCATCTCTTCCCGTAGAAAGTATGGTCATGACTCCTGACATGGTATCACCTCTTTGCGATATATCGCTTTCAAGATAAGGATTTTGTGTGCGTATCGGCCGGGGATGGGCGGGAGCTTTTCAAAGCTATATTTCCGTTTGAAGCGCCTGAATGATGGCTGCCGGAATATTCGTCAAATCAACGATCTGATCGGCTGCACCCAGTTTGATGGCTTCTTTTGGCATTCCAAAAACCACACAACTGGCCTCACTTTGGGCGATTGTTCGCGCGCCGCTGTGCTGCATGGATAAAAGTCCTTTTGCACCATCTGCACCCATGCCGGTCAACAGGACGCCCACACTGTTTTTCCCGGCCTGGGAGGCAACCGATTGAAACAGCACGTCCACACTGGGTCTTTGATAATGAACCAGGGGGCCCATTTTTATTTTGACCAGATAATTGCCGCCGCTGCGCTGAAGCAGCATATGCCGGTTTCCCGGTGCAATCAGCGCCACGCCCGGTGAGACAAAATCATTGTCTTTGGCTTCCCGAACCTCCATCTGACAAAGATCGTTCAATCTTTGGGCAAATGAGGATGTAAAATTTTCCGGCATGTGTTGAACAATTACCGTGCCGGGTGATGATGCAGGCATTTCCCGAAGTACGGTTTCGATGGCTTTGGTGCCGCCTGTCGATGCACCGATGGCGATGATCCGGTGGGTGGTCCGGGATAGAAGACTGTTCAGGTTTGCAGATGTCATCAATGGTCGGCTGACATCCGGAGTCCGTCTGATGTTGGCGGTAGATGCGGCGCGAATGGCGCGGATCAGGTTCTGGGATACATTTTGTGTCGAGTAGGCGGCTCCGGGTTTTGCCAAAACGTCGACTGCACCCAGTTCAAGCGCCTTGATTGCCAGTTCGCTGTTTCTGGGCGTCAGTGAGCTCAGCACGACAACCGGCAGCGGATAATGCCGCATCAGTTTGGCCAGAAAAGACAGGCCATCCATTCGGGGCATTTCCAGATCCAGTGTAATGACATCCGGTTTGAGTTTGACAATTTTATCTCTGGCCACAAACGGATCAACCGCGGTTCCAACAATTTCGATATCGTTACACCGGGACAGTTCTTCGCTTAAAATTTTGCGAACAATAGCCGAGTCATCCACTATCAGGACTTTGATCATGAACAATAGCCTTTTGCTATGAATTCTGAAAATAATAAACGGTCCAATATCCCTCATCCAGATTCAACCGGACAATGGCTGACGGCTGATGCATGGCACACAGGGCGTTCAGTTCGGAGGTCGTGATCACGGTCGGGGCCTGGATGGAAAAAATGGCATCTGAACCAAATATCCTCGGCAACAGATTGCCACAAAGGATATTGACCGTTTCTTTCAGCGCATCTTTCTGATCCTCCCAGGAGATATCCCCGTTATCGATCCCCATCATGTTGCCGGTCAGTTCCTGAAGGGTCGTTTTTTCCGCCACAGCAACAACCTGGCCCGTGGCAGGTCCCTCAAATGTCACCAGTGCCACCACACCGTCAGCTTCGTGGGAGGAAACGGCATTATCCCGTTGTGAGAACATGAATGCCAGTTTTTCCAGTGCGTCTCCGGTGACATCATACAATATCTCACACAATTCTTCATTCATGAGCCACCTTCCAGGTTCAGTGTGGCATAAACCACATCCCGGATTTTTTCCGGGGAAAACGGTTTATGGACAAAGCGGGCGCCGAGCTGCTCCATGCGCTGGATGCGGGTCGAACTGCCTTCTGTCGAAATGACGATAACCGGTATATCGCTGTATTCTTTCTGCTGCCGCATCTGATTCATCATTTCTTCACCGGTCATAACCGGCATATTGATATCCAGAATCACCAGATCGATCCAGTGGGCCTTCAGTGACTCGAATCCTTCCGCGCCATTGGATGCCTGATGGATTTCTCCCAGAGGAAGGCCGCTCATCTTCAATGTCTTGATGATCATCTGTCGCATGACCTTGCTGTCATCCACTATCAGGATATTCATCCCCATCATCAAACCTCACCTGTCGTGTGATATGTCTCTACCGTTCACCCGGGACCGATTGTGATCGACACCGGATTTATTTGAATGAAGCGGTCAGGTCGCTGACCCATTCCAGAGTCTGGCTGGCTATTTTTTCAATATGACCAATGTGAATTCCAAGCCGTCGGGTGACTGCCTTGCTGGGTTCATATTGCAGCCCCTCCCTTCCGACACCGACACCAATCATCAGGCTGATAAAATCCGCGACATGAACCACATCCCCCATTTGACTGATTGACGGGGCATTTTCAGGCTCATGGTGCCATCTTACCGCAGCGATCATCTCCGCAGGCAGTCTCCATTTTTCAAGAATTCTGGCGCCTACTTCCGCATGATCGGTTCCCAGTATGTCCTGCTCGACTTTTTCAAAAGACAGATTGTGGTAGGTTTCAAAGTCAATTTTTACCAGATCCTGCTCTACAAATTTTCCAAGAATCATTTTTCCGACATCATGAAGAAGCCCGGCAGTAAAAATTTCATCGGTCCCGGAAAGTTGAAGCTCTTTGGCCAGGCCTTCCGCAGCAGCCGATACGGCAATTGAATGCCGCCATAATTCTCCGGCAGGCAAATCATATCCGGGAACCGGTTTGTCCATCATGGCGCTGACGCAGGAGGCAATCACCAACTGATACAGACGTTTCCAGCCCAAAAGGACCATGGCCTGCCGAATGGAGCCGACCCGGTTGGTCAGACCAAAATAGGCCGAATTGGTCATTTTGAGAATGTTTGCCGTCAGACCCGGTTCACATCGCAGAATATTCTCGACCTCGGCGGTCGAAGAATCTGGATTCCTGAGCAGTTTCAAAAGTTTGGCTGCAGCACCCGGCATACTTGGAAACGCGCTGACATCTTTTTCGATTAATGAAAATATGGTGGATTTCACAGTTCTTTTTTCACTCCCTTGCTGCTGATGATAACCTGACCGGTTGAAAGATCAAAATATACCGTTCGGCTGATGACGCCACCGACATCCTCCGCTTCCAGCATGATGTTGTTTTTCCACAGCAGCTTTTTCAGAACCGTGTAGTTGCGTTCGCCGATCTGAAACATCTCGCTGTTCCCAAGGGGCTGTCCACATCCTGCAGCTTTAATGACCATCCGGCTTTTTTGACCGCCGATTTCATACAATTGCCTGAACATTTCCGGCACACCGGTATCCACAAACATATAGGGATTTTGTGCGGCTTTTTGCAGATTGATTTTGGATAACGGCAACATGGCATGGAGAAGACCGCCAACCTGGGCCGCCGGGTCATAGACCATCAGTCCCAGACAACTGCCCAGCGCATGGGTTACCAGTATATCGCCCTTGCCGCCAATTTTCATATCACCCACTGTGATAACTTGATTCATAAGTGTTTCAGCCAATCATGTAATCGAGGATTCCAAAAACGGATAAACCTGTCATAGACTTCACAATAATGATTTCTGGAGAGCAGGCGAATTCCCTAACGCTTTGTCTGTAAACAGACACTCAGAAACAGTCAACCTGTACCTGTATTCCGGCAGGTGCCGACACAGAGCAAACAGGATAACCGAAACCTATTTTTTTTGATAAATCGCCGGTTTGACATATTGAAACCGGTGCGTAATGCCGGAAAGTCCTTCTGAATGGCCAACAAACAGATAGCCGCCGGTCTCCAGCAGGTTCCAGAATCGGCCAACCAGATCCTGTTGCGTTGACCGGTCGAAATAAATCATGACATTTCTGCAGAAAATGACCTGAAACGGACCTTTCATGGGCCAGTGCCCCATCAGATTCAGGTTGGCCAGGCGAACAATGGATCGAACCCTGTCAGAGACCCGATATCCGGGGGACATGCCATGCGGGACTTTACTGAAATATTTATGCAAATATGGCGCCGGAATATCCTGAACCGTTGTTTCACTGTAAACCGCCCGCCGCGCTTTTTCGAGCATGCGCATGGAAATATCCGTTGCCAGAATTCGAATGTCCTGTTTATCAATGTCGAAAATATGCTCGTGAAGCAGCATGGCCAATGAATAGGGCTCTTCCCCGGATGAACAGGCGGCGCTCCAGAATCGAAGCGGGCGCTTGACAAATTTGGGAATGATCGTCTGGCGAAAAAAATCAAAATGTCCGATTTCACGAAAAAAGCCGGTTTTATTGGTTGTCATGGCGTCAATCATTTGACTCAGCTCGGCCTCGCCCTGCGGGCTTTCGATCAGCTTCATATAGTCATCGATGGACATGACACCAATCACCCGAAGGCGTTTCATCAGGCGGGCCCGAACCAGGGCTTCCTTTCCATCTTTCAGATTGATGCCACAGAACTGGTAAACAATCTCACTGATTCTGCGGAACTGACTGTCTGTCAATTCATGGGCCATATGTGTCATGCGCTGTCTTTCCGGTATTTATCGTCCCTGCCTGCGTCCTGCTCCGATATGGCAAATTTCATCAATCCACCGATATCAAGGATCAGACCGACCCGACCATCCGGCATGATGGCGCCACCCGAAATCCCGGGGATATGCTGCATGCTTTCGCCCAGACTTTTGATAACGACCTGCTGTCTGCCAACCAGTTCATCGATAACCAGCCCAACCCGGGCGCCTTCATCTTCAATCACAACAATCAGATCCGAATGGCTTTGCTCATCATAGGCAATCTGATACAACGATGTCAACCGGAACAGGGGAATCAGGCTTCCCTGAAGCCGAAGAACACTTCCCTGATTCAATACCGTGGAAATATCTTGAGAATCCGGTTTGATGGATCGAACGATGGATGCCGTTGGAATGACATAGGTTTCAATTCCGGCCTTGACCACCATGCCGTCAATGATGGCCAGTGTCAGGGGAAGTTTCATCCGGAAAATGCTGCCTTTTCCGGGTTCGGACAGAATTTCGACCTGTCCGCGAAGGGATTCGATATTCTTTTTGACCACATCCATCCCCACACCGCGCCCGGACACATCCGTGACCACCTTGGCTGTCGAAAAGCCCGGTTCCAGAACCAGATTGTAAATATCGCGATCACTGGGCGTGATGTTCTCGCTGACCATTCCTTTTTCACGCGCCTTGGCCAGAATGGCATTTCGATCGAGGCCTTTTCCGTCATCTGAAATTTCCACCACCACATTTCCTGCAGCATGATACGCAGACAGCTTGACTGTTCCATGGGAGGGCTTGCCCAGGGCGGCTCTTTCCGCAGGAGATTCGACGCCATGATCGACCGCATTTCTGACCATGTGAACCAGCGGATCATTGATGACATCCACCAGGTTTCGATCGATCTCGGTATCGTCCCCTTCTGTGACAAACGTGACGGTTTTTCCGACTTTTCGGGATACATCGCGAACCAGTCTGGTCATTTTCTGAAATGTTCCGCGCAGGGGAATCATTCTCATGGACATGCACAAATCCTGCAGCGCGCGAACAATTTTGCTGGTATGGTTGACTTTTTTCAGCAATTCATAGTGATTGGAATTGATGACCACCCCATCCTGGGCCACCATGGAATGGGCAATGACCAGCTCTCCAACCATGTCAATCAGTCGATCGAGTCTGTCGGTGCTGACCCGGACAGAGGATTCCACAAACTGTTTGGCCCCGGATATCCGCCCCTGGGTGCGAAGGGCCTGCCCGACTTCGGTTATGGATGCGGCGTTTTCCTTGACAAGGGCCACACCGATGGGATCGTCTGGATGCTGCCGGATGGCCTGTTCAACCGTTGACCGGTCGGATTTGCCCCGAGCCACCAGAATATCCCCGATTCGGGGCGGGGTCACGGCTTCCATAGAATCCGAAACACCCGCTTCTTCCGGATTTTTCAGGATATCCATCAGATCATCATAGCCTTCCGGCTTTAAAAGCGGTGCGCCGGACAAGGCATTTTCCATGGCCTGCATCAGGCTCTTCAACATATCCAGGGAGCGAAGCGCCAGATCCGCATATCCACCACTGTATCGAATTTCGTGATCCCGCACCCGGCTCAACAGCGTTTCCGCATGATGTCCCATATCGGCCAGAAGATTCAGTTCCAGAAAAGCGCTGGTTCCCTTGATGGTATGAAATGCCCGAAATACGGTGCCGACCGCATTGACATCTTCCGGATCCACTTCAAGTGTCAGAAGGGCTTCTTCTGCATGGCTGATCAGTTCGCTGCCTTCGGTAATGAATTCCCCGATCAGTTCGGTGTCCGGATTTTCCGGCATATAATTGGTTATGGCTGCCGGAAGGGGTGATGGATCGGCAGAATTGGGCGCCCCGGATGGGGGAGCAGAGGCCATTCGGGTTTCATCATAGAGATTTTCGCTCATCTGAATGGCCTGTTCAATGTCTTCACCAATTTCCTGAAATACCGAATCCGCATCTGTCGGACCATTCAGAATCAACTGATTCACCAGACTGGCTGCATGACGGATACGTTCTGCCGCAGATTCATTCTGAACATCTGTTTGGGCAAAGTTTTCCAGAATATGATAAAATTCTGACAATTCATTGGAATCGTCCATGTTTTGTTGCATCAACCTGGCTGCAAGATCATGAAGCGTGATTTTTTCTTCGACGGAATTGACGGTTTCGGATGGGGACAGGATGGTATCTGAAGGCTCAAGCAGGTGCATCAGACACTGTCGGGCAGACTGGATTTTATCAGGGGGCGTATCCGGTTTCAATAAAACTGTTTTGGTCGTTTCAATGCCTTGTGTCACCGCTGTAAACAATGCAAAAACATCGGAAGTGGTCCGGGTTTGAATCCGGGAAACCCCCTCGATCAGCAATTCCCAAAGGGGGTTGAGAATTTCAAATCCTTCAGGAATCCGGCCCATGACATTCAACAGTTTTTCCGTGATTTTCTTCCATCCATCACTGTCGCCCGGGTTAATGGCGTCCATGTCATCCTGAATCTGTTCCAGACATTGAATGAGTGTATCCATAATAAATTGTTCTTTCCTGGTTGTAATATAGAAAATGACACCCGATGGGTTCGGACACAGTCAAAAGAACGTCAAATATCCTGAAAGATTTAAATGGATTCAGGCTGCTCCGGACAGCAATCTTCCGCTGATATCTCCGGATGATATTTTACCGGTCCGATAATATACGGGTGATGGGGTAAGCAGGTGGGACAGAAAACTGACAGCAGACCGGACAAAGGAAATGGAATGATCCAGAAGTGACTGGTTGGCTTTATTGATTTCCTGAATATTTTTCAGAAGGGTGGAAAGACGGTCCGAGAGCCTGAACAGGGGTTGTGAAAACGGGTTTCCGGCCAAGTTTGCAAGACTGGAAATGGTGAGACGGTTTGGATCCATGTTAAAATTCATGGCCAGTCCGGACAACAGGTCAAACCGCCTGGCATCGATCACCTGGATCGCCTGAATCAGATCTTCCTTTTTTGACCGTATCGCATTCAGATCGTCAACAGATGCCCTGAGGATGGCCTGTTTTTCCGATTTCAATATATCCAGAAGCGCCTGACATCGATCGACCAGGTCATCCAGTGTGAGTATCAATTCATTTAACAGGTTGTTCATGAATGGCTTCCTTCTTCGCCATATCTCAAAAGCGATGGATTTTGAACCCGACCCGGCATAAGAATTCGGTTCATGGAGACAGACTTTCATTCAGGAATGCTTCAGAAATCATGTTATCTGCAATGATGTCCGGATTGATTGCATACGTCCCTGATTGAATCCGAATCTTGAGGGATGCCACTTTTTCTTCCCGAATATCCGGCGTGTCATGCAGAATATTCAGGGCATCCCGAATTTCTCTGGCTGTGGATGACAGATTGACACTGTCCTCATCCGGCGCGCCTGATGACAATGGATTCAGGGTGGCGCCATTTTTACGAATTCCAGCCGTCTGGCCGGAATACATCTTTATATTGGCTGGTGATGGATTGTCAATGATCTTTACCATATTTCGCTCCTTTGGCAACGGGTTTGGCTTATGAGACCCATATCGGCCGAACCCGGCCAAATCTTGAATAAAAATTTTGCAGGCGCATGGCTTCCGGTCATTTCGAGTACGGGTTATCTGTTTTTCGCATCAGGTGCGTTTCCAGCATGGCGCCCAGTCCGATTCCGCCGCCTTTTTTTGACAGTTCACGGGCCAGTTCGGTATCCATCAGGGATGTAAACATTTCTTCGGCCTTTCCACCACCACATAAACCACTTTTTTGAACGGTTGATCGCATTTCTTTCAGCAGATGCTGTAAAAAAAGCGATTCCATTTCAGTACAAACACTTTTGATCCGTCGTTCACTGGATGGTTCATTTCGGATATGTTCCATTTCAGGAACCGATCCGGTACGGCCCGGGTTGGCTGGCATCGGCGTGGAATTCCACATGGACGATGAAATATTCATAAAAGTTCTCCTTACATGATTTCCAGTTGCGCCTGTAATGCACCGGCGACCTGAAGCGCCTGAAATATGGATATCAAATCCCTTGGCGTGACCCCCAGTGCATTCAGGGCGCGAACCACTTCGCCGATTGTCGTTCCGGATTCCATCAGATAAATGGCCGACTTTTCCTCTTTGACCACAACATCCGTGTCCGGGGTTACGACGGTTTGTCCCTGGGAAAACGGCATGGGCTGGGACACATTTTCGTCTTCCTTGATCTGGATGCTCAGATTGCCGTGGGCAATGGCCACGGTGGATACCCGTACATTTTCTCCAATGACGACAGTTCCGGTTCTTTCATTGACAACCACTTTGGATGTGACATCCGGCGTCACCCCCAGATTCTCGATCAGGGTCATCAATCCGGATACATTGTCACTGTATTTTCCCGGTACCCGGACCTGAACCATACCCGAATCTGAAACCCGGGCCAGACTTTCTGTCATGGATGAATTGATTGAATCGGCGATCCGGGTGGCGGTTGTAAAGTCCGGATTGTGAAGAATCAGTGAAATATTGTCTTTCTGATTGAAATTGGATTGAATCTCTTTTTCGATGGTTGCGCCATCGGCAACCCGCCCGACAGTCGGAAAATTTTTCTGGACATTTGCGCCTGCCCCCTTTGCAGAAAATCCGCCAGTACTGACCGGGCCCTGGGCCACCGCATAAACCTGACCATTTGCGGCTTTAAGCGGCGTAAACAACAGGGTTCCACCCTGAAGATCCTCGGCGTCTCCAATGGAGCTGACCGAAACATCGATTTGGGAACCGGTTCGTGCAAATGGCGGCATTTCGGCGGTGACCATGACCGCAGCGACATTTTCTACCTTGATGGCCTCCGGGTCAATGGTCAATCCCATTTTTTCAAGCATGCTGGCCAGGGACTGAACCGTAAATTTGGTTTTATTTCCGTCTCCGGTGCCATTCAGTCCCACAACCAGCCCATAACCCACCAACTGGTTTTGTCTGACACCCTGGATATCGACAATATCCTTGATTCGGGCGGCTTCGGCATGTCCGAACAGGGCCAAAACCGAAATTCCCAGGATTGTCAGCCAAGTCTTTCTGAATATATCATGTGTTTTTGTCATGGCGATCCATTGCTCCCTGCGACCTACCGATTTTCAGAAGGGTGAAATAATATTGATAAATCGGGTCAGCCATCCCTGGCGCTGGGTATTGTTCACGTCTCCGGTACCGTTGTAGGAAATTTGCGCATCCGAAATATACGTGGAAAGAATGATGTTTTCAGATGAGATATCGCGCTGGCGAATCGTTCCGGTCAAAAGGATCAACTGTTTTTCATTGTTGACCGTGATATCCCGTGATCCGGCAATGGCCAGATTGCCATTGGGCAGCACGTTGACCACTTTTGCCGTGATATAGGCAGTCAGGTCGCCGCTTCTGGATGTGGCGCCTTTTCCATCAAATTTGCTGTTCATGCTCCCCGCAATGCTGGAAAAGGGGTTGAATGCCGAATCCGGTTTGGGATAGTCATTTTCAAGCCCCAGAAATTTGTCCAGACCCAATGAAAAGGCCGAACTTTTTCCCGTGTTTGTGGAGGCGCTGTTGGATGCCTTTGATGACTCGACAATTTTGATGGTGACGATATCCCCCACGCTTCTGGCTTTGGGGTTGATAAACATGTCATTCATTGCCCCGGCTTCCACCCACAGGGATCCATCTGTCTGAGCCGGTCTCATCTCGGGTGCGGCCCATAATGCCGGAGCGGGCTCAACCGGATTCCGGGTCTGGTTCATGGGCGCCGAACATCCTGTCAACAGCCCGGCCATGATCATCGCAAAAATGGTCAACCTCTCGGAATACCGAAGCCTTTCAATATGACGCATCATAACGTATCTCCTTCTGTCAAAATTCTACCCGAACCGTTTTTGAATCCAGTATCCGGGCAAAAATTTCCTTGCTGGAATCCAGATTGACCACTTTTACCCGCTCACCGCGTCGGCCATTTTCTTTGGCCTCCCCCTTTGCCGTAATCCGGAGTGAGCCGGACTCCGCCACAATGGTCACCATGTCATTCCGTTTGATCAGAGGCGGCAGTTCGATCATGTCCGTTCGCAGAATTTCCTTTGGATTGATGGTGCGCAGGGCCCGTTTACCGATCACTTCTTCCGGACTGGATATATGATTGGATGGCAATTCGGCCATATCCATTTCGATGATATCGATGTGCTCTTCCTGAATGAGCTGTTTCCGGTGAAGCGGTTTCTGAATCACGACCACATCGGTTTTTACCGTAATCCGGGCCGTCACCCATATTTTTTTCTCCAACTGGCCTGCGACAAAAAACTGGACCTGCATCAGAATCGAACCCATCAGCCTGGTCCGGTCTGGCAGTGATATCTGACAGGAGTAATCGCTGTCAGAAAGGACCAGTAAATCCGGGCCGCCAGAAAATGAAATGCTCATCCGGTCTCTGTTCCAGGGAAGTCGCGGATTTAAAAACGCCATCACCATTTCCTCAATCTGACTCTTGGTAATCTCGACATGTTTGCGAACCACTTCAACGGAATTGGCAGCCACCAGGAGAATATTATCTTCATCCACATTGCTTTGTTTCAGCCGCAATCGCAGATATCGCTCATCCAGGAATCGGGATTTACCGGGCATGGGCGAATTCCCGAGTGAAATTTTCCTGATGCGCTGAATTTCATCAGGCGCCCCCCCGCTGATTTCGGCAATATCGCCGAATGTCATTTTGGGTGAATCAATCTCGATGCTCGAATCAAGGGCAATTGTTATCGGACTGTGTTCCCTGTCCGCAGACAGAACCGCCGAAACAAAAACAAGGGACACAACCAGAAAGCCGGCTGAACAAAGGCTGATCATCCGATTCTGGTTCACCCCGTGACAGGTTGTTCCGGATTTCATGGTTTGCTTGATATCGGTCATGACCGCCTCCCGATCTAACGTTTCAGATTGTTGGCCATCTGGAGCATCTCATCTGCGGCCTGAATGGATTTGCTGTTGATTTCATAGGCGCGCTGAGCCGTAATCATATTGACCATTTCATCCACCACACTGACATTGGACATTTCCAGGTAACCCTGAGAGATGGTCCCGATGCCATCTTCCCCCGGGGTACCGGTGATCGCCTCACCCGATGCACCGGTCTGAAGATACAGATTTCTGCCGATACTGCTGAGGCCGGCGGGATTGGCAAACCGGGCCAGCTCGATGGCGCCGATTTCAACCGGCTCAAATTCATTGGCCTGAAGGATGGATACCGTGCCATCGGTTCCAACGGTAATGGATACCGCATCCTGTGGAACCGATATGGCCGGTTCCAGCTCAAATCCGTCGGATGTCACCACATTGCCATCGCTGTTCAGTTTGAAAGCACCGGATCGGGTATAGGCAATCTCGCCGTTGGGTTGGGTAATCTGAAAAAAACCATCGCCTTCAATGGCCATATCAAGCTGGTTTTCGGTCAACTGATAATCACCTTGGATAAACAGTTTTTGGGTGGCCACCGGGCGGGTGCCCTGTCCCAGTTGAATGCCGGTGGGAATCTGACTGCCGGATGCAGACGTCGCACCGGCCGGCCGAAGATTCTGATACAGCAAATCCTGAAAATCGGCCCGGCTTCGCTTGAAGCCTGTCGTGCTGACATTGGCGATATTGTTGGATATCACATCGATATTTAATGCCTGAGCCTGCATTCCGGATGCGGCAATGGACAATGCGCGGGACATATGACCTCCTTAATATAGCTTTCAAGATAAAGATTTTGGGTGCGTTATCGGTCGGGGATGGCCGAGAAAAGGCCTATCCCCTCCCTGATGCCTTCCCAAAATCATTATCTGAAAAGCTATGCGTCAATACCATCATGACAGTCTGCCAACTTCATTGGCGGTTTTGGTCGTAATTTCATTCATGGACAACAGTACTTTCTGATAGGATTCATATCCCCGAAGTGCATCCACCATTTCCGTCATAACCTTGATGGCATCCACATTGGATGCCTCGATGAATCCCTGGCGAACAGAAACCGAATCTCCCGAAATTTCCTCGACATCGGGGCTGACAGGTTTTACCAGGGAATCACCTGTTTTCATCAACTGGTTTTTCCGGGCAAAATTTACAATGGCCAGAGTGGCAACTGTCACGCCATCCACAGTGATCGCACCATCCGGCGCCACCGTGACCTGATTGCCATCTATTTGAATCTGGCCGTTTTTGCCCAGTACGGGCAACCCTTCCTGTGTTGTCAAAATACCATCGGCATTCAACGTAAAATTGCCTTTTCGGGTATATTGGACCCCGTCTTCGGTCTGGATTGAAAAAAATCCCTCGCCTTCCAGTCCCATATCCAGATCGTTTCCGGTCAGATTCAAGGACCCCTGATCAAAATTGGTGTATGTGCCGATCGGTAATATGGAAATGGTATTCAGGGACATGCCTTCCAGCGTAGAGCCATCCGGATTCTCCCAAACGTTTTTTTGGGATTCCGGAAGCCGGAAAATCCGGTCTTCCTTGAATCCGACCGTATTGACGTTGGCGGCATTGTTGGCCAGGATATCCATGCGCATTTCCAGCATCATGGTGCCGGCAACCAAACCGGTAATTTCTCCGCTCATTCAGCCATCTCCCTGTAACCACGTTATCAAATCATTTCTGCAATGATTCATGCAATACCGATACCAGCAAATTCAATTATCGGGTCATACGGCATGCATCAATTTTTGATCCGGCGCATAAGATGCCCGAATGCGATTGATATCGATGATCAGCTCGATCTCGCACTGGGGAATATGGACACGCTCCGAAATTCCCTTGATGCTCATCCCCAGCTCGGCCAGACGTCTGGCTTCTGCATAGGGATCGTCTTTTCGCCGTTTTGACTCCCGTCCAGGTCCACCATCCGGATATTCCAGGACATTATCGAAGACGGTATCAAATGCGGGTGCACCATCAGAAGAAGAAGGGGGAGGGGTGGACAATTGGGCTGACGCCGGATGACTGTTTTTATTACCATCATTGACGGATAGAACCATTCGTTTCTGTCGAATCAGATGGATAATGGTGAGGCAGCAGAACAATATTCCGGTCAGGTCCATGACGATTTCCCAAAATCTGAAAGATGTTGTCCATTCCATAATTACATTCTCCGTTTAAAAAGTTTCAATAACCCCAAGGGGGGGGGGCGGATGGTTTCCGTCATTTTGTTGACGGAAAAATCCATTCTTTTGACAGACAGGTTCCGGAATCAATCCTCATCAAGAATGCCCTGTTTTTTCATTTTTTTCCGTAGCGCCAGCAGAATCCGTGAATGAATCTGGGAAATCCTCGATTCGGTCAGATCCAGAACCTGCCCGATCTCTTTCAGTGTCAATTCTTCCTCATAATACAGTGACAGCACCATCTGCTCTTTTTGACTGAGTTCACTGACGGCATGGGCCAGACAGGTTTTCAATTCCTGCCTTCGGGTCTGCGTCAGGGGGTCGCTTTCCGAAACGTCACGGATAACATCCAATCCGGACTCAATATCCGTGCCAGATCCAAACCCCATTTCTTCCAGGCTGATGACCGAAATTCCGGCAATCTGTCGAATGTCATTTAACTGGTTTTGATTTATCCCCATTTCCCGCGCCACTTCTTCTTCATTGGGTTCATGCCCCAGCCGCTGTTCAAGCTGTTCCGCCGTCCGATAATATGTGCGAACCTTTTTGCGGCTGGATCGTGACAATATATCCCGGGATCGCAGTTCACTGAGAACAGCGCCCCGAATACGAAACGCCGCATAGGTTGACAGTTGGTTATCCCGTTTCGGATCAAATTTTTCCACAGCCTGTATCAGCCCCACAACACCGGCATGAAACAGGTCTTCGATATCCACGTGGGACGGCAGATGGGAAGCGATTCGATAGACAATCCGTTTCACCAGGGGGATACAGGTCTCGATCAACTCATTTCTGGAAAAGGTCGAGTTGGCATATCCTGTCAGATTCAAATTTATTGCGGCTGCATGACTCATGTTTTGTTAAAATCCATTTGATTCTGAATCAGTTCCTTAAAAAAGCCTCTGGCGTCACGCTGGGGAAAAGAAAGTCCGGTTGACTGACATAATTTTACGGCAAGTGACTCAAAACACCGACTGGCAATGGTTGACGGATAAAGCAGGGTCACTGCCTGCTGCTGTTTGACACCTTTGACCACATTCCGGTCATAAAATACATGCCCCATATATTCGATGCTGATATCCAGAAATCGATCCGCTACCAGGCTGAGCTGTCGATGTACTTCATGGGCTTCCTGAATATCGTTGACCATGTTGATGAGCAGTTTGAATGATTTTGCAGCATATTTGATGGAAAGAATTTTCATCATGGCATAGGCATCGGTGATGGCTGTGGGTTCCGGAGATGCCACAATGATGATTTCCTGGGATATGGCGTTAAACTGCAACACGTTGGATGTTATTCCGGCGGCCGTGTCGATCAGAAGAATATCCACCGGATTCAATACGGCATACAGTTCACCCAGAAGATGGGCGCTCTGTTTCCGGGAGAGTTGCGCCAGATCCTGAATACCGGATGATGCCGGCAGTATCTTGATGTTTCCGGGTCCGTCAATGATGATTTCAGAAATGTTCTTTTCACCCAGCGCCACGTGGGACAGATTAAACCGGGGTGTCAGGCCCAAAAGAATATCCAGATTCCCCAGCCCCATATCGGCATCCAGAATCATGACTTTTTTTCCGATTTTAGCCAATGATATTCCGAGATTGGCGACAATATTGGTTTTTCCGACACCGCCCTTGCCACTGGTAATCGCGATGATCCGGGTTTCTTTCCGGCCCGGTTTGATTGGATGAAACGCCTCATTCCGGTTAGACCGCTTCTGTGTCAATTGAATGACGTTGCTGGTGTTTTTGCTGACTGTCATCTTTGGAACCTCACCTTGACTTGGATGACTGATGAGCGGTGTGGTTGTCATTGACAGAGACGTCCAAAGACGATTCTGTAACGCTGCCCGCACAGCAGTGTTTACAGGGTTTATACTGTTTGAGAGCCGCCTCGCCGGCGCTGTTGAACACGATTCGATTCTCGGCTTTGATGCGTTTTACACTTTTGCAGTCCGGATGATGAAACAAATCCGATTTTTGATTGGCGATATAATAGGTCTTGAATCGGGGCCGGGTCCGGTTCTGAATAATCGTCTCTTCCATATGTGTCTGTTTGGAAGGCAGTTTGACATCTTTTTCTTCTTCGATATTGAGCAAAAGCCCCAGAATACGCTTTAATGAGGCTGGCTCGATGCTGTCCAGGATGCCCTGGCCGGATGTCAGAAAAGAGACCGGAATCTTTGTATGCATCAGAAGATTCAGAATGCATCCATAGGTTTTGGTTTCATCCAGTTTGGTGAAAATCAACCGTTTTATTGGAAACAGTCTGAATTTTCTTGAAAATTCTTTCATATCCCCGGTTTTGGCGGACGCACTCAGAACCAGAAACAGACGATTGATTCTGGCGATGCCGATGGCTTCGTTCAGATCATTCAGGCGAATCTCGTCATTGAATCCAACACCAGGCGTATCAACAAAAACCACTGTATCTTCTGAAATCGTATCCAGTTTTTCGCAAAGCGCTTTTCCAGTGCTGACGGCATGAAAGGGAACATCCAGAATTTTGGCATGGATCTGAAGCGGCGCGCTGGCCCCAATCCGTTGTGAATCCAGGGTGATCAGGGCCACATTCTCGTTCAGAACATGCCGATACACCGCAGCCAGCTTGACAATTGTCAATGTTTTACCCACTCCGGACGGACCGACAAAGCCATAAATCCGGCGGGCGCCATCATCTTCGTTCATGGGCTGAAAAGACAGTCCCGCCTCCATGAATGTCTGCAGGATATGGGCATGACACAAATCCGTCCCCCATCGCAGATCGGGGTTGACTGAACGCTGCAGCATGTCTTCCAGCTCAAAAACCGTATTTTCTTCGACCCCCTGTTCAATCATTTTGCCGTGAAATGTATCGATAAGCTCCCGGGTTTGTCTGGCAGGCTGGTTTTCATCGGGCTTTCGGGATGATCCCAGACCGGAAAAGGCTTTGATACCGGACTGAATGGATTCAAGGATCGATTTTTTGGTGGTTTCGGCAGACACTGCCCCATCACTGATATACGCCGAGAGGAGATTGCCTTTGGGCGCCAACGATGTGGACGGGACTGGCTGAGAGATGGATTGCCCGGCCTGTTTTGAGTCGCCGTCCGAATCGAACGATATCTCCCCGGTCTTGTCGATGGCTGCGGTGACTTCAATCGTTGCATCCTGTAACCCTTTCATGGCCCCTTTTTCACGCTTGAGATTTCGGGCGGAAAGGATAACCGCTTCAGGGCCAAATTCTTTTTTGATCAGCCTCAGGGCTTCAGTCATGTTTCGCGCTTCAAATCGTTTAATCTGCATCTGAGAGTCTCACCGTGGCTAATGATTGAATTCGTGAGCTGCTGAGAATATCGTGATAGGATAACACCACCATATTGGGAATGAACCGATCCAGCAACCGCTTTATATGGATTCGTATCTGCGATGAACATAGCAAAACAGGCTGCAAATTCTGGGCCGTAAATTTTTCCAGATTGCGGGTTATATATCGAACCATTTTTTGTGCAACATCCGGATCCAATGCCAAAAAACTTCCCTGGGCCGTCTGCTGAATGGATCGTGACACGGCATTCTCAACCTGGGGATCCAGTGTCATCACATAGACGGTGCCATCAACCGCATGCATCCGGGTGATGGTTCGGGCCAGCCCATGCCGGACATACTCGGTCAGCAAATCCAGATCCTTGGTATTGGGCGCCCAGTCCGCCAGCGTTTCCAGAATGCTCAGCAAGTCCCGGATCGGTATCTGCTCCATCAGCAGATTCTGAAGCACTTTCCCGACCGCACCCAGAGGCAGTTGGCCGGGAACCAGTTCTTCCACCACCTTGGGATTGGAATCTTTGAGTGTATCCAGAAGCTTCTGGACTTCCTGACGTCCCAGATATTCGTGTGCATGGCGTTTGATGACTTCGGTCAGATGTGTGGTCAGAACGGTTGCCAGATCCACAACCGTAAATCCGCGGGACATGGCCTTTTCCCTTTCCTGTTCCTTGATCCAGAAAGCAGGCAGGTTGAAGGTGGGTTCACGGGTTGGAATCCCGTCAATTTTTTCTTTGGTTGTTCCCGGATTGAGGGCCAGAAAATAATTCAGCATCAGCTCACCTTTGGCGACCTCGTTTCCCTTGAGTTGGATGGCATATTCCCCGGGTTTCAACTGCATGTTGTCCTGAATATGGATGGCCGGAACCAGGATACCGATTTCCTGGGCGATCTGCCGTCTGACTGCCTTGATCCGTTCCAGAAGCTCACCATTCTGCTCCGAATCCACAAGCGGAATGAGGCCATAGCCAACTTCAAGCGCCAGCGTATCGAGTGGCGCCAGAACCGGCGATGTTTCTGCGGGTTTTGTCAGGGGTGTCTGGGATTGTGCCGATATCTGATCCGCTGTTCTGGCCGGCTGGGATTTTTTTATGACCCATGCCAATCCGCCTGACAGCACGGAAAGAGTCAGAAATGGGAGTGTGGGCAGTCCCGGTATCAGGGCAAATCCAAACAGCACCACGGATGTGATCCCGATGGCCCGGGGTTGAACCAGAATCTGGGAAGAAATATCCTCTCCCAGACTGGATTCGGACCCGGCCCGGCTGACAATGATGCCGGCAGCAGTTGAAATGACAAGAGCGGGAATTTGACTGACCAGCCCGTCGCCAACCGTTAGAATGGCATAGTTGGCGGCTGCCTCGGAAATGCTCATTCCAAAATAAAATGCGCCGATTCCCAGGCCACCCACAATATTCACCAGGGTGATGATGATGCCGGCGATGGCATCTCCGCGAACAAATTTGTTGGCGCCATCCATTGCCCCGTAATACTCGGCTTCCTGGGAAATCTGCTTTCTTCTGGATTTGGCCTCCTGATCCGTGATCAGTCCGGCGTTCAGATCCGCATCGATGCTCATCTGTTTGCCGGGCATGGCGTCCAGTGTGAACCGGGCTGCCACTTCCGCAATACGGCCGGCGCCCTTGGTGATCACCATGAAGTTGATGATGACCAGAATGATGAATACAATGATGCCGACAATATAATTGCCACCCACCACAAACTGGCCAAACGCCATGATGACTTTCCCGGCGGCATCGGTTCCCTCATTTCCGTGAAGCAGGATCATTCGGGTGGAAGAGACATTCAGGGACAACCGGAACAGGGTGGTGACCAGCAGGATAGAGGGAAACGCAGACAGTTCCAGTGGCTTGTGGATGTACATGCCCACCAGAAGAATGATCAATGAAAATGCAATATTGAAAGACAGGAGAATATCCAGTATCCAGGATGGCAGGGGAACCAGCATGATAAGAAGAATTGCGATCACCGCAACGGCCATCAGAATATCGGAATTTTTTAAAATGGCGCTGATTCGTCCGGTCAGCAGCCCGGGTTGGGCGATTTCCATAGTTGTATCACCTTTAACAGAATTCAGAAGTTAAAAAAATCAAAGGGAATTCTGTTACAAGGATATGCAATTTTTATACCAGTATCATGCTCCTTTCATCCGGTAAACAAATGCCAGAATTTCTGCGACGGCCCGGTACAGTTCTACCGGAATATCTTTTCCAATTTCCACTGCCTTGTATAGTGTCTGGGCCAGAGGCTTGTTTTCAACGATCGGTACATGGTTTTCGGCCGCAATTTCACGGATTCGCAACGCAATGAATCCCTGACCCTTGGCTACGACACGGGGTGCGACCATTTCACCCGTTTCATATTTCAGTGCGACAGCCAGATGGGTTGGATTGGTGATGACGACGGCAGCACCCGGAATGGCAGCCATCATGCGTTTCCGGGACATTTCCATCTGTATGGCCCGGATTCTGGATTTGATTTTGGGATCGCCTTCTGACTGCTTCATTTCCTCTTTGGTTTCCTGTTTCGTCATCCGCTGATCTTTTTCAAACTGCCATTTTTGAAAAACGTAATCGGCCACAGCCAGAAAAATCATGGCCAGAACCGTGTACAGACAGATCCGAAAGGAAATTCTCCATATATAATTCAGAATGTCAGGCAGTTGAAGCTGAATCAGTTCCGGAATGTGACCGATCTGATCCCGAAGTGCGGCATAACCCAAACCGCCCAGACATCCAATTTTAAAAAGAGCCTTGACCACATCGGCCAGTGAGCGGATGGACAGCAGCCGCTTGATGCCATTCAGCGGATTGATTTTTGACAATTTGGGGATCAGGACTTCCGGTGACAGGGTAAATCCGACCTGAATCACATTGGCGGCAACTCCGGTAACCAGAACTGCAAAAAAGACCGGAAGAAGGATCAGAAAAAAGTCTGCGGACAGATTCAACAGAACATTCTGCATGGATTCAGGACTCAGATGCAGTTGTCCGCTGTTCCCCCAAAATATCCGCATCACCTCCTGAATTTTTTCCGTCATCCAGGCTCCGGCAAAGAACATGGCGCCCATTGCCCCCAGAAGAACGCAGGCGGAAGGCACTTCACGGCTGGATACGACCTGTCCTTTTTCCCTGGCGTCGCGAATGCGTTTGGGGGTCGCTTTCTCGGTACGTTCCTGTCCGCCTTCTTCAGCCATAACGCCTTCTTTCGATTAAAAAAGTGATATGACGGTCAACAGATCCCGCCGAATATCGGAAAACAGAACCGCCATCAGACGGGCCATCATCGGAAGGGATATTGCAAGAAATACCAACCCGATGAATATTTTAACCGGCATGGCTACCATAAATACATTCATCTGGGGCACGGTTCGGGCGACCAGGCCGATGACAAGTGTTGTCAACAGCAGGGAAACGATCAGGGGCGCACCGATTCTCATACCCACCACAAACATGTCAACAACCCGCTGCATCAGGAATTCAAACAGGCCCGGAGATGGATTCATGCCAAACGGCGGGATGGTCCGGAAACTGTCAACCATGACCCGGATGATCAGATGATGGCCATCCAGACACCAGAAAATCAGAATGGCTGCAAAATAAATGATCTGGGACATGATGGATACCTGGGTGCTGGTCATGGGATCGATGACGTTGGCAATTGTCAGGCCCATCTGAAACGCCGCCAGTTCTCCGGCCAGTTGGACAGCCGCAAACAGGATCCGGATCACCAGTCCCATCATCGCACCGACCAGAATTTCACCGGCCACCCCGATGATAAAGGGGATCAGCTCGCCGATAAAAACAAAGGTCTCCCTATGAAGTGTCTGATGAACCAGCAGGGCCAATGACAGACACAGACCGATTTTGACCATGGCGGGAATGTTGCGACTGTCAAATATCGGAATCATCAGTGTCATCGAACTGACGCGCAGCAGGATAAACAAATACCGCTCGATTTCGGCCAGGGGGAAGGTCAGGCTCAGCATAAAAACCCTGTATTGGTTATCGGATATAATCGGGCAGGTTGATCAGGATATTCCGGGTGAAATCCATCAGAATTTCCAGCATCCAGGGAAAAAAAATGAGCATCGCCAGTCCGACCGCAATCATTTTGGGAATGAAGACCAGTGTGGCCTCATTGATTTGGGTCGCGGCCTGAAAAATGCTGACCATCACGCCGGCAACCAGTCCAAAAATCAGTGCGGGGCCAGAGATCAGCACCGCCACCCGGATGGCTTCCATAAAAAAACTGGTTACAAATTCCGGTGTCATGGGGGTATCCTTTAGGTTGAAGGCTGAAGATTGAAGGTGCCGCAACCAGCATTCAGGCCGTTCAGGCTGTGTCTCACGACTCACGACTCATGGCAGCACTGTAACTATTGTCACATTAAACGCTCATGATCAAGGGCTTGCTCACCCCCGGGCATGAAAATGATATCTTCTGAAAAAGCCCCGTAGGGGCGACCTG
>DFZE01000222.1:48932-63295 GCA_002382065.1 Desulfobacteraceae bacterium UBA4064
CAGGACGCTCCTACGGAGCTTGATGGGTTATTTTTAAATGCATTTTTACATCAAAAAACTTTTGACCAGGGAGCCGACAATCAAATTCCATCCATCAACCAGCACGAACAACATCAGTTTGAATGGCAGGCTGATCATGACAGGCGGAAGCATCATCATGCCCATGGATAGCAGAATGCTGGAGACCACCATGTCCAGGATCAAAAATGGTATAAAAATTAAAAAACCAATTTGAAATGCGGTTTTAAGCTCACTGATGATAAACGCCGGAACAATTACGGTAATGGGAAGGTCATTGGGTGAATTGGGTCGTTTCTGACCGGATATTTCCACAAACAGCGCCAGATCTTTTTCCCGGACCTGTTTCATCATGAACTCGCGAAGCGGCAGGATGGCGGCTTCCAGTGCCTTCTCCGGATCCAGTTTTTTATCCAGATACGGCTGAAGGGCGGTTTGGTGGATGGTCTGCCAGACTGGCGTCATGATAAAAACGGTCATAAAGAGGGCAATGCCGATCAGAACCTGATTGGGCGGCATCTGCTGGGTTCCCATGGCCTGTCGAAGGAGTGACAGCACGATAATGATGCGTGTAAAGGACGTCAGCATGATCAAAATGGCAGGCGCAATCGACAAAACCGTCAGCAGCAGAAATATTTCGATAACCACCGAGACATTTTCCGCCCCCTTCAGTTGATTGACACCGATATTGAACAGGGGCATTGTTGCCGAAGGGGTTTCGACAGCACCGGCTTCCGGTAACCATACGGTCAAAAATCCGAATACAACTGCAAAAGCGATAAATGTGCCGGCCTGTCGGTTCATCATGGGCAATTCAGGTCGTTCCCCGCTTGAATTTAGTCAGAATATCTGAAAAAATTGGGCTATCCGCAGCTTCCCGGGTCAGGGCTTGTGCGATCAGTTCCGGATCCGTAATTCGGGACAACACCTGCAACCGATCCGGAGTAATACCCAATACCAGCAATGCGCCGGGAATCTGAATCAGGGCTACATGCTGTTTCAGGCCGACATGACAGACAGAAATGACGCGAATCGGCTTTGACCCTTTTCCGATTCGAACCGATCCTGCTCCACCTATATAGCGCCTGAACAAAACCAGAATGCCAAGCAGAAAGACCAGTGCCACAACCATCTTCAAAACGGTCATGGTCAGCCCGGATTCAGGAATCACTTCAGCCTCTCGATCCGTTCCATGGGACTGATAATTTCGGTCAGACGAATGCCATATTTATCATTTACCACCACCACTTCCCCTCTGGCAATCAGCCGCTGATTGGCCAAGACCTCCAGCGTATCCCCGGCAACCTTGGAAACTTCAATCACCGATCCCTGACCCAGCTTGAGAAGGTCGTTGATCACCATTTGTGTGCGTCCCAACTCGACTGTAATTTCCAAAGGAACATCCAGAATGAAATCCATGTTTCGGGTTGGTTTATCGGAACGCTGCCTGCCATCCGTAGAAGATTCCCGGTCTCCGCCGGTCTGAGGCGATACGGCTGGATTCTGTCCGGTTTGGGCTGCATTTGAATCAACATGTGTCATGTCAGGTCATTTCTCCTTGAGACAATAACATCCGGGTAATCTCAATGGCGCGATTTCCCTTGGCCACTCCAGGAAATCCATTGAATTTGCAGATATTTCCGATTCGGATAACAACCGGATCATCTGGTCCGACATTCAGCCTCAACACATCATTCACATCCAGATTGAGCAGATTTCGAACAGACTGAACCGTTCTTCCCAATTCCGCAACCAGCTCTACCGGTGTTTCATCCAGCAGGTTTTCCAACTGGTGACGCCAGGCATAGGCCATATCTTTTTCCCGAAGGTATTTGGTGGAAAGTTTTTCCTTTATCGGTTCCAGCATCAGATAAGAGATGCACATGTACAGGCTGCCGGTGAATTCTTTTCCAATAATCGAAAAAACAATGACAATAACCTGATCACTCGGATTGACCATATGAACAAACTCGGATTTGGTCTCTGTTTTTTTCAGGGATGTTTTCACCGGAAAGACATATTCCCAGGCTTTTTCAAAACTGGTCAGGGTTTCAATGGCAAATTTGCCCAGCATGCGCTGTTCAATCTGTGTAAAATCCCTGGACTGGCTCAGGGGTTTGCCATCTCCCCCGAACATGCAGTCAATGAGTGAAAACGCCAGATCAGATTCAACCGCCAGCAGCGCGGAACCAATCAGGGGTTCCATGGAAAAAATATTGAAACTGGTCGGGTTTGAAAAGGCTTTGATGAATTCTCCAAATTTCACCATTTCCGTCGATACCAGCTTGACTTCAATGCTTCTCTGAATCATCGATGAAATGGCCCCCTGCAATAATCCGGAGAATTTGTCATACACCTCGCCCAACGCAAAAAACTCGTCGCGCATCATGATCCGCTGGAGAGTCAGATCATAGGGTACAACCTGCGATCCCTGTTTTTTCTCTGCGCTGAGATCGACCTCGCCCTTGGCCATTGCCCCAAGCAACGCATCGATTTCATCCTGGGATAAAATCTGGTCAGCCATGGGTGTTCCTGTTACTGGATAACAAATTCTGTAAAAAAGATGTTCTTGACGCTGCCATTGCCGGCCATTTCATTCAGTTTGGCCATCAGTTCGGTGCGAAGCGCATGTTTTCCTTCCGTGGTCTGCAGCTCTTCCACCTTTTTGTTTGGCAGAATCATCAAAATGGCATCCCTGACCTGGGGAAGTCTTGGGGTCAACTGCTCGGCAATCTTGGGGTCGCTTAATTCCAGCGTTATGGTTACCCGCAAATACCGTTTGCCCCCCTGATCCGAGAGATTGACAATAAAACTGTCAAGCGGGAAAACCGGACCAATAGACGGTTTTTGCGCCTGAGTTTCAGGCTGAACGGCTCCAGCCTCCTGTGGTTTATCCAGGGAGGACAGTTTTGTCCAGAGCATGAAAAACCCGCCGGCAATGACACCCAGCACCAGAACAGCCACACCGGCGATGATGATCAGATTTTTTTTTGACATGATAGGGTTACTTCTCCATTTCCAGAATGATGCTCACCCGTCGATTTTTTTCCCGTAATTCAGGCGAATCATTTGAATTGACCGGCCGTGATTCGCCATATCCGGCAACAGAAAACCGGCCCGGATCCATTTTATGACAGTCAAGAAAATACTTCAGAACATGAACCGCCCGGGCAACCGAAAGTTCCCAATTGGAAAGAAAACGGTTATTCTGAATGGGGGTATTATCGGTATGGCCTTCAATACAGATATGACCGGGTATCTCCTGAAGCATTGTCGCAATCCTTTCCAGAACCGGATAACCGTCGGAATTCAGTTCCGGCGAACCGATCTGAAACAATATCCGGTCCGCAATCGTTATATATAATTTTTGAGCACTCTGAACAATAGATACATCGGGATGAGTGAATATTTTTTTTTCAGGTGATGTTTCCGCATCCGGTTCCCGGGCCGATGCATCGCGGATTTCGGGTGAATTGGTCTTGGCGGGTCCTGCAATTCCAAGCCGTTTCCCTTCTTTCAGAACTCCGAGCGCGCTCCGAGCAGATTGAAGAAACTGTCCCGACTTGTGGCTGTTCGTCTCGCTCATGGCAAACAGGAGAACAAAAAAAACCATCATCAGGGTGATCAGGTCATTGAAGGTTGTCAGCCATATGGGACTGATCCGTTCATTTGAATCCATTGATCCGGCTTTCTTCTGTCTGAATTTTTTGATCATGGCGCATTTTCCCGGCGGGTATCCGAAGGTATCAGATACACTTCCACCCGTCTGTTTCCGGCCCGATTATTATCTGAATCATTTGCGTACAGGGGGCGAAATTCACCAAAGCCAACAGCAGAGAGACGTTCATAAGAGAGTCCCACGGACTGCATGATAACCCGCATCACATGGATGGCTCTGGCCGCGGATAATTCCCAGTTGGATGGAAATTGCCCGCTTTTGATTGGAACATCATCCGTATGCCCTTCGATTCGGATGTGGCAGGGATAATTTGAAATAATCGAACATATTTTCTGTAAAATCAACTGTGCATCGGGAAGAATATCTGCATAACCGGATTGAAATATGATGGAATCCGAAAAACGCAGCATGATGCCGGCTTTTGATGCCGATACGGTTATGGCGCTGTTCATGTTCAGACCTGTAATCATCTGCTGAATATCCCGATGAATGCCGGCCATATGGCTCCGATAATCGATCATTTCAGGAGCATCGGGAAGAATGACTTTATTGGATTCGAATCGTTTTCCACTGGATAGAATATTGGGTTCTGTCGAAAAGGATTTGAGAAATCGGGAAATTTTGGACGACTCCAGCATGGAAAATGAACTCAGCATGATAAAAAAACACAGGAGCATCATGATAAAACCGGAATATGTCACCTGCCACCGGTCTTTGCCAATTCGTGAACTGGATGTATCCTGGTGCTTTGATTTTTTGGGGTTCATGCGCCAGAGTCCGTATGAATGGATCGATATTCCGGATAATTCAGCGATTTGTCATTGATCTTGATCTGACTTTTGGGGGAGAGAAAGGCAATCAGTTTTTGCTCGACAATGCGATGGTTGTCTCCGGACTGAACAGACAGAATGCCCTCCAGAACCATCTCTTTGAGCAGCATTTCCTGTTTGCTGCGGATTTTCAGTTTTTCGGCAATGGGCATGAACAGCAGGTTTGATAACAGGGTTCCATAGAATGTGGTTAACAGTGCGACAGCCATGGGCGCACCGATCAGACTGGGATCGGACATCTGACGCAGCATCTGCACCAGTCCGATGATGGTACCCAGCATACCGATGGCCGGTGCAAATGATCCCATTGTGGTAAAAATATCGGCGCCCAGTTTGTGGCGTTCGCCAATGTAGGCGATTTCCGTGCTGAGCACATTTTCTATGGCGCTGGCTTCCATGCCATCGATGGCCATCTGAATGCCTTTTGCCAGAAATGAATTTTTGATTTCCTTCAATCTGGATTCAAAAGACAGGATACCGTCTATCCGGGTTTGTTTGGCAAAATCCACCAGTATCGGGATGATGGACATGGGGGTCTGAGATCGATGCAGAAACGCATTTTTGGCAATGCCGACCACACTCAAAACCTCTGATAGCGGGTATGCGACCAGCGTCGCGCCCATTGTACCCCCAAAGACGATCATCAGGGACGGATAATCCAGAAACCAGATTCCGGAACCGCCCATCAAAATGGCGCTGACCACCAGGCTTCCAGCGATCAGAATTCCAATCAGTGTTGTGATATCCACGAGTTGTTCTCCTGCATAAGATCAATATCGGACAGACTGATACCTGAGTATCCTGTATTAAATGATGCAAACAGAGTGCCAATGAGAAATATCGACCAGTTCTGTTATCGCATTTCAGCGTTTGCCGGATGTAAATTTCAAGTTATCGGAAGCTTTATCCCCGGGTATGGAAACCCGGGCTACCATGTCTGAAGATCATTTTTCGAGTGTTTCGTAGTTAAAAAGTATTTTCATGGTAAATGTTCATGAATCATTCCGGTGGGTTCACCCCCATGCATGAAAATGATATCTTCTATAAAAGCCCCGTAGGGGCGACCTGNNCCTGTAACCGGAATACACAGGCCGCTCCTACGGAGCTTGATGGAAATTTTTATGCTTCATTCTACAAACAGGACGCTCCTCCGGAGCTTGATGGTATATGTTTATTTTTAACTGTATTTTCATGGTAAATATAGCTTTCAAGATAATGATTTTGGAAAGGCAGCAGGAAGGGGGGCTATCGGTATGGTGGGGGCATCTTTGAACAGCGTCAAATTAATCGGGCGAATGTCAATGGTTTGACGTTCGCCCGAGTCCGAAAGCTTCCATTGTCATGAATCAGACTAATTGAGAATGCGGTCAAACTGTTGAAGAATTTCGGATGACAGCCGGTTCTGATAAATCGTTTTATGATAATCCACAATTCGTTTTGACAGCTCTTCAACCGGTTCCTTGACCATCAGTCTGTCCTGGTTGGCAAATGTGATCAATGTGTCCGGAGTCGCCTGAACCGTCTGAATCTGCTCGGCGTTTACCACCATCTCGATGTCGTTAAGCCGGGTTACCCTGATCATGAGTCATCCCCCTATCGTTTGAGGTTTACCAGTTCCTGAAGGATTTCGTCACTGGTTGTGATGACCTTGGAATTGGCGGAAAATGCCCGTTGCGCCACGATCATGTTGACAAATTCTTTGGCCAGATCCACGTTGGACATTTCCAGGGTGCTGGGCGTGACAGCCCCCAGCCCGAATGTTTCCGGTATCCCGAATGTTTCCGGAAGGCCAGGAGTCACTTTTGTATATAGATTTCCGCTCATTTTGGCCATGGATGACTTGTCGTTGACATCGCACACGGCAATCTGAAACAGGGCGACTTTTTGACCAAAATTGGCCGCATCTGGATCTTTGACAACCCCATAATAGACACCGTCCTCATCAACCGTGATATCCTGGTAAACTTCCGGATCAATGGTGATGGGCACAAGTCCGGCTGCCGGATCTGCCGGCGGATCCACGCCAGCCGGAATGGCATAGCCCTGTACCACATACCCTTCCGGATTGACCAGATTTCCTTCCTCATCAAAATCGAATTCGCCTGCCCGGGTATAGAACTGCTCACCATCATCGGTCTGAACAATAAAAAATCCTTTTCCGCTGATGGCCATGTCATAGGGATTGGTCGTCCGTTCCAGAGTTCCCTGCCCCCAGTTATAGCTGACATCCGACAGCAGAACGCCGCTGCCGATTTCCATGCCGGTATAACCGGCTGCCGATTTATTAATCAGGTTGTCAAAAGAGATTTCGGTACTTTTAAATCCCGTGGTGTTGACATTGGCAATGTTGTCGCCAACAACCGACATCTTCTGGGTGTTCGCATTCAGGCCTGATATGCCTGAATATAGAGAGCTGATCATGGGGCATCCTCCTGTGTAAGGTTCTATCATTAAGAAACATTTTAGTATTATGTATTGAAAAGCATTTTTATGCACAGAGGCGATCAAGCCCCTGTTCCGGATATCACTGCCAGGTTACCGGTTCCCCGGTTTCAGAATTTGATCCGGAAGCTGATTCTGCTGTCGAGTCCACCCAACCGGATTCCCCTTCTCCTTCTCCTCCCTCTTCCACTTCTTCGACAGCCATGATGGCAGAATACGGAATCTCGATATCCTCTGCCATCAGATAGGTGTTCCCGTCATGATAGGATACGCCGGTTATTTCTTCTTCAATATATGCCGCGGTCGGCATGGTTTCGCCATCTTCATTTTCTGCCGCTACGGTAAAGGAATAGGTTCCGGGAGATACCGGCGTGTCATTTTCATCTGTTCCATCCCATGTAACCGTATGTTCCCCTGCAGCCATTTCGCCCGGCTCGAGTTCTGTGATAAATTCACCCAGATTGTCGTATATTTTGATATGAACGGCTGCAGCATCTTCTGCAAGTTGGAACTTGATGTCATGACTTTCGTTAAATTCAACTTCAAACATGCTGCCGTTGGCCCTGACGGTTTTTCCGATAAAATTCATTGCCTGGGCATTGTTGATCGACTGTTCAAATAGTTGAATGATTTTAAGGTTTTCATTGACATTGCTCATTTGCTCCAATGCGCTGAACTGCGCCAACTGAGAAACGAATTCCGTGCTTTCCGCCGGATTCAATGGGTCCTGATTCTGCAACTGGGTTACCAGAAGCGTCAGAAAATCGTCTTTTCCCATTGTGGTGGAATCACTATCATACAACATGTTTGTTGGCGATGTGGTGGCGCCGATACCTGCGACAGTCATGATTCACCATCCTTTTCAATCATGCAAAACAGCTTAACTTACGGTCACTGGGCAAAACCGGAACTGGCGGGTTTGTGTCAGAGAGTTCCGTGGTTTCCGGCTCATTTTCATCAACAATGGATGCAAATGACGTGCCATTTTTATCCTGCTGGGTTTCGGCATGTCCCTGGCGGCCGGACTGTGAATAGGTGGATTCCGGATTGAATATATCGACATGAACCGTATCGATTTCCATGCCTTTCCGCTGAAGCTCAACCCTGAGCTGGCCGATCTGGTTTTCGATGGCATCCTTGACCTGGAAGTTTTCCGCCGTAATTTTTAATGAAATCTGATTATTTTCCGATGAAATCTGAAGCGTCAGATTTCCCAAAGATTCCGGTTTCAGTTCGATTCGAATTTGCGAATGCCCGTCAATCAGTTTTATGGCGGCATGATCCACAATTTGACGGATTACCGGGAATTCCAATGGCTTTGAAACAGAACTTCGGTTTTCCGGTATGGAACTGGTTGTATTTGTAACTTTAATTTCGCTATTCGCATCCCTGGTCTGGGTAACCTGATCTGAAAACTTCACTTCCTGGATGGAATCATCCGTGTTTTCCAGGTTGGCCAGATTCCGGTTTTCTGTCGGATTGTCCCTCTTGACCATATTGACGCTACCCGATTCTGTTTCGAAATTTTCGGGGTTAGCCCCTTTGCCTTTTGCCGATAATTCGGATGATTTCTCTTGAAAGGTCTGATTCAACAGCGTTTGACCGTTTTCGCTGTTTTGAAAGTCTGATGCAGTTGTTGCAGGTTTCGTTTGGACCATAATCCCATCATCGCCTTCATCCTGGATCAAATCTGCCGACAGGGAAGCCTGTTGAAATGTCCGGCTGTTTTTTTCAGGCAACCTGGCGGATAAGGATTCTGGTTGTGTAATGGTCTGTAACCCTGGATTGAGANNTCAGAGATGCCAACCGGATAGTCCATATCTCCCTGCGTTATGGCGATACGATCAATCAGGGAGATATCGGATACAGGAGCGGCATTCAATGGCCGGATGGTCTGCGGATTGATCAGTTCCAGCGAATCCGTCCCCGTTTTATTTTTCTGTCTGGGCCAGTGACTGTCCTGTGATGCCTCATTGGGTAACATTCCATCCGAACAATTTTTTCCATCGTCCGGATCGTTTTCAATTCGGGACAGGACATCCGAAAACTGTTTTAACCAGTCTGCAACAGAATTGTTGAATTCATCATCATTCTGGCTCCGATTCGACAGGGTTTTTCCCATGCTATCGACCTGGCCTTTGGGATTGATTTTTGTTGAAAGAAATGAATTTTCCTGAATCATGGCTGTTTCCCTTTATTCAAACTGTTACAGACAAAACCCTTGGCTCACAGAGGCATTGTCCTGCATTCCCTATTCGTTTCCGAGCGGCAGGCTGAGCCTTTTTCATGCGAACATCAGGATTGAATGAAGTCATTTTTTTCAAAGCGGCATACCGCAGCCTCATCCAGAAGATTCTGCTCGAGCTTCCGCTCTTTTTCCCAATAACATTTTTGACTTTTTTCCTTCAGTTTTTCCAGCATCTTCCGTTTTTTTACGGCCTCGATAAGCGCCAATCGCTTCTGGTCCAGTTGCGTTTCGGCCTTTTGAATCGTCTCTTTCTGAGTTCGGATGAGAGACACCATTCCATCCAGATAGTTCATATACAGAACCTGTTCTGAAACCGTGATCCCGTCATTCTGTTTTTGTTGAATTTCATTCAGCACCCGTTTTTGATCGCTTTCCAATTGTTTCAGAGTCTGCTGTTCTTCAAAAAGCGTGCGGCTGAAAACAGCCATCTCCTTCTGGATTTTTTCCTCCTGATGAATTCGTTGATTCAACAGGGTTTCAAACGCAAATGGGGGCATCCGTATTATTTATCCTCGGCAAACAATGCATCAAGCTGTTTGAGACTCTGGTTGTAATCGACTTTTTCGTCCATATCCTGCTGAAGATAGCGGTTGATGGCCTCAATCATTTTGATGGCCCTGTCGATTTTTGGATTGCTGCCCATGACATACGCACCGATATTGATCAGATCTTCGGCTTTTTTATACGTTGCCAGAAGGGATTTCATCATGCCGGCCTGTTCCCGGTGAGATACTGCGACAATATCATTCATTACCCGGCTGATACTGCTCAGCACATCGATCGCCGGATAATGATTCTGCATGGCCAGATCCCGAGTCAATACAATGTGACCATCCAGGATCGACCGGACCGCATCGGCGATGGGCTCGTTGTGATCGTCTCCTTCAACCAGAACGGTATAAAGACCGGTGATGGTTCCTCTGCCGGAAGATGTTCCGGCCCTTTCCAGCAGTTTGGGGAGGAGGGTAAAAACCGATGGCGTATATCCTTTTGAGGTCGGCGGCTCTCCGAGCGCCAGCCCGATTTCCCGCTGCGCCATCGCAAATCGGGTGACCGAGTCCATCATCAGATTGACATGGCAGCCTATGTCCCGAAAAAATTCGGCTATGGTCGTCGCCGTAAATGCGGCGCGCAGACGAATCAATGGCAGATGATCCGATGTGGCCACAATGACAACCGATCGTTTCAACCCCGCTTCCCCCAATTCTTTCTGAATGAATTCGTTCAGCTCTCTCCCTCTCTCACCAATCAGCGCAATCACATTGACATCTGCGGATGTCCTTCTGGCAATCATCCCGAGTAAAACGCTTTTGCCAACCCCTGATCCGGCAAATATGCCCACGCGCTGACCACAACCAACCGTCAGCAGGCCATTGATAGCCCGTATTCCCAGATCCAGCGGTGTCGTAATCCGATTTCTGGTCAGCGGATTCATCGGCTCGGCGTAAATCGGATATTCCACATCGCAGAGAATCGGTCCTCTTCCATCGATGGGCTCGCCCAACCCGCCCAGAACGCGTCCCAGGAGTTGCTTGCCGACCGGAATACCGGCTTTTTTCTGACTGGAAACCACGCGACTGCCGGGTCCAATACCCCGGATATCCTCAAGCGGCATCATTAACACCCGCTTGTCCCGGAAGCCCAGAACCTCTGCGTTCACCCGTTTTGCAGATGAATCCTTTGGATAAATATAGCATTCGCTGCCCAATATTGTGGCCGGTCCCAGCGATTCCGTGACCAGGCCCACCACCTGGGTGACCCGTCCGTTTGGCTGAATCGGGGACGATGTCTCGATAATCTGATGGAAACGGCTCAAATCCATGGCATTGGTCCTGATAGATGGTTAAAAAGTTTTTCACAATATATGATGGCGCGGTTATTCATCCGGTTTTTTCAAATTTCTGAAGTTATCAAGCTCCTGTTCAAACGCTTCCTCAAGAACCGCAAGTTGGGATTGAAGCCGCGCATTCAAATCACCGGACAGCGTTTCAATCATGCAGCCACCCGGTTCGATAGCGCCATCCGCCACCAGCACCACCTGATCGGAAATTTTTAAATCAAACCGTCCCTGGCGAAGACATTCGGATTCTGTTGGATGAATCCGTATGCGCACGATTTCAGTCCCATCGGTTTTTCCCAAGGCTATCCGCATCACATTCAATAAAACATCCGGATTTATGGCAGGCTCGCAGGCGATAATTTTTCGGGTCATGGCAATCGCCAGTTTTACCGCTTCTTCCTGGGCCTCGATATAAAGCTGTCTTTTAAAGTCTTCGACATCCTCGATTGCCCGGTTAAAGAGTTGAATGATGGGGTCAACCGCCTGTCGGCCATCTTTCAACCCATGATCATAACCGGCCTTTTTCCCCTGGGCTGTGCCTTTTTTAATGCCATTTTGGGTACCCTCCTGAAGCCCTTTTTCATAGGCGGCTGCTTCTTTCTTCTGGGCTTCTTCCATCAATTTATTGATGATTTCAGTGTGGACATCTTCAGGTGTCAAGGTGTCTTCCCGGGAATGTACGATCATCTGGTCTTTCCCCTTGGGCATCTGCAGGTTGTCCGCCTGAAATCCGGTCGATTGAATATCTGTGTCTGAATTCACAAACATTCGCTTGAACCCGTCCGGCCGGACATCATTTTCGATTTGGGAACCGGGCAGAATCTCCGGAAAACAATAGGGATGGCATGATGATTTGTTGTGTCTGGGACTGTCATCGATCATATTATGTAATCAGATCTCCTCCCTTTCGTCCCATGATGACCAGTTCACCACTGGCTTCCAGTTCCTGAATGACCTTGGTGATCACCTGCTGGGCGTCTTCGACATCCTTCATTCGAACCGCACCAATTGCTTCCACTTCTTCCCTGAGCATCGCGCCGGCCCGTTCGGATATATTCTTGTATATTTTATTTTTTACATCATCGGATGCGCCCTTCAGCGCCAGTGCCAGCTTGTTGGTTTCCACCCGCCTGAGAACTTTCTGCAGACCCTTGTCATTCACCAGAACCAGATCCTCAAATACAAACATCATCAGTTTGATTTGGGCGACCAGATCCGGATTGCTCTCCTCCATATCCGTCAGAATGGCTTCGCATGTTGATCCATCCACCAGATTGAGCAGCTCCGCCAGATGGGCGACCCCACCGGTTTTGCGTGTAACCGATTTTTTCTTTTTTTTCAGAACTTCTTCGAAAACATGGTCAATCTCGAGGACCATGCCTGACAATACCTTGTCCAGTCGGGCAATCCGCATGGCCACTTCCACTTTTACGTGCACCGGAAGCCTGGACAGGACATCACTGGCGGTCTCCGGTTTCAGATGGACAATAATGACAGCGATTGTCTGGGGATGTTCATCTTTTATCATTTCAGCCAGTTGATCCGCTTCAATGCTTTGAAGGGTTTTCAGGGCAAACTCGTCATCATCCGATTCTTCATTGGCTTGGGATTCGATTCCGGTGGAAGATTGCTTTTCTCTGTCCGATTTTGACAGTTCTTCTTTCAGGACATGTGTTACGGATTCGGGATTTTTTTTTGCCGCTTCAACCAATGCGATAAACTCGGCAGCTACGGCTTCAACGACTTCCGGAGGAATGGAATCCACCCGCTTCAGATTGGCCTCGATGATATTTCTTTCCTTTTCATTCAGAATGCGCATGAGTTCCTGTGTGGCATGTTTCCCCATGGAATGAATCAGAATGGCCACTTTCATGGGGCCGGACAACTGATTCGTATTGATTTTTTCGCCGTTCATATCATTTCCTGATCCGTTTGAAGTCCAACAGTTATCCGATTATGATGCCACTTTCTGCTCCTGCTTCAGCCATTCCCGTAACAGTTGAACGGTTGCGGGATTATCCGACAGAAGAAACTGGGAGGCTTTTTCCATCATCGGCAGCGACCGGTTTGCTCCCGTATAGTCATTTTCGATTTCCTGGATGGTTTTGGGGAGCTCACCAATCAGTGATGCGTCCGCTTTTCTTTTCTCTCCGGTTATCCACTGAATGAGCGGTCGAATCACAAACACAAAGGTCAGCAATAAAAACAGGAGTGAAAATCCATATTGAACATATGCGGAATACTGTTTCAGCCGTTCAATCCAGACCGGTCCGCTTTTCTCTTCAAGATTACCGGATTCCGGGCCATTGAAGGAAATATTCACGACCTCAACCGCATCGCCCCGTGATTCACTCAGGTTGACCGCACGCATCACGATACTTTTCAGCTTGCTCATTTCATCCGGAGATCGCGGAACATAATCCCATTGAACACCGCTATCGGCTGAAACTTTTTTATAGGTTCCATCCACCAGAACGGCCACGGACAATCCGGTCAACTTGCCAACCGGCTCCACGGTATGGCTGGTCAGTTTGCCGATTTCATAATTGGTGGTATGATCCTGTTTCTGAAATTCGGTCGCATTGCTCCCCGATGTATTGCTCGCCAATTTTTCTGCAATTTCGGACTGCGAGCCTGGAACGCCCATCGGTGTTTTTTCTGCTTTGACAGATGATTCATTATAGAGTTGCTCGCTGCGAACGACCTTGTTATCCGGATAATATCGTTCCTCTGTTTTTTCCTGCTGTCTGAAATCCAGCGCGCATGACACGCGCACAATCGCTTTGCCCGGGCCCAGGGCCTGTTCAAGCATGGTCATTACCCGGCCTTCCAGACCCCTTTCAATCGTGTTCTGATATTCAAGCTGCTCGGTTCGTTTTTTTTCCGGGTTGTTTTCCTGTTTGTTTTCGGACAGCATTTTCCCGAAATTATCGACAATGGTCACGTTATCCGGCTTTAATCCCGATACGCTGGATGAAACCAGATGGACTATGCCCAGAATCTGTTCCGGCTTGAGTTTTTTTCTGGGTTTCAGTTTGAGAACCACCGATGCCTGAGCCGGTTCTTCATCTTCGACAAACAGGGATTTGGCTGTCATCACCAAATGCACCCGGGAAGATTCAACCTCTTCGATCTGATTGATGGTTCTGGAAAGTTCCCCCTGCATGGCACGCTGGAAATTGATGTTTTGTACAAACTCGCTCATGCCCAGTTTGGTGCCGTCAAATATTTCAAACCCGATACCGCCGCCCTGGGGCAGCCCCTGGGACGCCAGCATCATTCGTGTCTCATACACGCTTTCTTTGG
>DFZE01000121.1 GCA_002382065.1 Desulfobacteraceae bacterium UBA4064
AGATTGTGACCGTTCAAAGTATATTTATAATTATTACTGCTCAGGTAGTCAGGAGTCAGAATTCAGCAGGTTAGCCAATCCTGCCAATTAAAGAAGCCGGTAAACTACTGGAAGCTTACATGCGGGCTGTTCTGAATTCCGACTCCTGAATTCTGAATACCTGAGTCGTTACACATCATTCACAACTGGTTTTTATGCCCCTTACATCAGAACAGCAAAATCTGCTGAAACAGCTTCCGGCCGTGGAACGGTTGCTGGAACTGGCAGAAGCAGACCCTTTTTTTACAGACATTCCCCGGAGCGTCCGGCTTCGGGCCATCCGGATGGNNCTGATGGAACAGGTGAAAGATCACGCACGGGTTTTGACCCGGTTCAACCTCAGGCGAACCATCAACGGCACCGGTATCATCATTCACACCAATCTGGGCCGATCCATTCTGGCCAAATCGGTGATGGATCATCTGTGTACAACCGCCTGCTGTTATTCAAATCTGGAATTCGATCTGGCAAAGGGAAAACGCGGGTCCCGGTACAGTGCGGTCGAGGATATCCTGTGTGAAATCAGCGGGTCGGAATCCGCAATGGTGGTCAACAACAATGCGGCAGCGGTTCTGCTGTGTCTGGACACATCCGCCAGGGAAAAAGAGGTCATCGTATCCCGCGGAGAGCTGATCGAAATCGGCGGTTCCTTTCGCATTCCCGATGTCATGACCCGAAGCGGTGCAATCCTGAAAGAGGTGGGCACGACCAACCGGACCCATCTGCGGGATTATGAATCGGCCATTCGGGAACAGACCGGACTGCTTCTCAAGGTCCATACCAGCAATTACAGAATCATGGGCTTTACATCGGGCGTGTCCCTGACAGATATGGTGTCGCTGGGCCGGCGTCATGACATTCCGGTCATGGAAGATCTGGGCAGTGGCACCTTTATCGATTTTTCGGCTTATGGTCTGGTTCATGAACCAACCGTTCAGGAATCGGTTTCCAGTGGCGCCGATCTTGTCACGTTCAGCGGCGACAAGCTGCTGGGGGGCCCCCAGGCCGGCATCATTCTGGGAAAAAAACACCTGATCGATCAGATCAAACAAAATCCGCTCATCCGGGCGCTTCGAATCGACAAGATGACGCTGGCGGCCCTGGAAGGCACGCTTCGGCTTTACCGGAACCCGGAAAAGGCTGTTGAAACCATCCCCACCCTTCGCATGTTGACCCAACCGGTTGAACAGATATCCGAACGGGCGGAAAACCTCTTTTCCCTCCTGTCCCGGATCCCGGATTCCCGCATCGACATCCGGGTGATGGATATATTCTCCCAGGCCGGCGGCGGTTCCCTGCCGCTTCTGAACATCCCGTCGGTCGGGATCGGTCTTGCCATCACGGGGTTATCTGCCGCCGGCATCGAACGCTTCATGCGGCATCAGTCAATTCCAATTATCGGCCGGATTGAAGCGGATCGGTTCATTCTGGACATTCGAACACTGATGGATGATGAATATCCCATCATTGATTCTGCCGTTACAGATCTTTTAAGGACATTGTCCCAATGAAAATGACTCAGTGCGCCACCCCATGCCGGATTGCAGACCGGTGTGACAGTGATCCGTTTTTTCTCTTTACGCCATCCCATCCGTCAGCGGATCATCCTGTCAGTGACAGAATAACCCGATATCTGCCGGCGTTACCATCTCCAAATGGACTATCGGAAAAATCCCTGGCCTTTACGACTGACATGATTCCGCTGGATACCGCGATTTCGACGCTGTTGTCCGGGGACCGGTTTCGTGAACGGGTTGCCGAATTTATCCAATCGGTTGACAGCTTTGGTGTGCTGATGATCCGGCCGGGCACCCGTCAAACCGGGTTCAGACCGGGAAACAGCCATGACCTTCATTTGTTTTTGCAGCAGGCCGCCGCCGGATATTCGCCGGTATGGGGTCTGTTTGACGCGATGACGGTTTGTGGCCTTTTTCCAAATCTGATGGAGTCGGGCTGTCATGACCTGATGCAGTCAATCCGGGACAACCTGAAGCTCTCCATGAATCTGACGGTCTCCATGGGCGCCTCGTTTTTCCCCACACGCGACTTCAGCCGTCACGACACCCTGAGCCATGCCTTGAAAGCCCTGAATCATGCATTACTTTTGGGGTCGGACTGCGACCAGTTTCTGGATGCACTTTCCCTGAATATCAGCGGGGATGTGCTGTATCAGCAGGGCGATATTACCGGCGCAATTCAGGAGTTTGAAAAGGCCCTGATTCTGGACCCCGAAAATGTCAATGTCCTGAACAGTCTGGGTGTCTGTTTTGGTGTGAACAAAGCATATGATGTTGCCCTGAAATACTTTGATATGGCGCTGACCCATAACCCCGAAGAGGTCATGGCCATCTACAACAGGGGGGTTGTGAATCTGCTGGCCGGAAACCTGCCGGAAGCAGAGGCCTGTTTCACGGCCGCAGAACCGCTGGGAAACGATATATTTGAAGTAATGTTTCAGGCCGGAAAGCTGCATCTGACCCTTGGCAACCCCCAAAAGGCTTGGCCGTGTCTGGAGCGGGCGGTTCAATTGAAACCGGAGGCCGGAGAGGCGCTTCGCGTTCTGGGCCAGAGCCTCATGGCGCTGGGGATGAATCCGGACGCCATCACGGTGTTTACCCGTGCGATAAAGAAAAATCCGTTTGATGCGGAATCGCTGTCTGCATTGGGACATTTATATGATATAACCGGTGAAAATTCAGAAATCGCCAGTGTGTTCTGCAGCAAAAGTGCGGACATTACCCCACAAAACGGGTTGTACCGGTTCCGGCTGGGACGTATTCATCTGGGCCAGAACCGGCTGGATGAGGCGATGAAAGAATTCCGGATCGCCAGTCAACTGGGTTATGATTGTGCGGCATGGATTCAGCAGATTGTCGATATTCGAAATCAATGATCATGANNATTTCCACGACAAAGGAGATCAATTCAATGCCAATATATGAATATCATTGCAATACCTGCGAACAGAATTTTGAATATCTGGTATTTCGCAGCCAGGAGCCGGACTGCTGCCCGGCGTGCAGCAGTTCACAAATCATCCGGAAAATGTCCATCTGCGGATTTGTCAGCAAAGGGAGCGCCGGAGAACCTGTCAAAACAGCCGCTTCGTCGTCATCCTGTGGTGGATGCAGCGCCAGCAGTTGCGCGGGGTGCGGACACTGATGGCACATACCATTCGAGTCGGCACACGGGGCAGCCAGTTGGCGCTCTGGCAGGCCAACTGGGTGAAATCCGAACTGGAATCCCGTCATGCAGACCTTGATGTCGAGCTGGTCATCATCAAGACCAAAGGGGACAAGATTCTGGACGCACCGCTGGCGCGTGTGGGCGGCAAGGGTCTGTTTGTCAAGGAGATTGAAGATCAACTGATCGACGGCCAAATCGATGTCGCGATTCACAGCATGAAGGACATGCCGGCGGATATTCCGGACGGGTTGTGCATCGGCGCGGTTCCGGTACGGGAAAACCCCTGTGATGTGCTGATTTCCAAAAATAAAACGCCACTCGATGGCCTGAAGCCCCATGCGGTTGTCGGCACCAGCAGCCTGAGACGGGCAGCCCAACTGATTCATCTGCGTCCGGATCTTGCCATTGTGTCCCTGCGGGGAAATCTGGACACCCGGATTCGAAAGCTGGAATCCGGGGACATGGATGCCATCGTTGTGGCGGCTGCCGGTGTTCTCCGGCTGGGACTCGGCAGCCATATCAGTCAGTACCTGACCGCAGAACATATGCTTCCGGCCGTGGGCCAGGGGGCGTTGTGCATCGAAATCCGGGAAAATGACCCGCTGACCGCCACCCGGATTCAGCCACTGAATCATGAGGCCACCCGCATCACCGTGCTGGGAGAACGCGCATTCCTGAACCGGCTGGAAGGGGGGTGTCAGGTTCCGATTGCGGCGTTTGGACAAATTGAAAATGCAACCTTCATTCTGGATGGTCTGGTTGCCTCCCTGGATGGAAAACAGATGATCCGCAAACGCGCATCCGGCCCGGCCCTGTCAGCCGGATCGATCGGCGTCGAATTGGCGGAAACGCTTCTGGCGCAGGGCGCGGATCGCATATTGAAAGAATTGAAAGACCATGCAGACTCAGTCAACGGGTAAGGTTTATCTGGTGGGCGCAGGGCCCGGAGATCCGGGCCTGATCACATTGAAGGGCATCGAATGTCTGAAAGCCGCGGATGTGGTGATTTATGATTATCTGGCTTCCCCGCAACTGCTGGGGTATGTTTCCCCGAAAGCCGAGAGCATATATGTCGGCAAAAAAGGCGGCGATCACACGTTGCCCCAGCAGGAAATCAATCAGTTGATTCTGGAAAAAGCCAGATCGGGTCTGATTGTGACCCGGCTGAAAGGCGGAGATCCATTTATTTTTGGCCGGGGAGGTGAAGAAGCGGAACTGCTGATCGAACACGGCATTCCGGTCGAGATCGTGCCCGGTGTGACATCGGCCGTTGCGGCCCCGGCGTATGCCGGCATCCCCCTGACCCATCGGGATTACACCGCAACCGTGGCGTTTGTCACCGGCCATGAGGACCCCACCAAGGCCGAATCCAAAATTGACTGGCCATCTCTGGCACAGGGCATCGGCACCCTGGTGTTTTTTATGGGGGTCAAAAATCTGCCGAATATTGTCGGCAATCTGATGAAATACGGCAAACCGGAGCATACACCCGTTGCCCTGATTCAGTGGGGAACCACATACCGCCAGAAAACCGTCACCGGAACGCTTGCCACCATTGTTGACGCGGTCCGGGAATCGGGTATCGGTTCACCTTCCATCATTGTGGTTGGCGAGGTGGTGGGGCTTCGGAACAAGCTGAAATGGTTTGAAGACCGTCCCCTGATGGGAAAAACCGTGGTTGTCACCCGGGCCCGGGAGCAGGCCAGTGATCTGGTTTTTCAGCTTTCCGGGCTGGGCGCCAACTGCATCGAATTTCCGGTTATCACCATATCCCCTCCCGAAGACTGGACCGAAATGGACCGGGCCATCGATAACCTGCCAACATATGACTGGCTGATTTTCACCAGTGTCAACGGCGTAAAGTTCTTCTTTGACAGGCTGTTTGAAAAGGGGCTGGATTCCCGCAGGCTGGGCCGGATTCAGACCGCGGTCATCGGCCCGGCAACTGCGGAAAAGCTCCTGGGCTATGGTGTCAAAAGCGACATCGCGCCGGAGAGCTTTCGGGCGGAATCCATTATCGAAGCCTTTTCCAATCAACCGGTTGCCGGAAAACGGATTCTGTTGCCGCGCGCCCGGGAAGCACGGAGCATACTGCCCGAAGAACTGACCCGGATGGGCGCACAGGTGGATGATATTGCGGCCTATCATACCCACAGCACCCGACAGGATGCCGGACACCTCATTTCACTTCTTGAAAATCATCAGGTCGATATCATCACATTCACCAGTTCATCCACGGTTCAGAATTTTCTGGCGATGCTCCCGCCGGATCGCATCCATGCACTTCTCGATTCTGTCACACTGGCCAGTATCGGACCCATTACAACTGCAACAGCAGAAAAAAAAGGGCTGACGGTTCATGTCACCGCATCGGTTTATACGATTCCCGGATTATGTCAGGCCATTGTTGATCATGGAGGCAACTCATGATGCAGGGGGCGATGGATGAAACTGATTGATCCCCATCAACGGAAACTGAGTTATCTGAGAATCTCCATCACCGACCGGTGCAATCTGCGGTGCATGTACTGTCAGCCCGGAAAATTGTCTCCCAAACTGAATCATGAGGATATTCTGAGTTATGAAGAACTCCTTCACATCGTAAAAATCGGCGTTGATCTGGGAATTGACAAGATCCGGGTGACCGGTGGCGAACCACTGGTCCGGAAAGGTGTGTACGGCTTTTTGGAGAAACTGGTCCGGTTTCCGGGTATCCGGGATGTTTCCCTGACAACAAACGGTGTACTGCTGAAGCATCATGCCAAAGAAATCCGGGATGCCGGCATCCGGCGGATCAATATCAGCCTGGACACCCTGAAGCCGGAGCGGTTTAAAACCATTACCGGACTGGATGTATTTCAGAATGTATGGGACGGTATTCAGACGGTTGCCGGACTGGGATTTTCTCCCATCAAGATCAATACTGTGGCCATGAGAGGGGTCAATGACGACGAACTGGTGGATATCGCCCGATTATCCCTGACACGGCCATTTCATTTCCGGTTCATTGAATATATGCCGATTGGATCAGATGCCGAAAATGCCGCAACTCCTCTGCTGACACCTGAAATTCAGGCCTGCCTGACACAGGCGATTGGCCCACTGGAGCCGATTCAGAATGGTTGCCTGGATGGGCCGGCCCGGCGCTTCCGATTTGCGGATGCCATTGGGGAAATCGGCTTTATCAGCGCCATGAGCCATCATTTTTGTGGCACATGCAACCGGCTGAGGCTGACAGCCAGCGGTCAGCTTCGATCCTGTCTGCTGTCCGATCGTCAGGACGATATCAAAACACCTCTCAGAAATGGGGCGACCGACCCGGAAATTGCCGATATTTTTCGCGAATCCGTGCGTCACAAGGCAATGGCGCATACGCTGTCTTCCTCACAGGCTTTTCGGGTCAACAGCCGGATGGCTGGAATTGGTGGGTAGACTGATTCTCTGTTAAGGCTGAAGACTGAAGGAGCGGCATACCGCATTTCGGCAGAGCGGCAGTCGGACGGTCAAATGGCTATGCCAGCTTCTCGAGGCGCACGACTCGGGCTTGGTTCCAATTTGGCCTACTGGAGTGTCAAAATGAAATTTTGACATAAGGCTCAAAAACCTTTCAAATCTCAATACGGATTGTATTTTCAATGTGTACCCGATGCCGAAAGGAGTGCGCCATGACATTTCCCCACATCACCATGCCCCGGATGCCGGCCGCGTTTCAGGCGGTTCTGCTTTGCCTGTTGCTGATGGCCCCATCCGCCCATGCGGGAAATGAAAAAACCATCGCCCTGGTCATGAAAGCGCTGTCCAATCCCTTTTTTTCAAGAATGGAATCCGGAGCCAAAGCCTTTGCCAGACAGGAAGGCATTCCGCTGGAAATTTTTGGTGTGGATCGGGAAACCGATATCGACCACCAGATCGATATCATGGAGAATCTCATTTCCCGGGGATATGGCGCCATTGTCATTGCCCCGGCGGATTCCAGACGGCTGGTTCCGGTCTGCAAAAAGGCGGTTGCCGGAAATATCCGTGTCATCAATGTGGATAACCCGCTGGATGCCGGTGAAATGGCAAAAAGCGGTGTTTCCATTCCGTTTGTCGGACCGGACAATTTTCAGGGGGCCGGCCAGATTGGCAACTATATCCATCAGAGACTTTCCGGAAAAGGACGCGCCATGATCATCGAAGGCATCCGGGGGGTTCAAAATGCCGAGGATCGAAAAAACGGTTTGATTCAGGCGCTGTCCAAAAGCCCGGGTGTTCAGATCGTTTCCCAGGAAAGCGCCAACTGGCATATGGATGAAGCCATGTCCTTGGTCATGAAAACGGTTCGGCAGCCGGATTCTGTGGATGCCATTCTGTGCGCCAATGATCAGATGGCCCTGGGTGCATTGAAAGCACTGGACATGCTGGATTTTAAAAAGAAAATCTGGGTGACCGGATATGACAATACAGAAGGGCTTCGATATGAAATGACTCAGGGGAGAATACATGCAACGGTTGAGCAGCATCCGGAAGTCATGGGACAAACCGGTGTCATGCTGGCCTGGAATGCCTTGAAAGGCCAGAAAATTCCGGATAAAACGATTACACCGGTTGATCTGGTGACATTTGAATCCATGAACAAAAAACTTCATCTGTCCATTTCCTCTTTGTCCAACCCGTTTTTCTCATCCCTGGTTCAGGGGGCGCTGTCCATGTCAAAGATTTTCGGCTTCCAGACAGTGGTGTTCGATGCGGAAAACAATGATGCGCGTCAGTTGACCGATATGGTCGGCTCGATACGAACCGGCCTGGATCTTCTCATCATCAATCCGACCCATTCCGAGAGCATTGTTTCCGGAATCGAGCTGGCCAATGAAAAACACATTCCGGTGATTACCGTGGATCGGAAGGCATCGGATGCCGACATTCTGTGTCACGTCGAATCCGATAATGTGGGGGGTGGCCGGATCGCGGCGTCCGCCATGATCCGCTATCTCAAGGGTAATGGCAGGATCATTGAAATGGAAGGCATTCCGGCGGCATCTGTATCCCATGAAAGGGGAATGGGATTTAATGCGATGATTCAGCGTCATCCGGACATCCAGATTGCCGCGCGGGAAGTCGGCAATTTTGATCGGGAAGATGCCAGGCAGGCCATGCAGCGGCTGCTTCAGAAATCCATCCGGTTTGAGGCGGTGTTTGCTCATAACGATGTCATGATTCTGGGGGTTCTGGATGCACTGACCGATGCCGGAATTGATCCGTCAACCCGTGTGCTGATCGGCTTTGACGGCATTCCGGAGGTCCTCGATCAGATTAAACAGGGCAGATTGACCGCAACCGTTGGGCAAAAACCGGAAGTCATGGGCAGCCTGGCGATTCAGCAGGCAGCCCGGTTCTTTCGGGGGGATGATATCTCTTCTTCGATTCTGGTAAAACTGGAACTGATTGAAAAGCCATGAGTTACCGTGAAAATGGAAAAACAGAATTCAGAAGACAGAATTCAGAATAAAAAGGTATATGTCATTTTCATATATGGGGGTGAACCTCCCTGCTCTGATTCATAAACGTTACCGTAACGGATCAGGCTCAGAGGGGAGAAATGCAAATTATTGGCATAACCATTTTTGTTCACGAGGGCAGACAATCCGGTCATTGGCATTTCATACTGACTGTTAATTGAAACACATATGCTGAAATCCGTTATCGGTAAATTTTACGTCATCGCGTTCATGCTGGCGCTGATTTTTCTTCTGGGATATGCCCAACTGGCCTATTTTCTGAATGAACAGTCCATATCCGCCGGCAAAAGCCGGCAGACCATGATGCTGGAAAATCAGATGGCATCCCTGCAGAATCTCTTTGTCGAAATTCAATATTGGGACAAGGCCGTCCGTTACGGACTTCAGCCAGGCGCCGAAAAACAGTTCGGAAATCTGCTCAGTCAGATGCGTGTTCAAATCAATCAGTTAATTACCGATCCCGGAAATTCCGCGTTCGGCAGCCCCCTGCAGGAAATTGTGATTCTTCTGGCGGAATACGAGTTCAATTTCAATCAGATCATTCAGTTGAAAACCGAACAGCAGATTCAAACAGCCCTGATTCAATCCAACTACCAGTCCCTGACATCTTCCATTCTTCGCCTGAATGATTCGTCACTTCTCAAACCCCTGTTCAATCTGACCCATTTTCAAACCGCCTATTTATCCAGTAACCGTCAGTCTGAATATGAGGCCCTGATGGTGGTTCTGGAATCCCTTGTTCAGAAACTGATCGACAAGAATTTCATGGAAACCCGGATCAGGGGGTATTCCGATTCCTTCACCCTTCTGCTGACCCAGAATTTTTCTACCGAAAACCAGGTCAATACCATTACATCCCGCTTTCGACACATCAGTGAACAGTTAAAAACCATCATCCAGCAGGTGTCCGAAGATGCCAATGTCAAAATGAAGTCGGATTTTGAAGAGATAGAGACCAGCCGGAACCGGATGCATTCATTTTTCCTGTATTCGACCTCCCTGAGTTTTCTGACGCTGATGCTGATCATCTCGATCATGTCCCGAAAAATTGTCTATCCCATCCGAACCATTGCCGATGTCATGCGCAATGTCAAGGCGGGCCAGATACAGGACCGGTTTGCTTTTTCCGGAAACGTCAATGATGAAATCATTCAACTGGGGCACTCTTTTAACAGCATGCTCGATACCCTGTCCGAAAACAACCGGGAGCTGATCTCGGTGCAGGAGGATCTCAAGTCCAAGGTTCATGAACTGGCCATTCGGGAAGCCGAACTGGAAAAACACCGCAACAGACTGGAAGAGCGGGTGGCGGACCGCACCTCTGAATTGCAGTATGTCATCAATCAGCTCCAGGAGGAAATTTATCAGCGGGAACGGGTTCAGGGTGAATTGAAACATGCCAAGGAAGAGGCGGAAAATGCCAATCAGGCCAAAAGCGAATTTCTGGCCAACATGAGTCATGAAATCCGGACGCCGTTGAACGGAGTCATCGGTTTTACGGCCATGTTGATGGAAACCAGCCTGAATGACAAACAGCAGGAATATGCCGATATCATCAAGCGCAGCAGTGACGCCCTGATTTACCTGATCAATGATATTCTGGATTTTTCCAAGATCGAGGCGGGTGATCTGGAATTTGAACGGATCGAGTTCAATCCGGAGCAGATTGCATTTGATGTGTGTGAAATGATTCGTCCCAGAATTGAGACCAAACCGGTTGAAATTTTATGTCGTGTCGGTCATGATCTGCCGGAAAAACTGATGGGTGATCCGCTTCGGTTCCAACAGGTCTTGACCAATCTGATGGGAAATGCCACCAAATTTACGGAATCCGGGGAAATCGAACTGAATCTGATCATGGAAAAGCAGGAGGAACATCGCCTCAAATTGCATGTTACGGTTCGGGATACCGGCATTGGTATCGAACGAAACAAGCTGACCCGGATATTTTTACCCTTTCATCAGGCCGATGGATCAACAACGCGGCGTTATGGGGGAACCGGCCTGGGTCTTTCCATCTGCCGAAAAATTGCCCAACTGATGGATGGAAACACCTGGGCGGACAGCGAACCGGGCAAAGGCAGCACGTTCCATTTTACTGCCTGGTTCCAGATTCCGGAAACCATCGCCATAAAAACATTCAGCCCGTTACCCGGGGTACAAAAACGCCTTCTGCTCCTGGAAGACAGCCCTGGCAGTGCAGATATTCTGGTTGATTTTTTCAGGCAGTTGAATTTTCAGGCTGTTGTCAGTCAGGATACCGCTGGTCTGGTGTCGATTTTTCAGGAAGCCGGGAATGTCAGCATGCCGTTTGATTTGATCATTGCCAATGTGCGCATGCAGGGGATGAATGGACCTGAAATATTCAGAAAAATGGAAAATGCCAGAGCCGGACAGCCAAAAATTCCAATACTGGCAATTTCATCCCGGATAGAGCCCGATACCGAAGAATGTCTGAGTGCCGGATTTGATGATTTTCTGACAAAACCCATTCGCCGGGAAAAGCTGTACCAGACCACACTTCGACTCCTCGGGCAGCCGACAGATATCCGGATTGATACGGATTTGCCGGTCGATTTATTGTCATCCGGAAATACGGCAGGCCAGAACTGTAAAGAGGAGGTAAAAATTCTTCTGGCGGAAGACAATGTGGTCAATCAGAAACTGGCTGTCGCGATGCTGACCCGTCTTGGCTATTCGGTTCAGGTTGCCAATAATGGTCAGGAAGCGGTGAATATGTATATTGCCCATCCCGAAGCGTATGACCTGATTTTTATGGACATTCAGATGCCGATCATGGACGGGATTGAAGCTACCCAGCATATCCGGCAGAAGGGATTCAAACATACACCCATCATCGCCATGACCGCCCATGCACTGAAAGGCGACCGGGAAAAATGTCTTGAGGCCGGGATGAATGATTATATCTCAAAACCCATCAAGCGGGATCTGGTGATGGATATGCTGAAAAAATGGTTTTTTTGCTGATGGATGCAACGGGCAACCACACAGATTGTGTGTTTCAGGCGCGTGAGGTCCATGAATGTTGCCTTTTATCGTGAAAAATTCTTGACGAATGAAATTGAAACAGATATATTTCGCCGACTTTTGATGTCAGTCGACGATCGGGTCTCTGTGTTTCCTTCAACTCTCCGGTAGGAGGGGCAAGAGGCCAAAAATCGCGGTTGCTGTCTGTTCAGAGTTTAGCCTGGTTATGGCGATGTAGCTCAGTTGGTCAGAGCATGCGGCTCATATCCGCAGTGTCCGGGGTTCAAATCCCTGCATCGCCACCAAATTACAGTTTTATACAAACCAACGAAGTCCGAAACCCCTTGAATTCACTTGAAATCAAGGGGTTTTTTTATTGCCTATAGTCCAATAATGTGTTATNNTTTGTGGGTATCTCAAAAAAACGGGCTTTTTTTATGAAAAATACCCACAACCCGGAATAAAATCCTGTCAGACAATGGGTTAAAAGGGGGTTCCATGAATGATGAAAAAATCACCACAGGCACCAGAAGGGGCACTGATACGCTTTTGTCTTTAAAAACGTGA
>DFZE01000013.1:0-28568 GCA_002382065.1 Desulfobacteraceae bacterium UBA4064
CACAACACCCTGGTATTTCCATCCATTGTCAAGGAAGCGTTCGGCATCAGCCAGGTGGAGGCAATGGCTGCCGGTCTGGCTGTTGTGACCAGTGCAACCGGCGGCGCAAAAGAGATTGTCGAACATGGTGTCAGTGGCATCATATTCAAATCCGAAGACGATGCATCGCTGGCAGAAGAGTTGATCCAGCTCACCAGGGATACGCAGCGATGGTGTCAGATTGCGCTTGCCGGTCAGCGCAGGGCCATTGAAAAATTTGATATCGAGCGATCCGTGGATGCGCTGGAAGCCTGCTTTAGTCAACTTTTGAAAGTCAAGCGTACGCAGCGGTGAGAAATAATAGAAAGAATATGGAGGTCAGTATGAATCAATTTGTCACCGTCATGAAAGCGCTGTCGGATCCCAACCGGGTCAAGATCGTAAAAATGCTGCAACACCGGCCAATGTGCGTATGCGAAATCCATACGGCCCTGAATATGGCCCAGCCGGCTGTTTCAAAACACTTGAAAGTGTTGGAAACGGCTGGTTTTGTGGTCAGCCGGAAATCCGGTTTGTGGGTAAATTACACACTGACCGATGGCACAAGCAGTCCCTATGCCGCCATGTTGCTGGGCGCGCTGAAACACTGGCTTCAGGATGATGTGGAAGTGATTGAATTAATTTCAAGGCTTCCGGAAATCAACCGGGAAACAATTTGTAAAAAAGGCTGAAGACTGAAGGTGCTGCAACCCGCATTCAGGCGGGCGGCTGTGGGAGGGGCAGGCGACGTGGCGGTTTCGCAATACACATTACTCATCTCTCATTACTCAAAAGGCTGAAGTTGCCGCACCCAAAATCCCTGTCCTGAAAACTGTGGCCGGAAACAATGATTCCGATAGTCTTAAACCCAATACCCGTGAATGAATGCCATTCATCTCGTTTCGATTCATAGTCCACGACATTTTGATTTTATTTTACCGCGAAAAAGCTTTTAAAAATAAGCATTATACCATCAAGCTCCGTAGGAGCGNNTCAAGCCCCGTAGGGGCGGCCTGTGAATTCTGGTTACAGGCCGCTCCGATGGAGCTTGATGGAAATAACTGCATCAATTTCTACAAACAGGTCGCCCCTACGGGGCTTTTCCGGAAAATATCATCTTCATTCCTGGGGGTGAGCAAGCCCCTGACCATAAGCGTATTCTGTGGAAATTAATCTCATGATCGTGAATGAATCACATTCATTCACGGGTGTTGGTCTTAAACCAGCAGCAGAACTTTGATCGCGACCTTTTGAGCGGCCCGGTCAAATGCTTCCACAACATGGGACAAGGGGTACCGGTCCGTAATCAGCCTTTCCAGCGGCATATCCGGAAATGACTGCATCATGGAAATGGCATCCTGAAATCTCCCGCAGCGGGAACCCAGAACCGTCAGTTCATTGATGACAATCGGGGACAGATTGATGTCGCCCGGAACCGCAACAGTCGATTTGAGGACAATGGTGCCACGCGGGCGGCAAAGGGACATGGCGGTTGCAATTCCCTGTCCGGACCCGGTGGCTTCGACAACCATATCTGCACCGGCCTCGATCCGATCCGTTGTCTTTGCAGTCTCAATCCCGCGCCATGCTGCCAGGGCCAGTTTTTCGGGGTGATGCCCGATCAGGGTGACATTTGACACGACCGTTGAAAGGGCCCACGCGCAGAGAATTCCAAGCCGTCCATCCCCCAGAATGATCACCCGTTCGTTGCCACAAAGGGGCTGTTGTTCCAGTATCTCACAGGCCGCGGCCAGCGGTTCGGTCAGCACGGCCCGGTCATCCGGGATACTTTCCGGAACCGCAATCAGGTTGACAGTCGGGAGGATGCAGTATGTCGCCATGCATCCATCGAGCTGAAAAATGCCCAGGGTTGCGCGATTGGGGCAGTGTCTGCCCAAATCCTTTTTGCAAAATTCACATTCACCACAGGCCGCGTTGATCTCGCCGATTACCCGCTTTCCAATCCATTTTGCATCATCGCATCGATCCACCACACCCACAAACTCATGACCCAGAACTCCGGTAAACCCCTTGTATCCCTTCATGAGTTCCATGTCGGTTTTACAGATTCCGGCCTGCTTCACCCGAATCCGGGCCCAGCCCGGTTTGGTGACAGGCGCCGGATAATCGGTACCATACCGAAGTTTGCCATCAAAAACAGCCGCCGACATCTGTTCCATTTTTTATTCCTTTCCGGGTTTCGTTGGTAACAACGGCATGGAAACACAAAACATATTGACCCGCAAAGGGAATTGGGGATAAAAGAATCTCCAAAATCGGTATTTTCCCATAGCAGTGAACCTTCTTTTTTGGTGAATCCATGCCCCGAATTGTTGATCTGATGATTGAACGCGCAACCATTCTGACAATGGATGCGTCATTGACCATTATTGAAAATGGCATGATCTGTGTGGATGGCGATACAATCGTTCATGTCGGCCCCATGCCGTATCCGGCAGACAAAGCAACAATTGACAATAACGTCTTGCCGGAATTCAGGGCCAGAAAAACCATCGATGCGGCACACGGACTGGTTCTCCCCGGATTGATCAACGGTCACACCCATGCGGCCATGACCCTGTTTCGCGGTCTTGCCGATGATTTGCCCCTGATGGACTGGCTGAATCACTATATTTTTCCGGTTGAAACCAACATGGATAGGGAATTTGTTTTTACCGGAGCCCGATTGGCCTGTGCCGAGATGATTCTTTCCGGCACCACCACGTTTTGCGACATGTACCTTTTTGAAAATGAAACCGCAAAAGCCGCCAGCCAGTCAGGTGTCCGTGTACTGGTCGGCGAGGTGCTTTTCGATTTTCCATCGCCCAATTATGGGCCGATCGAAAAGGGTTTTGAATACACACAAAATCTGATCGATGCCTGGCAGGGAGATCCGCTGGTTTCCATTGCCGTTGAACCCCATGCACTCTACACATGCAGCCCGGATCTGCTGCAAAAAGCCAATGAAATCGCGATACAAAATTCGGTTCCCCTGGCGATCCATGTTGCCGAGACCCAATTTGAGCTGGAAACCATTCAATCCCGGTATGGAAAAAAGCCGTTTGAACATATGGAATCCCTGGGAATTCTGGGGCCACATATCATCGCGGATCATTGTGTTTATCTGGATGATTCCGAAATCGATCGAATCCGGAATCATGGTGTGCGGGTGATCACCAATCCGGAAAGCAACATGAAATTGGCCTCGGGTGTGCCCCGGATTCCGGATTTTCTTGAAAGAGGCATTGTGGTTGGACTGGGAACCGACGGATGTGCATCCAACAATAACCTGGACATGTTTTCGGAAATGGACTCCCTTTCAAAACTGCACAAGATTCACCGGATGGATCCAACGGTCATGAATGCTGTGGCGGTTGTAAAAAGTGCAACGATTGACAGTGCCCGCGCCCTGGGACTGTCAGACCGGATCGGCTCCATTGAAAACGGAAAAAGGGCGGATATCATCATTGTGGACATGAACAAACCCCATCTGACACCGATGTACAATCCCTATTCCCACCTGGTGTATGCCGTCAGCGGATCGGATGTCAGTCACAGCCTGATCAATGGCAAATTGGTCATGGAAAACAGAAAACTGCTGACAATGGATCTGGATGACATCATGACCCATGCCTGTCTGCAGGCGGATCGGGTCAGAAAATGGACGGCCAAATGAGGCGTCACCCGCCCAATCGAAAAATGCCCAATCCCGGAGTACGGGCTTACGTCCACCCAATCGCCACAATATGCACCGTAACCCGATCAACAATCGTTTGGGTGGAAATTTTTTCCAGAATAGCCTCATCATCAACCGGGACAAACAGGGCCAGCGTGACGAAATTCAGTCCCAGATTTTTGGCATATTCAGCGGCCTGAATCACAGCTTCCCTTGATTTGCCAGGGCTTCTGAAACTCTTGACTTCGATAATACCTTCCGTGTCCTTGCATTGGACATGAACATCCACCTTGCCGTTGCCGGTTGGAAACTCCGGACTGACCACACACAATTGATCAAGGGCTTCTTTCAGCCACGCATATAGATGAAAATGTCCCACCGCTTCGGTGTAATGCAGATATGTCCGCCGGGGCTGATCCTTGAATGGATTCAGCCCTTTGGCTTTCATCCGTACCAGGTAGGCTTTATAACGGGACAACAGTGCCGGAAGATTCAGACCGGCATCAAACACATCTTCCAGGTCATCCAGAATCTCCAGCGCCAGTATGGGTAGTCGGTCGCCGATCAAATCATCGGTCAGTGCATTGTACAACCGTTTTTGAATAAAGGGGCAGGAAAACCGGCAGATCGACCGGGGCTGATCCCGGGAATCAATTTGAATCTGAAACGTGATCACGCCGTTCATATACAGATAGGCACACCATTCCGCATCCAGCGAAAATATCACATCCGAACGGGCAAACAGATCCATAACACGATTGACATAGCCGCTTCGCACTTTTTTGACCAGGTTCAGAATCGTATTGTTCCATTCTACGCTTAATGCGGCCTGATATACATATTTCCATGTGCCGATACCGATGGGCTTGTCGATGCCGGGATTGTACTTTTCGGTCAACAGTTCTCCAAACCATCCCACCAGACCGGGCTGACCATTGGTTGTCTGATATAACGTGTCGATCACATCTGTATTGACCGCCTGTCCGGATTCCGTCTGATACTGGTCAAACATGGAAAATACCTCATCCCGTGTCAGATTGGCGACATGCAGGCTTCTCTGGATGTTGAACGGAGAACCTTTCTGGCTGTCCACCCCCAGTACGGCTTTGACGCCGATCAGGGCCAGGCCGTGCAGCAGGTAATTTTCTTTTTCCAGATACATATCTCTGAAAAGATTCACGAGCCTGTCAATTATGCGGGAATTCAGTTTATCGAATTCATCGATGAACAAGATAACGGGCTTTGAAAACAGAGCTGTTTTCTTTAAAAAGTATTCAGACCATGTATTCCAGGAATCCGGCTCTGTTATGTTGACATTGAAGGTTCTGGAAAACAGGTTTGGGATATAAGAGAAAAAGACTGAATCATCATCCGATTCTTCCATGACTACTCCCTGCATGGACATGGTTCCGACGATGAACTGATCCGGATAGTTGTTTTCAATCCAATGTTTTACTTCCCGCATCAGCCAGGTCTTGCCGGTCTGGCGGGGCGCCCAGATGGTAAAGTAATGACCACTTTTGCCGGGTTCACCCACAATGTGATTCAGGCAGTTTTCCACCAGTTCCGTCCGGGGAACCGCAAAATGAATGTCTTTATCAACCGGTCCGTAAGAATGAAACCGTCTCATGCGAATATCCTCTTTCATTATCGCGACAATTAGGACATTTACCGATTATACTTTGTGCCCTTGCCCCTCTGCCCCTGAATTGCTATTTTCACGGTAAACGAACATGAATCATTACGGATGGTTAACCCCCGGGAATGAAAATAGTCAGCGAACAGCAGAATATCGAACAAGGAACCGCAGAAGGATGAATCCGGCATCCAGCGGTCCGGCCAAGCAGTCAGGTAGGCCAAACTACCGGCCAACCTGACCTACCGGCTACCAGCATTTCAGCGGGACGCGGGTAGGTCAGGGTGCCGCGGCTTTTTGCGGCTCCCTGACATCATGCTATTTTCACGGTAAATGTTCATGAATCCTATCGAAATCAGATATTTTCCCTGTCAGTTTTTATCCGCCATGCGGGCTTTCAATTCCATGCTGAAGTTGATCCGGTCCTCGGATTTGTTCTGGGTTGAGGAAAGAAGTGTGGTGCTTTCAAATGCGCCACTGTCTTCAAGCCGTCGTTTGAATTCATAAACCGTCTCAAAATCAGGTGTAAAACCAATCAGTTGAATCCGGTTTTCATCAAATGTGAGCCGAAAGATCGTCACGTTCAGCCGGATGGGGGTGTTTTCGCTGATACGCTTTAAAATAAAAAGCAGCCCGTGTTGGCTGTCATGTTGCAGCCATTCATTTTTGGCTGTTTCCTCAATTTTCAGACGAACCTGATGGATTGGATCCACCATCGGTGTATCTTTCGGGAATACGGAATAAAACATCCGGGATACCTGCTGGTCCAGGCTGTGCAATTGTTTTTTTCTGAAAATCAAATCGATCGACACTGACGTTATTGCCAGTATCAGTGCTATGGCAGCATACACCCCAAGCTCAATCCATCTGCTGCGATAATCATGCCAGATATTCCAGTAGAATCCTGTTTTGTCCCGGAAATTGATTCCTGAAACCGCCTTTCCCATGACAACGGCACTGGCCAGAGCCCGATTCATGGCAGGCGTGGTCTGATTTGACATGGGTGACATATTCAGCGCCCAATTCCGGTTATCCAGAAGATCTACCGGATGGACCGGAATGCCCAGAATATGGGAAAGGCTGCTGCAGAAAGTGGAACCCGGATCGCCATTGATATAAATGCCATCCAGAGAAAATGCCCTGCCGAATGTTTGCTCTGCCATCAGAAGGGTCCGCTGAATTTCCAACCCTGCCTCATCCATAAAGGAGAGGGCGTTCGCATTCAGGGTCATTTTTCGAATCAGATAAATCCGTAAACCGGAAATGATGCAACAGGACAGAAAGTGTTTGTCCATGTCCAGCATCAGACTGGTCGTAACGGGTCCGGAAAGGTGACTGTGACACAGGGCAATTGCACATATGCCCGGCATGAAACGACGGATATTCAGACGATGCGGTTTGCAGGCGGCGTGAATCGTGTCAATGAACATTCGGGATACGGAGACTGAAAGCAGGGTCGATGTTCCGGATTGGGTTTCAACGATCTGGAAATCGGTTATCAGTTCATCTACCGGCAGGGGAAGAAGGGACTCCAGCTCGCAGGGCAGGATTTTTTCAATCTCATGACGCCGGTGAAACGGCGTGAACAAATTTCGATAAAAAAGATCATCGGATGAAAATGAGATGGCGGCCGGCATTCCGGATATATCGGTCTGTTCCGCCAGACGGTTCAGGCAGTCGGTCAACCCTGTCGGCATGTCGTCTTTTGTGGAATACGCTACAGATGCATGCGCGTCCAGTTGAATTTTCTGAAAGCCCATCCGGATGACCGCGGCGGATACACAGTCATGGCCAATGTCAATCCCGACGATTTTTGCATTCATGAAAGTAACTTCTCTATTAATCAGGGTGGAAACAGGTTAGCGTTATAAAAACCATAAAATCGGAATAATTAAACTTCATTATTTACTCAAGGAATCTGCACAACTGGATATATTTTGACAACCTTGTTATATTTCGTCACTGTCCTCTAGAAGTTTGTCTGATTCAATGTCCACCAAAATCGTTTCGTTATACAGATTTAATTTTTGTCCGAACATTCCGTCATATTGCAGCCACTCTTGCATGTTCAATGCCTGCGTATCGATACGGGAAATGGCGTTACCGGTATCGGGGGAATTACCCAAGAGCTCCCGCAAAAGCACCGGATTTTTATACGAATTCTCCAGGTTTACCATCAAATAGGGGTTTCTGCTGAGCAATCCAAAGGCGGCCAGCAAACGCGATCCCAGAAAGGAGAGGCTGATTGGCCCGTCAAAGTCGATTCGCAGATCCGCTTGCTCCCGGGTTTCCCAGACAGCCAGTGGAACTGTATGCATGCGCAGCCGTTCGGATGGGGACCATCTCCGAGAATCCCGGTTGGTGACAAAATCGCTTTCGATATAAACCCGGTCAAAAGCGGGCAAATGGTCTCCAAATTGAACCAGAACAGCCGATCGTCCCCGTTTTTTCAGGCCATCGGCCAGATCAGTAAATGCCTTCCATGCGTCATGTACACCAACGATAAATGCGTTCAGGGCTTCCCGGCTGTCTTCAGCCAGATTTTCCGGTATCAGGGCATCATATCCGGTGAGTGTGGATTCAGGATATTTATCTGCATAAAACGGCAGATGATTCTGCATTGATATGGCAAAGATGAATTTTGGCATCTGATCCGAATCCGAAAGTTCATCCAGAATCCGTTGAACCAGAGTCCTGTCAGAAACATAATAACCCGTGATTTCCGGATCAATAAAATCATCGATGGCAATATAACGATCAAAACCAAGATACTCATATACACGATCGCGGAACCAGAAGTTCCGTTCAAAGGGATGAATGGCAAGGGTTTGGTACCCCATAGTTCGGAAATGTCTGGCCAGGGAAAAGCCGGGTTCCAGAAGATAGTCGACATATGGTATCGTTCCCAGCGGAAGGAATGCCATCGAGTATCCGGTCAGAAATTCAAACTCGGCATTGCAGGTCATGCCGCCGACTACCGGAGATATGACTTCACCAAAGAATGTGCCTTTGGGCGGTGATAGCCCGGTCCATGAAAACGGGGCGGCGTTCGGCGTGATCATGACCTGGGGATCCCACCATGCCTCACTCATCAATACAATGACATCCGGAATGACATCCGGTCTTTTTTCAGATGATTTCAATGATTCCGCATATCGCTTCGCAATAGCCTGAGGATTATAATTCCGAGGGCGCATTACCAACGATTGCTCAAAATTCCAGGTAATCGCCAGCAACTGGCCGTTCTGGTAAGTGTTACGCTGCAGATCCCATCCGATATATTCGAATTTTTTACGCTGAAGCAGGTCAGTGAACCAGGTCGGCTGAATCCATCCGGTTTGGCCAAGGAAATTGGAACCAAAAACCGGAATCAAAACGGCCAAGCCGACAACCAATGAAATTGATCGTGCTGTCCATCCACCGAGAGGCATTTTAATATCAATCAGTATTAATCCGGCCAAAATTACTGCCACCAAAGGCCAGAAAGCCCACCCGTATTTCCCCATAAGAATTATAAGCGTGTCCAGATGCTGAGCGCCAAGCCGAAAATCCGACGATACCACAGGAAAGCCCAGAATGTTCGATTTGTACCGATTGATCAGTGAATATCCTATAAACATAATCCCGGATAGGCAGCCTCCCGGTACCTTGCCAAGAATCCCCATTCCCGTTGCCGTTATGGCGGCAAGCAAAACCAGGTTGACAGCCACTGCCATCGGTTGTTTCGTCATCCAGTCCCACACCGGAAACAATCCGTCACGATATATCGCTTCTCCTGAAAGAAGCGATATCAGGGTTACTATTGTGATCATTAATGCCCAATGAACCGGGCGGTGGATTTTTTTTTGATTTCTGAGCAAATCGGAATCATACATTTGTCATGTTCACCTGACATTTTTTTGAATTTCTTCGCGTGAAATTATGGTGTGTAACATGCGACGATTTCATTCATATGTTGGAGCCGGTTTGCGATTTCCCTGTCATGACCAGCTCTCGATTATTTATTATTAAAATTGGAGCAAATCCCACCAGCAAGTGGAGAAAAGTGCCCCCGATTCCGGAAAGGCAGTCAAGATTATCAGCAAATGATGCTTGAGGGGAAGGTTTCATGACCGGGAATTATACAACAGAACCAGTCGGTAATGAAAGCAGGATTGTGGATGGGTATCGAACGGGTTTTCATTTTTTCACTGTATCTCCACGCACTGAATCCCATTGGGTCGCCACGCCGGTGATATCACATGACTGCCCTTTTCCCCTGAATCCAGAAGACTGCCAAAGGTAACGGTAAAGTCTCCATAGCGGTTATTGGCCATATCCATTGCCCGGACCATGAGGGCCTTTTTCCGTTCCTGGTGGAACAGGGGAAGCTGCTCGATCCGGTGCTGAAGGTTGGTCAATCGCACCCCAAGCAGACGCACGGGCTGTTGAAGCGCGACCGTATCCAGGAGATCGATGGCAGCCTGATAGATGTCGTCACTCTGGTTAACGGGTTTGGTCAGGGTTTTCTGTTTTCCCCAACTGGAATAAAAATCGGCATAACGGATATAAAGGCTGACGGTTCTACCGGAAACGCTGTATCGTCTTGCCCGCCTTCCAACCATTTCGGATAACTGGAGCAGATAACGGAGAATATCCTGGCGCCGGAAAATGTCCTGTTTCAGTGTCATGCTGTGTCCAATGGATTTGACCCTGTCCTGGTCTGATGCGGGAACAACCGGGCTGTCGTCAATTCCCAGTCCCATGTCGTGCAGATGCTGGCCGACGATACCGAATCTGCGTTTCAGAATATCCACCGGATATCTTCCCAGTTCCCCGATTGTCCGGATTCCCAGAAGGTTCAGCTTTTGTTCCATGTGTGAGCCGATACCACAAAGATCCTTGATGGGCAGGGGATCGATTGTCCGGGATACATCATCCGGTCCAATCACGGTCAGTCCATCGGGTTTTTGCATGTCACTGGCAAGCTTGGCAAGAAGCTTGTTGGGCGCAATTCCGACAGAGCATTTCAGACCAAAGCTTTCCCTGATCCGGGCTTTCAGCAGATACACAACGCGCTCGGGTGTACCAAACAGTTTCAGGGAACGGGTGATATCCAGAAACGCTTCATCGATGCTGAAAATCTCCACCACCGGGGTGTAATCCCGCATCATATTGAAAATCCGGGTTGATGTGTGGGTGTATTTCCGGTTATCTCCGACAACCAGAATCAGATGGGGGCACTGACGTTTTGCCTCCCAGATCGCCATACCGGTCCTGACGCCATATTGCCGGGCTTCATAGGATGCGGTTGTGATGACGGTTCTTGCACTGGAGCCGATCACCGCAATCGGTTTGCCCCGCAATGCCGGATTTGCCTGCTGCTCCACACTGGCAAAAAATGCATTCATGTCAATATGAAGAATGATCCGCTCTTTCATGACATCACTCCGTCTGCTGAATGTTTATCGCCCATATCTGGTCATGCGGATTGAAAATGAGCTCATACAGTCCTTCACCATCGGTGACCATATAATGCAGATACCGGGTCTCACCGATTTTGTCCTGCCAGTGGTAGGTTGTTTCGATGATCCGGTGCTGTTTGCGGTTCAGCTCGAACCAGACCGGCCTGACTGGTTTTCCGGGTTCAAAGATGACGGCAATTCGTATGGGATTTCCCGGATGCATCGTCTCAGTCAAAACTCCGGATGGTTTTCAGCAGCTTTCCAATGATGACCGCTTCGGCATCACTTGCCTGAATCAGAATCGGTTTCATGTGCTGGTTTTCGGGCTGAAGACGGATATGGTCCCCATGATGGTAAAATCGTTTCAGCGTGGCTTCGCCATTGATCCGGGCAACGACAATTTCACCATTTTCAGCAATTGCCTGGGGACGAATCAATGCCAGATCCCCATCCAGGATATGGGCATCGATCATGCTGTCACCTTTGACCCTGAGAAAGAAACAGGCATCTTCTTTGACCCATTCCGGTGATATCCCGATGTATCCCTCGATATATTCAACAGCCGGTTGGGGATGTCCGGCATGAACGGTTCCAACAATGGGAATCGGGACCAGTGCTTCAGATCTTCCGGATTTTTCGGTCAGAACAATCCCCCTGCTGCTGCCTTCCCGGCGATGCAGATAACCTTTTTTTTCCAGGGTCTCGATGTGGCGAAGAGCCGTAACCGTGCCCCGGGTGCAGATATGACCGGAAATTTCACGCAGGGTCGGTGGCGCACCATGAGACTGGATATATTGCGAAATAAAATCAAGAACCTGTTTTTGTCGTTGGGTCAGATTGTCCATGTCGTATTCGATATATCAATTGTAATAGTATATCATTTGATAGCATGCCGGATCGGACAAGTCAAGATGCTGGAAAGGTGATGCTGATCTGCCTGAATGCTGTTTGCGGCTCCTTCAGACTTTTTCCGATATGGGGGTCAACCATCTGGAACGATTCATGATCATTTATCGTGAAAATGCAGTTAAAAATGAAAATATACCATCAAGCTCCGTAGGAGCGACCTGTTTGTAGAAAGAGTCGTAAAAATTTCCCTCAAGCCCTGTAGGGGCGGCCTGTGTATCCCGGTGGCAGGCCGCTCCGATGGAGCTTGATTGGAATAACNNGCATCAATTTCTACAAACAGGTCGTCCCTACGGGGCTTTTTCGGAAAATATCATTTTCATTCCTGGGGGTGAAGCATCCAGGATGATTCATGAGCGTTTACTGAAAAGCGTTGGTGAACAATTTTACCGGCTCGAAACTATCAGAAATTATAGTCCATTGAGTAAAATTTTGATGTATGGTAATCAATTTGAAAAATTCGGATATAACGGATTTGTGGGGTGCATTATCAACCGTTGTAATTTCGATTTAATAGCCCCGCAGGGGCTGCCTGACCGCACTTCAAGCACCAAAGAAGCAATACCCATGCCAAAACCTCTGCCGATCGGCATTCAGTCTTTTGAAAAACTGATCACGGAAGGCTATCTGTGTGGACCCGCGACATTTACCGTCTGATTACAGAGGGTGTGGTTTATTTTCTGTCCCGCCCCCGGCGTTTTGGAAAAAGTCTGCTGATCTCGACCCTGGAGGCCATTTTTCTGGGAAAAAAGGAACTGTTCAGGGACCTGTGGATTGACAGCAGCGAGTATCACTGGAATCCCCATCCGGTTATCCGTATTGATTTCAGTCAATTCCGGGTGACATCAGCGGAAGATCTCAAGGTCAAACTGGAGGAGCGTATTCATGAAATCGCCAGCGCTGCCGGAGTTGTCTGTGATGTGGGGGATTATCAAAAGCAGTTTCGGGATCTGATCACCCAGTTGTCTGCCAACGGCAAGGTCGTGGTGCTGGTGGATGAATATGACAAACCCATCATCGACAATATCGGGAATGTGGATAATGCCGGGCGGATTCGGGATGTGCTGAAAGGTTTTTACGAGGTGCTGAAGGGCCTGGACGAGTATCTGCGGTTTGTGTTTCTGACCGGTGTCAGCAAATTCAGCAAGGTGGGCGTGTTTTCCGGATTGAATCATTTAAAGGACATTACGTTGGACATACGGTTTGGATCAATGCTGGGAATGACCCAGTCGGAAATGGAAGCCCGCTTTGCGGAACATATCCGGATTTTTTCCGGAAATGCAGGGATACCGGTTCCGGATTTGGTCGAGAAAATACGATTTTGGTATGATGGATTTTGTTTTTCATATGCCGGTGTTCCCATCTACAATCCGTTTTCACTGCTTATGGCGCTGGATATGCAGGATTTTCGCAACTACTGGTTCGAGACCGGAACCCCGACATTTTTGCTCCGCCTGTTGCGGGGCCAGGAATATGATGTGCAGGAGCTGGAAAATCTTCAGGTCAATGAACTGGCATTCAGCAGTTATGAAATCGATCGGCTGGACGTGTTGCCGATTCTGGTTCAGACCGGATACCTGACCATCAAGGGCTATGATCCGACACGCAGGCTATATACGCTGGATTATCCCAATTTCGAGGTCAGGGAATCGTTTATCAAATATCTGATCGATGAATTCACTTCGGTGCGCAAGGAAAGATCGGATGCACAGATATGGAAAATGATCGATGCCATGAAGATTGGGGATATGGCGCAGTTTTTTGAAATCCTTCAAATATTTTTTGCGGGCATTCCCTATGACATTCAGATCAAACGGGAGAAGTATTACCAGACCATATTTTACCTGATCTTCCGTCTGATGGGGCTTCAGACCGGTGTCGGGGTCCGGACAGGCAAGGGCCGGATCGATGCGGTGGTGGAACTGCAAGAGGGGATATTCATATTTGAATTCAAGATCACCGGGGATGCCGATGCGGCACTGGCGCAGATTCATGAGAAGGGATATGCCAGACCGTATCAGGGTAGGGATGCGCCGATACATCTGATCGGCGCCGTGTTCGGAACCGAAGGCCAGGGGATTGTGGACTGGAAGGCGGAGCAGCTTCCTGCACTGAACGAAAAATTGATCCCGAAAGACACAAAAATCACGTACATATAAAATGGAGCGATATAACAATGGCTGATAACTGGCTGTTGCATGGTGAAGAGATCAAAGGATCATGGCATGTTTTTATGGGTGAAGACGGACCAAAATCCGCAAAAATCACCGGTCAACTGCATGTCACAAACCGGAATGTTCATTTTGAGGCAGGCCTGTCATTGGCTGAAAATGCTGGTATTGCCATCAGCAATGAAATCAGGGCATTTGAGAAGTCGGAGAATCATGTGACCATACCGATCAGCGAAATAGACAGTGTCAAAATTACCCGGAACTATCTGATTCTGAAATCCTTGCATATCCTGTTAAAATCGGGAGGGGAGCTGGTCTTGCGGTTTGGGGCCATGTCGCCGAAAAAAGCCGTCGACGCCATATCCGCCCGATTAAGTCCTTGAGGTATTGCTTTCCAGTCTTCTGGCGGATGACTGCCAAACGCGGTTCAATATATAGACTTCCAGAAAAATAATTTCGCTGCGCGGTCGGGAATGGCCGGAAGATTTTCATGGCGTGAGCCGCAAAAAGGCATATTCCCTCCCTGCTGCCTTGTGAAATCCCCTTGTCATCATATCCCTTCAGGCCTTTGGGACCGGGATATTCATTCCGCTACACCGGTAGCAGTACGCTAACCGGCGCCAATCTGACTTTTCTTCTGGTACAGGATCGGATTTGATCACGGAAAATTAATAATGTCCTAACAATCCGCTAATAATTGTGGGGTATTGTTTCTGAAAACAAGGTGATTCCGGATCGCCTGACATGTCGTTCAGGCCGGCCATTCCTGACGATCAGAAAACGGTTTTCCGGAAAACGGTTGTATTCTTTTGGAATTGCAGTTTTTATCAACACCATTATTCCCTTTAGGAGGACACGATGAAATCCAGACTGATTACCCTGTTGACCGTGGCGTTGCTGACCGGCCTGATTGCCGGCGGAGCATGGGCCGTAGAACTGGACCCCAAACTGACCGCATATCAGAAAACCAGCGGTGTATCCGGAAATGTCAAATCCATTGGCTCCGATACATTGAACAATCTGATGACACTGTGGACCGAAGCTTTCCGGGCCAGTTATCCGGCTGTCAAAATTGAAATTGAAGGCAAGGGGTCTTCAACAGCCCCCCCGGCTCTGATTGAGGGAACCGCCCAGTTCGGCCCCATGTCCCGGGAAATGAAGTCAAAGGAAATTGACGCGTTTGAAAAGAAGTTCGGTTACAAACCCGCCCGGATCCGGTCTGCCGTGGATGCCTTGGCCGTGTTTGTTCACAAGGACAACCCGATCAAATCCATGACGCTTCAGCAGGTGGATGCCATTTTTTCAAAAAACCGCAAAGGCGGATTTGCCAAGGATATCGTGACCTGGGGTGATCTGGGCCTGACCGGTGAATGGGCAGACAAACCGATTTCCCTGTATGGACGTAATTCCGCATCCGGTACATACGGATATTTCAAGGAAGTGGCGCTGTTTCATGGTGACTATAAAGACTCGGTCAAGGAACAGCCCGGATCATCTGCTGTGGTTCAGGGTGTCGCCACTGACAAATATGCCATCGGTTATTCCGGTGTGGGTTACAAAACCGCAGATGTCCGCACGGTTCCGCTGGCTTCCGGTGACGGCAAAACAGCCTATGATGCCAATGCCGAAAATGCCTACAGCGGCAATTATCCGCTGGCCCGGTTTCTCTACATCTATCTGAACAAGAATCCCAACCAGGCAATCAATCCCCTGCAGGGCGAGTTCATCAAATTCGTGTTCAGCAGGGAAGGTCAGCAGATCGTGATCAAGGACGGTTTCTATCCGGTCACAAACGCACTGGCCCAGGAAGATCTGAAGGCGCTGGGAATCAAATAAGCTGATTTAAAAAAAACACAACCTGGAATTCGTGCGATGAACCGGATTCCAGGTTTTTTTGCCGATTGTTGTGATTAACTGCAAAACAGATCATTTCACCGGAAATATAAATTCATCCATCAGCTTCACCTCCCCGGCCACGATCTTGGTCTTGATGGTATAGTTTCCGGACGATATCAGACTGATATCGGCGCCATATCCTCCGCTGCCCATACCCGTTGCCATGGCTTTCTGCTGGCCGCCCGGACCTTCGACGAGATAGCCGACCATGGCGTTTTCCAGTGCTTTGCCCGTGTTATCCCGGATGTAAATCATCAGATGATGGGTATTTGTCATGGCGGGCATATTTTTCATTTTCTCCCGCATGTCGATCAATTCATAGGTCAACTGATACCCATTGATGCTGGACTGGTGGATCTTTTCGCCTCCTTGCCCCATATGATTCATGGGATGACTGCTCATATCGGACCCGGAATGCCCCTTCATATCAGCCGCCATGACCGGAACGGATACCATCAGGATCATGGCCAGGATAGTCCATGTGGAAATAATAAATCGTTTCATGTTAACGTCTCCTTTCTGGGATTGGGTGTTTTCCATGTCGATCATTCCGGCTTGCGTCACAGATAGGTGAAAACAGTTGATTATCACTGTTCGGGAGATATAGCCTGCTGTTTCATGTCCCGCCGTTTCCAAATATCATAGACAACCGGGATGATGACAAGGGTCAGAATCGTGGAGGAGATCAGACCGCCAACCATGGGGGCTGCAATGCGCTTCATGATCTGTGCCCCGGTTTCATGGCCATACATCACCGGCAGCAGGCCGATGAGTGTGGTGGCCACGGTCATCAGTTTCGGTCTGACCCGGTCCACGGCGCCCTCGATAATGCCCATGCTCAAGTCCTCGGGGTCATTCATCTCACCGGCGCTGCGCTTTCTGAGAAACACCTCGTCCAGGTAGACCAGCATAACCACACCGGTTTCTGCCGCCAGGCCGGCCAGCGCGATAAACCCCACGATCACGGCCACCGACAGGTTGTAGTCCAGAATATACAGCAGCCACACCCCGCCAACCAGTGCAAATGGCAGACTTGCCATAACAATGGCAGCCTCAAAAACGGACTTGAAATGAACATAAAGCAGAATGAAGATCACGGCAAGGGTGGCCGGCACGATAATGTTCAGGGTTTGTCGTGCCCGCATCATGTATTCGTACTGTCCGGACCAGATCATGGAGTAGCCTTCAGGCAGTTTCACCTCGCGTTCCACCACGGTTTTGGCCAGTTTTACATAAGTTCCCACATCCACGCCGCGCAGGTCCACATAGACCCAGGCGGTTCGACGGGCGTTTTCACTTTTGATACCGGCCGGTCCCTTGTGAATCATGACGTCCGCCAACTGGGCCAGAGGCACTTGGGCGCCGGCAGGTGTCGGAACCAGCACGCGTTTCAGACTTTCAATGTTATCCCGAAGTTCGCGGTTATAGCGCAGGCTGACCGGGTAGCGCTCCAGTCCTTCAACCGTGTAGGTGACATTCATGCCGCCGATGGCTGTCATGATGACATCCTGGACATCTGCTATCGTGAGTCCATACCGGGCCAGGTTTCCCCGCCGGATTTGAAAGTCCAGATAATTACCGCCGGTGACGCGTTCGGAAAAGGCTGAAAGGGTTCCGGGAATGGTACGCACCACGGCCTCAACCCGTTCTCCCAGATCGGACAGCGTCTGAAGATCCGGTCCCATGAGCTTGATTCCAACCGGTGTCTTGATTCCCGTGGAAAGCATATCGATTCGGGTCCTTATGGGCATGGTCCAGGCGTTGGTAAGCCCGGGGAACTGAATGGCGCGGTCCAGCTCCTCTGTCAGTTCGTTCGGGGTGATATAGCGTTCTTCGGGCCAAAGCCATGCCAAAGGCACTTTTAACCATTCAGGCCATCCTGAAAACCATCTATCTACCGGCCTTTTTCGCCATTCATGAATGATTTTGCCTGTTTTCTTTTCGGGCCAGATCCAATTCAGGGGATATTTGAGCCAGGCCGGCCAGTGTGAATAGAACCGGTCCACAGTGATGATTTCCCGTTCCACCTCAGGCCTGAGCATGATGGTCGTTTCGATCATGGATAACGGCGCCGGATCGGTAGGGGTATCCGCCCGGCCAATTTTGCCCAGCGTGTGCCGGACCTCGGGAAAGCGCTGAATGATCTTGTCCGTTTGTTGAATCAATTCCCGGGCCTTGGTGATGGAAATTCCCGGTAGCGTGGTGGGCATATACAGCAGATCGCCCTCGTCCAAAGGCGGCATGAATTCCGAACCGAGCCGGCTGACCGGATAACCGGTGGCCACGATCGTCAGGATAGCCAAAAAAACCGTGGTCTTTCGCCAGTGGAGCACCCATCGGATGACCGGCAAATAAATTCGGATAAAAAACCGGCTGATGGGGTTGTCGGCTTCGGGCATAATCCGCTGCGGGATCAGGCAGACCAGGATGAACAGCGCCAATATCAGGGCAAAGGCAAGGCTCCAGTCCGGCAGTGTCATACCGCTGATACCGGCAATGACGACAAGCACCACGGGCCCCACAATCCAGATGATTCGCTTATTGACGGGTGTTTTGGGATCGATGACATGTTCCCTGACGAAAAAAGTCATCAGAACCGGAATGATGGTGATTGCCAGTAGAGAGGATGCGGCCATGGCAAAGGTTTTGGTATAAGCCAGGGGCTTGAAAAGTCTGCCCGACTGTTCCCCCAGGGCGAATACCGGCAAAAAACTGACGGTGATGATGAGCAGACTGTAAAAGAGCGCCGGTCCAACCTCTTTTGCCGCAGCAATGATGATTTCCCGGTGGGGCTTTGTTCCGGCGTCCCGTTCCAGATGTTTGTGAGCATTTTCCACCATGACCACGGATGCGTCCACCATCACGCCGATGGCGATGGCGATACCCCCCAAACTCATGATGTTGGCGTTGATGCCCATGGCAACCATCACCAGAAAGGATATCAAAATTCCCACAGGCAGGGTGATGATGGCCACAAATGCCGAACGGAAATGCAACAGGAATATGACGCAGATCAGCGCCACGACGATCAACTCCTCGGTGAGTTTGGTTTTGAGCGTATCGATGGCCCGCAGGATCAGTTCGGAGCGGTCGTATCCCATCTCGATCACAACCCCTTCCGGCAACCCCTTCTTCAGTTCGTCAAGTCGCTGCTTGACCCGACCGATCACCTCCAGTGCATTTTCACCATATCGCATGACAATGATACCGCCTACGGTCTCCCCTTCACCATTCAGCTCAAGGATACCCCGGCGCAGTTCAGGACCGGCCTGAATCGTGGCGACATTCCGGAGAAGAATGGGGGTTCCCATCGCATCGACGCCCACGGCGATCTTTTCCAGATCCGACAGTGACTGAATGTAGCCCAGTCCCCTGACCATGAACTCGGTCTCACCCATTTCCACCAGCTTGCCGCCCACATCATTGTTGGAACGCTGGATGGCCATGCGGATTTTCTGAATGGGCAGATTGTAGGCCAGAAGTTTGTTGGGATCGACCTCTACCTGGTATTGTTTGACAAAACCGCCGATGCTGGCCACCTCGGAGACTCCGGGAAGCGCCGTCAGTTCATACCTCAGATACCAGTCCTGGAGACTCCGGAGTTCTTGCAGATCATGTTTGCCGGTCGTGTCCCTGAGCACATATTCATAAATCCAGCCCACACCCGTAGCGTCCGGCCCCAGGCTGGGAGTCACGCCCCGGGGCAGCCGGCCGGATACAAAATTCAGATATTCCAGTACCCGGCTTCTGGCCCAGTACAGGTCTGTGCCGTCCTCGAAAATGATATACACGAAGGAATACCCGAAAAAGGAATATCCCCGCACCACTTTGGCATAAGGCACACTCAGCATGGCCGTGGTCAGGGGATAAGTCACCTGGTCTTCGATCACCTGAGGCGCCTGCCCGGGATATTCTGTATAGATGATCACCTGGGCATCCGACAAATCCGGAATGGCATCTACCGGTATCCGGACCATGGCGATCAATCCGCCCAGAATAACCAAAAGGGTCGCCAGAATCACCAGGAAGGTATTGCGTACGGACCATTCAATGACTTTTTCTATCATTCAATTCATATCCTTGAAGAAGTCGTCTTGAGACGGTTTTTGAGCCGCATCGGCTGAAGTTTCTGGAGCCGCCATCATCTTCTGAACCGCCTCCTTGAGCCTGGATTCGGAATCCAGCAGAAACTGACCCGAGATCACCACCCGTTCTCCTGGCGCCAGACCGGACAGAATCTCTATCCGACCGTCATCCAGAGCCTTTCCCAAAATGACATTTCTGGGGCTGAACAGGCCGTTTCCCTTATCCACAAAAACCACATTCCGTTTTCCGGAACGGATGACCGACTCGTCCGGAATGTGGATTCCGTCTTCCTGAACCGGGGTCTGAATTCGGACATCGGCATACATGTCCGGTTTGAGAATCATCTCCGGATTGTCAAATTCAAGACGAATGACCACATCCCTGGTTTTTTGCTGCAAATAGGGGTAAATAAACGTTACCCGCCCGGTGAAGACCCGACCCGGAAGATAGGGCAGATCGATTTCGGCCGGCTCGCCCTGGTGTATCCAACCCAGTTCATACTCATAGATATGGGCTTCCACCCAGACGCGGGACAGATCGGCCACACGAAATATCGTGGTACCGGACTTGATATATCCGCCCTCGATGGCGTTTTTTTCCGTCACAACCCCTGTGACCGGCGAACGGATCATGATGGTCTTTTTTACACTGCCCAGGGTTTCAATCGCCTTGATCTCCAAATCATCCATATCGAAATATTTCAGACGCCTGCGGGCGGATTCCAGAAACGTTTTGTTGCTCCCGCCCATAGGCCGGTCGGTACGGATGGCGTTGAGATAGGCTTCCTGGGCTGACACCAGTTCCGGAGAGTAGATTTCGAACAGCGGCTGACCGGCAGTTACCTTCTCTCCCGTGAAGGTGATGTAGAGTTTTTCAATCCAGCCATTCACCTTCGGGCTGATGAAAGCCGTACGCGTTTCATCGTAGGTGACATGCCCATAGGTGCGGATGGTATGGACCAGGGAACCCTTTTCCACCAAAGCGGTCCGCACCCCCATATTCTGTCGGGTGACCGGATCGATTTTGATATTCACCCCGCCGATCGCCTCGTCCTCAAAAACCGGAACCAAATCCATTCCCATTTTACTCTTTCCGGGTTTCTCGTAGATTTCCATCGGGTCCATGGGCGCCCGCCAGTACAGAACCGTTCGTTCCCCATTCACGGTTTCACCCTTGCCATCATCCCTCTTGGGGACCAGTTCCATGCTGCAAATGGGGCAAAATCCCGGTTCTTCCGCCACGATCCACGGGTGCATCCCACAAGTCCAGAGCTGCTTGTGTGCCGCCCGGGTCCCGCTGTCGCCTGAAATATCCGGATGTGAGCCGTGATAGCCCATCAGCCGGAGAACTCCCCAGGTCAGTGCAGCCGTGATCAGGCCGGTCAGCACCAGCGCCATAACGGGTATCCGATTTTTTTTATGTAAATCGTCGTTCATATGATTTCTCCCTTTGTCAGGTTCCGCAGCATGAATCGGGTACTATAGCCCATCCGTGCTTCCCGGTGAGGCATTTTCAATCCGATCGCTTCCCGGTAGCATTTGACTCGGATTTTTCCGGTACGCCCTGCGGCGCCCGTGTTCCAAGAACCTGAACCATGTCTGCCCGCGCGACACCGATGTCACGCTGTTTTCGGGAAAGGGTCTGCCTGACATGGAGCCAGTTGGTATGGGAAGCCATTACATCGGCAAAGCCGACACTGCCCGATTCGTAACCCCGGGTGGAGACTTCCAGGGCCGAGCGGGACAGTTCCGCCACCTTATCCCGGTAGAGTTTCGTTTCGCGAATCGCCCTGTCCAACGCGAACCAGGCTTCCTGAACCATGCGATCCGTCACGCGCTCGGCTTTTTCCAGTTCCAGGCGGGCGGCGTTCAAATTTTCACGGGTCTGACGGAGCCAGGCGTCTCCCGTTCCGAACCAGGGCTGACGGGGCAGGCCTGCACCCATGTCTGCCGGAATTCGTGTGGGAAACGCCGGCTTCATGGCAGCAGACCCCACCTGAACGATGGCGTCATTGGAAAAATAAGACAACCCAAGGGTTAACTGGGGCAAAATCATGGTCTCACCCATTTGGATCATCCGCTCCATCTTGCCCACCATGTCCCGCATACGGCGCAACTCCTGTCGTTTTTCCCGCGCCAGGGGATAGAGTTGATTCAGATCCGGCCGTTCCATCCGGGGTTTCCGGATTTCCGGGCTGCCCAGCACGGTATCTGCTGGAAGATCCAGAAGTTCCCGAATTTTTGCCTCAATGCTGCGCCGTTCTTCCACGTAAGTGACCTGGTTTTCTTCCATGATCCGGGTCTGGATGTTCACTTTGATCACATCCTGAAAACTGGTGCTTCCGGTACTGTATCGGGTGTTGGCAACAGACTCCAGTTGTCGGAACAGGCTGACAGTTTCCATGATAATTCGCTGCGACTGGTCATTATACAGCAGATTCCAGTACGCCTTCTCAACCGCTACGACCGCCTCCCGCCTGGCGAGGTCGAGCTCTTCACGCATGACTGCAACATCCTGGGTGACCACCTCGCCCTTCAGTGCCATGACACCCGGGAAGGGAAAGCTTTTGGTAATCGGAACATTTCCTTTCATGGGACCCACGCCGGTCATCAGGCTTTCTGTGAAAGCGGCGTATCGGGCCAGAATCGCATCCAGATTCGTGACCTGGGTATAGGATTCCAGGGCGGCCTGAACACGTCGCACTGCGGCGTGGATGCCTGGATTGCGCAACAGGGTCAGGGCCAGAAGGGTATCCAGAGAATATCCGTCCTTCAGGACGGCAACTGTTTGGATATTGTCTGCGGCAACCGGTTTCATCGCTTTGCTGATTCCCGAATCACCGGGCAGAAATGCCTCGTCATGCGTCTGATCCGCCAGTATTTGGGACCATGAGGCCTTGAGCCGTTCCAGAGAATCGGCGGATTCACCGGACATATCAAATGTCTGATTATCGGTATTCGGAAACGTGTCTGTGACGGAATCCCGCCAGGTGTCCACGTAAGCCGGTATGGTGTAATTGGCCCATTCTTCCTTCATGGACGGATAGTCGTCCCCGAAGGCAATCGTCAGTCCCATAAGCACCAGCACTGTAATGCCGCACGAGATGATTTTCATGGCGCCCCCCCGTCGGTCGGTTGGGTGGTCAGACTCGCTCCGGTCAGGCGTTCCAGATTGGCAAGGGCCTTTCCATAATCCGCCTCTGCCCGTGCCAGAGAGAGCTGAAAATTGTAGACAGTGGCCTGAGTCTCCACAAAATCGGAAAAACTCCCCTGTCCCTCCCGAAACCAGGTCTCGGCAGTCCCGAGGGCTTTCAATGCCTGAGGCAGCAGATCGTTACGGTACAGGGTAATGAGTCGTTCGGCGTTTCGCAGTTTGAAGAATACCGTTCGAATCCGGGTTGAGATCTCATTGACGGCGGCATGTTTTTCCGCCAGACTCCTGCGGATTTCTGCCCGGGCCTGCGCGTTTCGACCCAGATTTTTATCAAACCAAAGAGGCAGACTCATCCCGAACTGAAATCCGATGGCATCATCCCCGGCGTTGGGCGGGGGCATCGCCACATCCGGGTGACCGATGCCCGCATAAAAAACACCCACGCGAAATTCCGGCAGATTCTCGTAGGTGGCCAGCGATTTTTGGAACCCGGCCTTTTCCACCTTCAGATCGGCCATCCGAATCTCTTCTGTCTGCGTCTGGATCATGGGATACAGCGCCTCCAGATCAAAGACCATGGGGGCGGGGGACATTCGGACAACAGGCCCCAGTGACGCCTCGGGCGGTCGGTTTAGCAGGCCGTTGATCCGGGTTTTTTCCGTGACTTCCAACTCCTCCAGCAACAGTATATCATAGCGAATCTGTCCGGTCTGGGATTGGGCCTTGACCACGTCCATGAATGCGGTTCGATCCCGGGCATAGGCCGCTTCCCCCATCCTTTGGAGTTCCTCCAACAGGGCGGCGTTGTGTGCAGCCACCTCACGGGCTGTTTGAATATAGAGCAGCTCATGGTAGGATTCGCGAATGGCCACAGCCACATCCCGGACCGTTTTGTCCGCATTCAGTCGGGCGATGCGGGTATCGACCGCCATAACATCCCCGGCTTTTGAAAGCTTGCCAGGGAATGGAATCATTTGACTCAGGGTAATGTTCCAGTCTTGTGGACCAAGACGTGTTTCGATGGGTTCCTGAAAATAGGTGACCATGAATTGGGGATCGGGATAGGCCGTCACGACACGGTATTTTTCAACCGCGGCTTTCCATGCCTCGCGTGCAGCCTGAACAGATGGATTGGTTTCGGTTGCATAAACCATCAGGTCGGAGAGAGTGACCTTTTCTTTCAGGCGTCCTTCCAGAATCTCAACGGATAAATCATCGGGAAAGCCCAAAGCCGCCTGCCCGATGATCACGACCAGCGTGGCCATAACGAAGGTGCGATGTTTCATTCCAATCCCTTTCATGTAACCGGATTTACCGAGAGCAGATGTATCGTTCCCGAACGAAGCCCGTCGATCGCACGCCAACGCATCCCAACAGAATCGCATATCTTGTGAACACGTTTTTTGAGACTCGTTACACCCTGTTCTCTGGAGGAATCCGGAATTGTCAATCTGGCTCTGCCTGTAAGAGCCTGTTTGAAGATCCCGTCTGAGGTCCGTCAACTGCGTTGAAAAACACCTCAAAATGCTCACATACAAGGTTGCGTGTTTTGGCGGGTAGAGTCCCGCCCGGAAGAAATAGGCAATCACCGGGTAGCGAGCCTGTGAACTCAGGGGGTGACTCCCTGTAATTCAGCGCAGGGCAGAAAGGCGTCAGGCCTTATGGGCAATTCGCCCTGTTCAAAGATTGCCGTTTCGTTCGGCACACTCGGAACGAATGTCCCATATAATGTGTTTTCAATGCCTTGCGAAACAACGATTTCAGCGTTTCAGTGGATTCAATGGATCTGATTTTTCGGCCAACGCGGGATGAATGACATCAAGATGCTGTTTAATCATAATCCGGGGATTCGATTTCGTCAACTCCGGGTTTTCTGTCAGCGGGAAGGCGTGGTAATTCCGGCAGTCAGTAATTAAAGGAATCAGAAGGAATATTGATTATTACACAACATCACCAAACTCACAACATAACGTCCCTTATTTTGCATCACACCGATAAAATCAGATGCACAACCCAAACAATTCTGGTATCATCCCCGCGAATTCTGACCGTTCTCTGGAACGTCCCGATAACCCCGAAAAAACTTTATGGATTCCGGATGAAAATGACCGCAGTCGGTAATGCGGTCAGGAAAATAACTGGCGGAAAATGAAAACCATCGAAATAGACAAAGACCAATTGACAATCGACGATGTGGTGGCTGTTTCCCGGGGCCGGGTTCCGATCACGATATCCGCGGCAGGTGTGGAGCGGGTGGACAGGGCCTCACGACTGGTAGCCCGGTGGGTCCGGGAAGAAAAGGTGATCTATGGCATCACCACCGGCTTTGGCGCCATGTGCAACGTCACGATATCCCCGCAAGACACCCGGAGCCTGCAGAAAAAGATTCTGATGAGTCATGCGGCGGGTGTTGGCGACCCCTTTCCTGAAACAAGGTTCTGGCACATCCGGCCTGTGTGGATTCGATTCCCACATCCGCCAACAAGGAGGATCATGTTTCCATGGGCGCCATCGCCATCCGCCAGTGCCGTGAGATTTTGAACAATGTGGACATGTTCTGGCGGTGGAAATGCTGTGCGCGGCCCAAGCTTATGATCTACTGGCCGAAACGCATCGCCTGTCGGCAGGGGAGGGGACCCGCGAGGCATACCGGACCATCCGGGGGAAAGTTCCGTTTCTGGATGAAGACCGGGTGCTGGCAACCGATATTGGCGCCATGGTATCCCTGATTCGTTCGGGCGCCCTGCTGCAGGCCATCGAGGGGGCTGTCGGTCCGCTGGAACTGATGAATTATGAATCTGTATCGAGAGTCGGGTAGTGTGTATTGGGAAGCGGCCGGATTGTCCTGCCGCGGCCTGTAGGGGCGACCGGCCGGTCGCCCTTACGGGTTGGAGCCGATCGGGATGTCGCAATCCTTTGCGCCTGTCTGACAGCCAACGTCAACCTTTTTCAGGGTTTTTTATGAATATTGTATGTGTTGAAATCGCCCGCTGCATTGCCTGCAGGAGCTGTGAGCGGGTCTGTTTTTTTCACCAGTTGGAAACGCACAATGGCCATCGTCCCAACATCTTTGTTCATGTTGATATGGAAAAACGCCGTATTGTCACAGCCACCTGTCATCAATGTGAAATGGCCGAGTGCATGACGGCATGTCCATCCGGAGCCATCACCCGGGATTCGCTGACCGGCGCCGTGATCATTGACAAAAGCCTTTGTGTCGGGTGCGGGTTGTGTGTGGAAGCCTGTCCTTTTGGCAGTATTCATATCGATGACATTCAGCAGACGGCAACCAAATGTGATCTGTGCGGCGGTCATCCCCAATGCGTGGATGTCTGCATGGCAAAAGCCCTTCATTTTTGCAGCATCCGTGAGCTGATCGAGCTGAAACAGGAGCGGAAAGACCTGAAGATTGGCATCCGGGCAGTTCTTTTGGATGAGGATGGACAAAATGAAAGCTGACACGGTTTGCGAAAACGGCGTGGTGCGAACCCTGTGCCGGATGTGTGATACCCGCTGCAGCATCGATGTGCATATCCGGGATGGCGTCATGACAGATATCACGCCGGCGGATGGAAATCCGGTCAATCAGGGTCGAATGTGTCCCCGTGGCAAGGCGGGCCTCGATGTGTTCTATCATCTGGACCGGATTCTCAAACCATTGAAGCGGCTTTCCAATGGCGATTTTATCGAAATCACCCGGGATCAGGCTCTGGATGAAATTGCCGAAAAACTGCAGCGCATCCGGGAAGAATTCGGGGCCCGTTCCGTTGGCATGTGGAAAGGGGAGGGGGTGGGATTTTATCAGCAGGATGAATACGTTCGGCGATTCGCCCACGCCTTTGGCACACCCAATTATTTTTCCAATGATTCCGCCTGTTTTAACAGCCGGTATCTGGGGCATTATCTGGTTGCCGGTTTCTGGAACCCCTTTCCGGATTATTCCACTGCCGACGTGATTTTTCTGTTTGGCACCAATCCACCGGTATGTCATCCGCCGTTCATGGCGGAATTTGCAGATGCCCGGGCCAGAGGGGCCAATCTGGTGGTGGTTGACCCGCGAATGAACCCCATTGCCTGTTATGCGGATATTTTTGCACAGCCCATACCCGGAACAGACGGTGCGCTGGCTTGGGGACTGATTCGGGAACTGATCCGAAGCGGGAGTTATGATCAGGAATTCGTGGGGCGGTACTGTATCGGCATGGAGAAAATTGCGGCTTATGCAGACGCCTTTACTCCCGGGGCAGTGGAAGAAAAAACCGGGGTCTATGCGGATGTGGTGATACAGATGGCCGATCTGATCAAGAAAAACCGCCCAAATGTCAGCCTGTATGTCGGGGCCGGTCTGGAGCACCATGAAAACGGCGTCAACAACATTCGTGCGCTGGCCATTCTGTCCTGTCTCTGTGGCGCACTGGATATCGAATGCGGATTCGGCTGGCCGGAAACCCTGGATCGGCATGATCTGACCCTTTACGATGAGCTGCCCCTGGAAAACGAAAAGCCCATCGGCGCAGATCTCTTTCCGGCGCTTTACCATATTCGCCGGGAATGCCATACCATGACCGGCATGGATTGCATGCTGGGACATGGCCAATATCCCCTCAAAGGACTGATTATCACCGCCGCCAATCCTGCGGTGACCAATCCCAACACGCGAAAGGTTGAATCGGCCCTCTTCGCTCTGGATCTGCTGGTTGTCAATGATCTGTTCATGACCAAAACCGCACGGCTGGCCCATTACATTCTGCCGGCGGCATCTTTTCTGGAACGGTCCGAGATTCATATCAGCCACAAGTATCAGCGGGTGTATCTGACAACCCGGGTAGCAGAAATACCCGGGGTATGCGACGAATACAGGCTCTGGAAAGATCTGGCCGGACGCCTGGGATTCGGGGAGCGATATTTTTCATGGGAAGACGAAACTGCGGTAAACCGGTATATACTGGAGCCATCCGGTATCAGCCTGGAAACGCTTCAGGCCCATCCTGAAGGGATACAGTACAAGCCCCTGCGCTATCAAAAATACCGGTTCCAGCCTTTGCCCACCTCATCGGGGAAGGTGGAGTTTGCCTCTTCCTATCTGAAAGAACTGGGGCTGGCAGAAATTCCCGAATATGTGCCGCCATACCATCAGAGCCATAAAAACCGGGATTACCCGTTACTCCTGACGACCGGGGCCAGAATGACGCTGTTTTACCACTCCCGTCATCAGAACATCGATTGTTTCCGAAAGGTGCATCCCGTGGCGCATGTCGAAATTCATCCGGATGATGCGGCCGAATTGGGAATTGCGAATGCCGATCCGGTGAGAATTGTGTCGGAAACCGGTTCTCTTGTCATCGAGGCGATGATTGTCAACCGGTCGGAACTGCGTCGCGGGGTGGTTGAGGTGTATCACGGTTGGGAGGACTGGCGTATCAATTTTCTCACCTTTGATCACATCAATGATCCCATCAGCGGGTTCCCCCTGCTGAAGGCCGTGCCGGTGCGGATTGAAAAAGTCTGAACAAAAAATATCAGAAGACAGGGGGAAGGCAGCGATCAACATTCCCCCCTAAATAGTGCCTGAACGGAAACCC
>DFZE01000013.1:28683-33538 GCA_002382065.1 Desulfobacteraceae bacterium UBA4064
TCAGCCCTCAGCCCTCAGCCTTCAGTCTTCAGCCTAAATGGCTATTGAACCATCGATTCCCATTCCTTGGTCTCAAACCAGTAATGCTTTCTTTCTTTCAGCCAGCCTTCGGAATCGACCACTGTAATCCAGTTGTTGAAATAGTTGAGGGTATCAAAGTCACCTTTTCGAACAGCAAAGGCAATGGGTTCTTTTGTAAACGCGCCTTCGATGGGAATGAAAAGGGTATCCGGATATTTCAGTGCCTGAAATGCCGGTGTCGGGGCAGAACCGACCATGGCATGGGCTTTGCCGTTGGTGACTTCCTGATAGGCCTGTGATTCGTCATCAAACAGGGTCAGTTTGGCTTTGGGCATATACTTTTTGACTACGGGGACGGATGAAGATCCCAGTCTGGCGGTAATGGTGACTTCGGGTTTATTGAAGTCTTCCAGGGTTTTGAATCCGGCAGCCAGTTGCTTGTGGGCGACAATGGCCTGTCCGGTGTAATCATAGGGAATGCTGAAATTGACTTTCTGGTTCCGGCCCGGTTGAACCGACATGCCGCCGACGATGACATCAAATTTTCCGGTCAGCAGGGCTGGAATGATGCCGGCCCATTTGGTCGGTACAAATTCGACCTTGACCCCGAGATCTTCTGCCAGTCTTTTGGCCACATCGATTTCAAATCCGACCAGTTGACCGCTTTTGTCGTTCATGGCCCAGGGTACAAATGTGGACATTCCCACTTTCAGCACGCCGCGTTTCATCACCTGCTCGATGGTGCTTTCGGCAACCAGCTTGTTCTGGATGTCTCCGGCAAACAACGGTGCAGCCAAACAGATAATCAAAAATGACGCGAAAACGGATTTCAGATACAACGTCCTGATTTTCATACTTCCTCCTTTTGATGATGAATGAATATATACTGCAGTTGGTCACAATATGCGTTTTACGCACCCCGACCTTACAGCGAGAAAAACCTGAGAGACTGTTTGAATATCCCGTCTATAGCGGCTATCCTTTTTGGACAAGTTCAGCTAAAAACCTGGAAAACGGTTCTATATTTTTATTTACGCTTGCCTCTTCCAAGGTGGCCATATAATCATTACGGGTTTCAAGTGGAATGACTGTCCATGGATAGCCGCCTTCGGCCAACATGACATTCATCAAAAATCTTCCCATGCGGCCATTTCCGTCAACGTAAGGGTGAATATAAACAAAGAAAAAGTGGCCTAAAACAGCTTTTACACCCGGATTTCCTTCATCTTTTAAAAGAGAAAAGAATGCAGGCATAAGGTCGCGTACCGCTTCGTGGCGAGGCGGTACGTGCCGTGATTTTCGGATATGGACAGGTTGGTTTCGGTAACCGGCAAGGTCAGATGCGCTTATCAGACCCGCTCTTACACTTGGGGCAAATAATTCTCTGCGCCATATGGAATGATCGTCACTTGCCACCTCACCCGGTGAGAGTTTATTCAAAACTTTTTCCAGGCTTTTCTTTACGGTTTGAAAAGCCTGCCAGTAACCACGGGCAGCCAAGGCGTCAGCGTATTCCTTATCCTTTCGGTTGGTTTCCGGATCCCAGTTCCCTGAATGAACACGTTCAATCAGCTCCTCAGTGACGCGATACCCTTCAATAGATAGTGAATGATAGGCATCCGTAGAATATATTTCGTCGACATGTTTAAGATATTCATCGGTGGTCTGGTGTAATAATGATGCCGACGGAAAGTTTTCAAGAACAATATCCCGCATATCCGCCCAGTGCATCCGCATCCGGTTGACATATGGGGAAAGCTCTCGCTCACCAAAAATAATGACCGGTTTTTCTTCAAAGGGATCATTTTCTGTAATGCTGTATCCTGCAACTCTCATCGCCTCAATGATATTTTCAGCAATACTATTTTTCCCGATATTTCGGAAAGCGCCTGCAAGCCTTCCAGCTACAGTGCTATGTCCTCCGTCAAGCAGCTTGTGCAAAATTTCGGAAGCATCAGAGATCATTGACAGCGCAGCACGGGCCTCTATGACATTATTTGGATAATAACAGGGAGCACATGAAATCAAAGCGGCGGGCAAGGCCATAATTCGTATGTTTTCCCTGATTTCTATATCATTCTTGTCCGGCAGGTTCAGCCGAACATCCATAATCGATGTCCCATGAAGAAGATATATGGGCTTGTTTCCACCCTTTGTGGCTCGGACAAGAAGTTGATTCGGCACGTCCCAGTTTCCGCTGTGAATGCGCAATGATTGTTCAGGAGAAAGGCACCATTGACTGCCAAACCTGGATTCAAGATAATCCCCACAAAAATCCCAAAATGATGCATACCAGGCCGTGCTCTCACCTGTCGGGTCTGCCGGGCGGGTCGGAATATACCATCCTTTCATCACTTCTTTGATGAAGCCGTGTTTGACAAGACGTTCCCGGTCCGTTCGTGTCATGTCTTTTGTTTGGATTGCAACAATACCTTCGTCCTGCAGCTTTTTGAGAGTAGCGAGTGATTTTGCAAGTTTACTTTGTAGTGTCGGCATTGTGGCCCGGATATTTTGTGTTATTTTTTAGGTTATTACGCTTTATTAATTTTAGGTTTTAATGTCAAACAAATTTCAGGCTATTGAGTATGGGTTGGATTAGCCCTCTATTGTATCTGTATTGTTCTGAAGCCACTGAACAAAGGTTTCCCGACTCATTTCTCCTGATGCCAAAGCAAGTATGACATCTTCCTGTTCATCTGCCGAAGCTGTTATTTCTGCTCCGTTGAGAATAAGAAATGTTTCCATGTCCGCATGTCCTGCACGTTTGTTTCCATCAATGAATGGTTGGATATGATTGAAAAACAGAGAACAGCCGCTTTTTCGATAACTGACAGATAAAGTTCGGTTCCGCCAAAAGACTGTTTCGGCAGTGCAATCGCTGACTCAAGCCCGCCAAGATTCCTGATTCCGTTGATGCCGCCGCTTTTTTCAATAATTCTTCTGTGGAGATACAATATTTCACTCAGCCTGAGATAACGCATTAACTTAACCGCCGATAGAGTTCCTCGTTCTTATGAAGTACATAATCCGCTGCGGAACGGAAATCTTCATCGGTGTTACTGATTAAATCAGATATTGCCGCTTTTGCAAGATATTCTGGTAATACTCCGAATTGACTGGCAATTTTTTTAAGTTTATCAAACTGGTTTACAGATAGATCTATTACAAGTTCCATATATCATCCTTTGATAATCAAAATGCGATTGTTCCGACTGACCAGAACAAACCTCATGAATTATGGTTAGGCTGACGGAAAAAGATAAATGGCTTCGATCATCATTCCGGCCTGCACAGCAAAAAGGTGAAAAGGAAAAGGTTAAAGCTGAAAGGATGGCTTTGAGCTTTTGAATGACCCATTTTTATGCAGTTTCTATACAACAGATTTGATTTACCCCCCCCAAACATCCTTAAATGCCCCTTTCTGATAGATCGCATCGCGGTCAACAATCACATCAGATCCTAAATTACATTGACGAACAATAAACGGCTTACGAGATTGTTTTGGGGGTTCTGGGACGTTAATATCCTGCTTCACCGACTGTAACAGGGCTTCAATGACGTGAAGGCGCTCAACAAGTGGCGTATGTTGAAGTTGTATGAGCATATCTTGTGCAATCATATGTTTCCCCTGTTTTTCTAAATAAAAATTAAATTGACTTCGAATTGATTTCAAATTCCAGTTTCGAACGGTAAAAGCAGACATCAAATTCCATAAAAAAATTTGTCTGTCCTAGAATTAACGGTATTTCATCCGTTTTCACCCATGCAAAGGCCAATCGCACAGGTTCAAAGTCTCCTATCTGTGCTTTCACAGCCATCGGAATTCCCTTGAACTGGCCAAGATTTCCCGCAAGCTGGATATACGCTTTCCGATCATCCCATATTTCTCCCAGCCGAATACCGATTTGATAAGGAAGCACGTTGATCGTTGCGCCGCTGTCAACCAGGCCAGAAACCTCAATATGCCGATCGTTGTATCTGAGTGTCAATGTTAAACGGGGTAGACTGTCAAATTCGTTTTGAGACGGATCAATAACGGAGTATTTGAATTTCATTCTTTTCACTTATCCGTATTTGATTGCTTCAGAGTATCCATCAATATTTCTCCTGCTCCAAATATGTTATATGGTGTCGGCAACTCATATATTTTATCGGGTTCAAAAGGAAATATATATTCATTTTGATCAAGTTCTTCGGCAAGAATGCGAATCAGTCGGAGCTTGTCAACTGATGACAACCGCCTGACAGCCGGGAGAACCCCATTAAGGGTGATCATTTTTTTATGGTTGTCCAATAATGATATTGTTTCCATATCGTCAAAGTCCTTTCATTATCTCATACTGCTCAATATTATCTTGGCTTCCGTTCAAGACATCTTTCGTGAATATGGACCGGCATATCTGGAAAAGTACGGAGAACGGATACCACAAACCCATCTGAAGGTCATCTATGCGATTCGGTCCTGTCGAACATCGGCCTGCGGCATGATTGTCTATGAATGCACAGGATGTGGCAAAAATCATCATGTCTTCCGTTCCTGCGGCAACAGGCATTGCCCGACATGTCAGAATTAAAAGGGGCTGGACTGGCCGGAACATCAGTTAACGATTCAGGTTCCTGGACCATATTTCATGATCACATTCATCGTTATTCGGTACTGCCGCATCATCGGGGCAGCGGATAGTCTGTAACGCTGTACAGCAGATTATCAAAGAACAAAACATAGGGCCGCAAAATTTGACAATTGAGGCGGACAGGTGATTTGCGGTCTTTGAACAATAAAAATAAGGAAATTGGGCAATTTAATATCTTACATTTCGCACCTTATAAAAGT
>DFZE01000135.1:0-6631 GCA_002382065.1 Desulfobacteraceae bacterium UBA4064
TAAATAAGGTCTTTCAGGTAATTCTCAAAATAGGTTACCCCGACCTTTGCCCCTTTCCATAATCCTTGGCTTACCCCCATATCCCAGGCCGTATTCGTCTCGGGCTCCAAATCGGGATTTGCAAGGGTGGTCACACCACGACCGATATACACACTGTATAATTCATAAACCGATGGGGGTCTGAACGCCATACCGGCGGAAGATCTCAGGGCCGTCATTTCAAAAGGTTTATATACGGCTGCAAGTTTTGGACTCAGGGCTGCCTTGCTTTTTGAATCATAGTTCTGCGGATAGCCGGTAGCACCCGCCTGGTCGAAATAGCCATCATATGTTTCCCACCAGTCATATCTGAAGCCGGGGTAAATGGACAAGTTATTCAGGATCATGATCTCATCCTGCAAAAACAGGGCATAGGTTCTGGATTTTCCCTTGGCCTCGGAAACAAGTGCCGTCTCCGAATTTTGATCCGTCCAGTCCGTCATGTTGTGTTTCTCCGTACCTGCCTGACTGTGCTGGAACGAACTGCCTATGGTAAAGATATGACTTCCCCAGAGAGGAACAGTGCATTGCAGGTCCGCATTATAACTGTCGGATGAGGTATTGTTGATTTGGCCCGGCCCGCCCGAGCGTGTCGCGGTGCCGGCGTCGGCCGATATATACTGGTAATCCCCACCACCAGCCATTCCGACCGTTGCTTTCAAGAAGGCATCGGACAGGTATGTTTCATAGGAAAGGCTGCTGATATTTTTTTCAATGGTTAACGGCGTTCCCGGATTGACAAAGGAAGCTTCCTTTACGCTTCCATAAGACCATACGGTATTGCCTGAAGCATCTTTCAGATAACTGTGGGGTTCGTCGTAGTCGATATCAACAAAATACCTTGTATATAAAAAAGTAAGCTTCGATTTCTCTGTAAAGTCGTACCCGGCTTTTAGGGTGAACGTATCATCCCTCCAGGTTTTATCCCCCCTGTCACCGATCAGATAACGGGTATCTCCCTGAGGATTTGTCGTTTGCGTCCATCCGGTAATGCCAGCGGTGGGCTTGCTGCTCTGGACATTGAGGTCGGCTGGATAACCGTTGGTCTCCTTGTGCCCGAAACTGGTAAAAAGGCTTAATTTGTCATTGAATTTGTCGCCATAGGAAAGATAGAATGTCTTCAGATCGTCCGGAGCTTCCCCCCTGTTAAAGCCTGAGCCATAGCCGGTCTTTAGAATGATCTCTCTTTTTTCGGGCATTTTTGTGATGATGTTCACGACGCCGCCCATGGCATACCCGCCATAAAGGCTTGAAAAAGGACCTCTGACCACTTCAATCCTCTCCACATTATCCGGTGAAATACCCAGGTCATTGTACTGGCTGCCCGAATAGGAATCATTCAGGACAACACCATCCATCATGAATAGCGCCCGGTTTGCCCCGGGAACACCTCTTATGGTGAATCCGCCATTTCCGAGTGAGTCCATGACGCCTCCCTTGATGTTTCTGGGATTATAAACTCCCGGGATGGTGTTCACCGCTTCATCGATGGATTTAATGTTTCTCTTTTCAATGTCTTCTTTCGTTACCACACTGACTGAAGCCGGGGATTCGGAGATTTCCTTTTCCGTTCTCGTGGCGGTCACTACGATATCTTCCAGTTTCCCGGTGGTTTGAGTCTCCTCATCGGCTTTAACCGGCCATGAAGCTGTTAAGCTTAAAACCGCAAATCCCACAATCAGCCATTTCCATCTTTTCATCTCGCATCTTCTCCCTTTCAATCCCGGTTATTGTTGATAAGTCATGCCGTCCCATTTTATTGTACGGGCAATGCCGGTGTTTTGAACAAGCAAAGCCACGGATGAATAATTCAGGCAGAATCATTCATCCGTGGCTTCAGGAATGGAAATGCTATCCGAAAGGAGGGACACATCTTGCGGATAGTTAAAGAACTCGCATTGACGGGGAAAAGATGCTGTGGTAGTGTTTCAACCTGAGGCATCCCTTTGCCGGGAGCGCTTCACCTGGAGGGCGACGGGATACCTTGCCCGGTGCACGTCGCCCTCCTTCACCCATTATAGAAAACCAATCTAAACCTTCACCTCATGCCCGATGATCCGGACGTTATTTTTTTCATTTCCATGCATCCAAACAAAAAAAGCCACGAAGAGTCATGCTTGCGTAGGCACTGCTGCCAGGTCATTCAACTCCGGAAAATCAATTTCCAAAGGATGATACTTGATTGTAGGAGATGCCGTAAACATCGTGATAGAATGTGTCGATTTCCTGCATCACATCCACTTCCCTGAAGGCATCGGGATATAGCCTGGCTGCCATCCAGAGGGCTTCGGGCGCCAGTCGGGGAGACCAGGTGGACCAGACCGGCATTTTATACACCCGCCTGGTACGGACGGCAGCGACGGCTTGCCACTGGGGATTGCCGAGGATATCCTGGGGGCCATAGCGGGAATTTCCCCAGATGAACAGGATGTCGGGGTTCCAGCGGATAATCTGTTCTATGGAGACCTCGGGGTTTTGCTGGCGGATCTCAGCAGCCGGATTGATAGCGCCGATAAGGGAGAAAAGATCGTTATTCAGATTGTCGCTTCCGGCAACAAGCGTTGGCTTGCCATACAGCCAGAGCGCCTTCTGACGCATGTTCCGGGGAACCGGGGCGATATTCTTCCGGATAAGATCAAATATCCGATCCATGCGGGCAATCACGGTTTCGGCCCGAAGGCTCTGTCCGAATATCCGGCCCAGCAGGCGCACTCCGCCATAGAGATCCTGCCTATTCTGGTAATTGGCGGCGATTATCGGAATTCCTTTTGCGGCAATGAAGGCGACATTTTGCGGATTAACCGTCCAGGTGTGTACGAAATCGGGTTTCAAGGCCATCAGCGCTTCGATATTGATATCCGATCCCGTGCCGATAGAGGGGAATTCACTCTCAATGTTCGGCCGGACAGCGCGGATAAGATCATTCTGCTTTGCCCAGCGCGTCACGGCAACGATTTGATCCCATACGCCAAGGGCTGGTACAATCTCATAGTCGATCACAACAACAGCTCGTTTTACGGGCGCCTGTACGGTAACGGTCCTTCCGAGGCTGTCACAAAAAACCACTTCCTCTGCCGGTGTATCTCTGGCGCCTGCAACAGTCATCACAAAAAGCATTAACCCTGCAATGATGTTTTCTTTCATCTTTTCCTTTCTTAGGGGGTTGGATATTTCCCAAATACCGTTTACAAAGGCAGGCCGGCTCGGTTTTGTAAATGGTCTATTGGATTCTTCCAGGTCCCTTAACAGCCTGCTACCAGGCTTTGAGCGTCAGCTCACAATACCATGATGTTCCCGGTGACCGGTAATAGGTATAATACCGGGCATTGAATATGTTGTTGACGGACAGTGAAAGCGCGGCGTATTTCCAGGGGTGATAGGTAATTTTGGCATCCGCGGTGAAAAACGGATCGTATGACGTATAGACGTCGTTAACCTCATCGGTGTTCAGATCGGTGGAATACCGTTTGCCGATATAACGTCCCACAAGACTGCCGCTTAAAGGGCCATAAGTATCTTCGATGCCGATGTTGAAAATTTTATCCGGCACATCCACAAGCTGCTTGCCGACAATGCCAGGATTTGCCGGATTGTCGGTAACCCTGGCATCCGTGTAGGTAAAATCGCCGAAGATCCGCAGGGTTTTATCAATGCGCTGCTCAAGTCCCAGTTCCACCCCCGAAGTTTTGGCACTGCCGATATTTACCCGTTTCTGCAAGGTGGAGCTGATGGTTTGGGCGTAAATCAAGTCGTCCAGATAGTTTTCAAAATAGGCAAGTTTCAGTTTCGCGCCGGGCCATAGCCCCTGATCCACCCCGACATCCCATGACTGGCTCGTTTCCGGTTCCAGATTGGCGTTGGCGGATAAGGTATAGGTTCCCACATAATCCGAATACAGTTCATAAATGGTGGGCGGCCGGAATGCCTTGCCCGCGGACGCGCGCAGCGTGGTGGCATCCAGCGGCGAATACACCATCGATGCCTTGGGACTGAAAGCGGAGGCGGAACGATCCTCATAGAACTTGGGGTAACCGGATACACCCGACAGATAATTGTACCCGTCATAAGATTCCCACCAGTCCATCCTTGAGCCGAGATACGCGGTCAGGTTACTCAGAATCGGGATTTCATCCTGAACAAAAAGGGAAAAAGTATTGGTTGCGCCCTTCTGTTCTCCTGCCAGGGTTGTTTTGGAGTTTTCATTCAACCAGTTGGTCAGATTGTTTGTCGTGCTGTCCGTGGAATCATTTTTAAAGGTGCCGCCCCAGGTGAGAATCTGTGTTGAAAAAAGTGGCGCAGTAAACTGAAGGTCCGTGCTGAAGCTTTTAGCCGGCGAATCCAGATAGGTTCCAGCCCCGCCATTGACCGTGGCGGCTGATCCGGGCGTCCGGTTGTAGGATTCCTGCTGATCCACCAGTCCGACCGAAAGCTTGGTCCTGATCGAGGCCATATCCGTTTCAAAACCCAGATTATGAAGGTTGCGCGTCCTGCCGGACGCGGTGGCAAGATAGGAGGATTCCTTGATGCTGGCTGAAGAATACACCGGATTTCCGCTGCCGTCTCGAAGAAGCGTGTTGGGTGAATCATAATCCGTACTGATGGTGTTTCGCATGAAGGTATAACTGGCATTTGTCGAAGGAGTAAAATCAAACTTGGCCTTGGCAGTCAGTCCGTCATACGCGGAATACCCATCCCCCTTGTCGCCGATAAGGTAGCGGATTTTGCCCGTATTATCCGTTGTGGTTTCATATCCGGTGATGCCGGTTGCGGGTTTGGTGCCGGCAACGTTCAACTGATAGGGATATCCATTGGTTTCCTTGCGGCCGTAGCTCAGCATCACCCCCAGCTTATCCATGAACTTATCGCCGTAAGATCCGTAAATACTGGTAAGATCATCAAAAGCCTCATTTCTGTTCCAACCGGTGCCATAACCGCTTTTAACGGTGATTTCCCGCTTTTCAGGCATTCTGGTGATGACATTCACCACTCCTCCCATGGCATATCCGCCATAGAGGCTTGAAAACGGCCCCTTGACAACCTCGACTCGCTCCACATCCTCAACCGGAATCCCATCAAAATAGCCTGCCCCGGTACGGGGTTCATTGAGCGTGATACCATCCAAAAGGATCAGGGTCCGGTTCTGCCCGGCAATTCCGCGCATTTCGATAACCGGCTGAAGCGTGGAAAATTCGCCTTCTCTGCGGCTATACAGGCCTGGAACCTGCTTCAACACCCCATCCAGGGATTGAACATTTCTTGATTCAATGTCTTTTTGCGTAATCACCGATACGCTTCCCGGAACCGACTCCAGCGACTTACTAGTCCGCGTGGCTGTGACCACCATCTCTTCAAGCGTTGTTTCCGGCGCGTTTTCTTCAGCAAAAGCCGTAGTAGAAAAAGGAACGAGCAGATAAAGACATAAAAAACCGGCAAAGAACTTTTTACAATCCACCTTCAGGGAAAACAGATGATTCATGACGCAATTCCTTATTAATGTCAGCTTTTCCAAAGCCCTTCAGGGTGATACCAGCGTTCGGGAGTGAATCCGTTTTCCGGGAGCGCTTCACCCGGAGGACGACGGGATACCTTGCCCGGTGCACGTCGTCCTCCTACGCCATTCTCAAAGACCAATCCAAACCTTTTCTTCACATATTTTTGATGATACGGGCATTACTACCATCATTTCTTTTCATCCAAACAAAAAAAGCCACAAAGAACCCAGGTTTCATTTTTGTTGAAACATGAGCCTTCGTGGCTTGAATTTTTGAAATTGGCGTAATATTCCGCATTACTTGTCGGAATATTACCTGAATCATTTTCTTAAATGGAGGCGAGCATTGCGGTCGCACGGCTACTGCCGCGCTGATTGACGGTATTAAATACCTAACTGGGGTGATCGGGTCAAGCTTTATTTTGAGTTGTTTTATGTGGGGAGAAAGGCCCCCCTCTCCGGAGTCAGTCTTCAAACCTCTTTACTTTCTCATAGGGTATCCCAAAGACCTTCCCATAAAACGCATCCGTCAGTTTATCCAGATCGACATCCCTGAAATATTCCGGATAGGTTTTTTTCGCCATCCATAAAGCCACGGGCGCAAGCCTCGGGGACCAGCTCGACCACTTCGGAGCCTTATACACGCTTCCATCCTTTGCCGCTTGAATGAACCTCCATTGGGGACCGCCGATAATGCTTTGGGCTGTATAACCGGCATTCCCCCAGATGAAAATCACATCCGGATTCCGGTGGCTTCTTTACCCTATGATGTGGCAAACATCTCGCAGGTACGCGCCTGCAAACAGTTCCGGATCACCTTGGATACCAATCGCTATTCCGTACCGGCAGAATATGCCGGGCAGCGTCTGACCTTGAAAACCTATCCTGACCGGCTTTGCATCTATCATCAGGAAAAACTGATTGCCCGCCATGTCAGAACCTATGACCGCCGTCAGGATATCGAAGACCCGGATCATCCCAAAGAGCTGATTGCCCAAAGAAAAAAAGCAAGAGATCAGAAAATTATCATGCGGTTTCTGATGCTCTCTCCCAAATCCCAACCCTATTATCAGCAGATGGAACAGCGTCGCACAAATTTCC
>DFZE01000135.1:6795-8021 GCA_002382065.1 Desulfobacteraceae bacterium UBA4064
TCGGGTATCTGAAACTGGATTATATCCGTGACAATTATGAATCAATCGCCAAACTGGCTGTTCAAAAAAACTGGACTCATGTCCAATATCTGAAAGAGCTCATTCTGGCACAGACCCATCAACGCCAGGACCGCGCCACTGAACGCCGCATATCTCAGGCACGCTTTCCTCAAATCAAAACCCTTGAACAGTTCAAATGGTCATGGCCCAAAAAAATCAATCAGCAACAGGTGCAAAATCTCTTCCGTCTGAAATTTGTAGAAGATAAAAGCAATGTTGTCATTCTGGGCGGTGTGGGTCTTGGAAAAACCCATATCGCCACCGCACTGGGTTATCAGGCCTGCCTTAAGGGCCATTCCGTTCTCTTCTCCACAGCAATCGACACCATTAATACCCTGACGGCTGCTCAATCAACCAGACGGCTGAAACAGGAACTGAACAAATATCTCAAACCAGATATTCTGATTCTGGATGAGCTGGGATATCTTCCCATCGATAAAACCGGCGCGGATATGTTGTTCCAGGTCATCAGCCACCGCTATGAACACGGTTCACTGATTATCACCACCAACCGAGTCTTTAAAAACTGGCCGGAAATATTCAACAACGACAGCACCCTCACTTCCGCTCTTCTCGACCGCTTCCTCCATCATACTGAAACTGTCGTTATCGAGGGCAAAAGTTATCGAATGAAAGACATCATCGAATCTTAAAACAATAAAATCCAAAGCAGTCTTTGATACCTGAAAAGCTCTCCCAATGACTGCTTTGACTACCTTTTTTGACTAACATTTTCAAACCGCCAATTTTGGTACATTTTCATACCGCCGCTAACAATGTTCGTTCAGCCAAAACCAACAACACCATGAAAGGAACCTCGCATGCTCATCTTACACGACATCCTCGGAAAGCTCAAAGATCAATTCGTCGGTTCCCGAAAAGCCGATGAGCGAGGCATTTGGTTTATCTACACCATCGTTGCCATCATCATCCCGTTCACCTCTTCGAAAACGTCCAATATACTGCGATGCCTCGAAATCCTTTTCGGTTTTACCGACATCGCCACAAAGCGATTCTACACCTTCATGGCTTCCCCGAAAATCCCCTGGAATCGCTTGTGGCCGACGCTTTGGAAGATGATACCGGAACCCGTGACAGACGGCAGATTGCTGCTGGCTTTGGATGATTACATCAATCCCAAGACGGGCCGGAAAATTTACGCTTGC
>DFZE01000198.1:0-6977 GCA_002382065.1 Desulfobacteraceae bacterium UBA4064
TGCAAAGTGCGAAATGTAAGTTCTATAGCTTTTAAGATAATGATTTTGGGAAGGCGGCAGGGAGGGGGTAAGCCTTTTCTCGGCCATCCCCGACCGATAACGCACCCAAAATCTTTATCTGGAAAGCTATATTTTCCCTGCCAGGTATCCCGGCTTTCCAGCGTTTTTTGAATATGAATCAAATTTTGGGCCTTTTCCATCGCCCACCCGGGTGCAATCAGCTCATCCGGATGCGGGTCGCCGGTCAATCGCTGAATAATCATCCGGGGTGGCAGCAATTCCAGAAAATCGCAAACCCGGTCGGTATATTCCCCGCGGGTCAGGCAGGTATATTCTCCGCGTTGATACAGCACATGCAGCGGGGTATTCCGTATAACATACAGGAGATGAATCTTGACGCCGTCAATTCCGGAATCGGCGATAACCCGAGCCGTATGACGCATCATTTCCGGCGTCTCGCCCGGCAATCCCAGAATGACATGGGCGCAGATGGAAATTCCCCGGTTTCTGGTTTCCGACACGGCATTCAAAAAGCACTCCAGCGTGTGACCCCGGTTGATTCTTTTCAGTGTGTCATCGTTTGCCGACTGAAGGCCATATTCGATCCAGATCAGACGGCTTTTTGCATAGTCTGCCAGTAAATCGAGAATTTCTGATGAAATACAGTCCGGGCGTGTTCCAATGGCCAATCCGACCATATCCGGAAACCCGAGTGCTTCATCATAGAGCCGCTTCAGTGTTGAAATCGGCGCATAGGTATTTGAAAAGGACTGGAAATAGGCGATAAACTTTTTGGCCTTGTAACGCCTGGCCAGTTTCTCCCGGCTTTGATGGATCTGCCGGGTGATGGAAAGCCCCTGGTGGAAGGTCCCGGTCCCGGAACCCTTGTCATTGCAGTAGATGCACCCGCCGGTTCCAACCGTTCCATCCCGGTTCGGGCAGGTCAGGCCGGCATCGATGCTGATCTTTTGCACCCGACAACCGAACAGGGATCGCAAATAGGCATTATAATCGGAATATCGTTTTTCCATCTTGTGCTGTGTCTGTCATCAATCGGAGCGGGCTTCCGGATCGTCGGTTTCGGATGAATAAACAGAATCCACAGAGAGATAACGGGCTTGTTTTCCTTTTCCGGAAAGCTTCAGAAAACCCATTTTTACCATCGACTGCAAATCATAAAGGGAGGTTCGGTCCGTCAGTTCCAGCCCGAACAGTTGTTGATATTCCTGTCGGGTAATTTCTTTTTTTTGGGCAATTACCGGAAGAGCCTTGAGTTGCCTGTCATTCAGCCCTTTTCCTGCAAGGGATGGAAGCCGCTTTTTTCGGGGCTGTCGTTTCGGAGATTTCCTTTCTTCACGAACAGACTTCATCGCACCGGTTACGCCATTTACATTGGATTTGACCTCATCCAGACGAATATCCTCGGTTTGAATCACATCGCTTTCCACCATGGCAACTGCGCGGGTAATGCAGTTTTTCAATTCCCGGACATTTCCCGGCCAATTGTAATTTTTCAGGCGTTCCAACGCGCCCTTGCTGAGCCCGACACCGTTTTTTTGCATTTTTTCCGATGTCTCACGGATAAAACAATCCACCAGTGCCGGGATATCCTCCTTGTGATCCCGCAACGGGGGGGTGGTGATTGAAATCACCTTCAAACGGAAATACAGATCTTCCCGGAATATTCCCCGGTCAATCAGGGATTTGAGATCTTCATTGGTTGCGGATATCAGCCGCACATCAATATCGATTTCCTGGTCTGACCCAAGCGGTTTGACTTTCTGTACCGACAGCGTTCGGAGCAGTGCCTGCTGAACCTTGGGAGACGCATTTCCAATTTCATCCAGAAAAAGTGTTCCCTGATTTGCGGCCAGAAACGCGCCGCTCCGATCTGATTTGGCATCGGAAAATGCGCCTTTAACATGTCCGAACAATGCATCGAGAAGGAGGTTTTCATCAAGCGCACCGCAGTTGATGGTGATAAACGGGAATGCCTGCCTGCGACTGTGAAAATGGATGGCCTCCGCGGTCAACTGCTTTCCCGTTCCGGTTTCACCAATAATCAGAACATCCGCATCCACACCGGCCGCTTTCAGAATGTCTGATTTCAGAGATTCAAGTGAGTTGCCAAATCCAACCAGTTCTTTCAGGGAGGCTGACTCCCGGGAGGGGATCTCAGGAAATTCATCTTCCAGTTGAACCTTTTCCCGTTGTTCTGCAATCTGGATATGCCTGTCTTTCAGTTGAATCTCCGTCAACTGGTTCTTCATTTCCAGAATCATTCGATTGATGGCATTTTTCAGCATGGTCGTTTCCATATCCGATTCTGGAACATTGATCTCCTTCAATGGTTTTGAGGGATCCAATTGTGATACGGACTGTGCCAGATTGAAAATGGGACGAGTGATTCGACGGCTGACAAAAATGATGAACAGCGTGATGATCAGGACACTGAAAATGGTGATAATCAACAAAATATCATATTGCCGCATTTGAGCGGCCAGTTTGAGTCTGGAACGGTCAAGATAGGCCAGGCCAAAGACAGTTTCCCGATCAGTGCCGGGCATTGCGCCAAAACAGACCGGCGCATACGCGAGGCAGGAATTGTCGGTCAGAAATTGTGTCTGATTGCCTTTTTCATTTACCGACATCGAACCGACTTGACCGGACTGAACATCAGCAACCATTTTCCAGTAGGTTTCGTATTCCGGTCCAGGTCGGAATGCCGTTTCAAATCCGACTGTTCCCAGTGTTCCGGTCATCTCATTTCGAATTCGGGAGGTTGAGAGTTCTGCGGATGGGTTATCATGGTTTTCGGATTGAAACAGCATCCAGCCATGTTGGTCAAATATAAAACTATAGCGGATTTCTGATGTTCGGGGAAACGCGTACAAGGGGGATTTATTGGAGTTGTACAGGGACAGAATATTTCTCAAATGGTATCCGTCAAGACCCAGAATGATGAACCCCTGCGGTTTTCCGTCTGCGGTCACGACAGCAGCGGCCATTCGAAGGACAACGGTGCTCAGAGTATGTCCGTTCTGATCCATTGGAAGCGGATAAAAGGTGGATGAAATGCCTGACAGATGAACCTGATCGGTTTTTAATGTGCGGATATGTTCAAACATGATCAACGGGTTGGGTTTAACATCAGAAATGGCATCTGACCGGATTTCAAGAATGGACGGCCCCAGATTCAACAGAAAAAACCGTTTGGTTGCGTCTGTTCCAATATATGCCAATTCCCGATAATCGTTTTTTCCGAAACGCTTGTTATTTTCAAGGAATTTTCTGCCATCATCCACAGAAATCGGAGACTGGATCAGCCTGAGGAGATCGACACGGGCCTTTTCGATCCATTGCTCAATTTCATAAGACTGGGCAACACAAATCAGCCGTGAGGATCGTTCAAGCGCCTGATTCAAAAAACGGGAAGAAAACCAGTTGGAAATAAATCCGGTCAGCAAAAGAATACAGATAACTGGCGGTAGAATAACCACAATCAGTTTGTTGCGTATCCGCCAGTCTGTAAACCGCTCGAAAAGAGAGCTGGTCCGTGAATCCGATATATCACGAAAAATCAGTCCCATCCCATTTTACCTTTTGTGCATTCAACCCATTGGCATTGAATCGTCTTTGGGGCGGAGAAAAACATTATCATTCCCCAAGGCGATCAATAAGCAATTTTTTCGCGCTTTATTTCGTGAAATAAACAGATTGCGCTTGGCCGCCTGAAAAACTGCGATTTTCAATAAACCGACCTTCTGCCCGAAGTTAAATTCCATTATCTTTCCGTTTTCATTCATGCTCCAATAACGATAGAGAATCCGAAATGCAAGAAAAATCGAAAAGGAAGACAGATTTTCTTTTCAAGAAATAGAAATTCTGGATAATTCGCGAAAATTTGCAAAACCCCAATTGTGTTTTTCGCGATAAAAATAATTCGCGAAAACTGAAACTGTTCATATCTATCCGATTTAAATGGTTTAAATCTATTGAACGACATAATTTCATTTCAATATTAAAATGGCATAAATCGTGCTTAGTTACGATTTCAAATATAATTGCAAACGTGATGCGAAAATAAACATCAATCTTTATCAACGGAGGCAACATATGAAAATTCTGGTGGCACTGGATAATTCGGACTATTCATTTCACGCACTTCAAAAGGCTATCGAGATGAGCAAATTGGAAAAAGCAAGTCTGTCCATTATAACCATTTATCCCGATTTTCTGGAGGTGGCCGAAATTCCGCAAAAAGCACGGGAAGCCATGTTCAATCAGGCTTCCGAAATCATGGAAAGAGGTAAGTCTTTGGCTGTAAATGCCGGTATTACGCCGATTACAGTCATCGAGGCAGGACCTTCCGCAGCGGACAACATTGTACACTATGCCAAGAATAATAAAATTGACTTGATTGTCATGGGCCACAAAAGCAAATCCGGAATCGAGCGGATTCTTGTCGGCAGTGTTGCCGGAAAAGTGGTGGCCTATGCCCCCTGTTCGGTTCTTGTTGTCAGATAACACGAAATTTTAACATGAAAATGGAGGAAAACCGTATGAAACGTCTTGTATCCGTATTGGTCAACCGGACTGCCCTTGCCTTTTACAGCGGAATATCATGTTTGTTATTTTTACCCGCAACCCTCCTGGCGGCCGGCGGCGGAAAAATCGCCCCGCTGGTCATTGTCGCCGATACCCGTCATTTGCCCGCTTTTGAAACATGGTGGGCCAACCTGTACAATGAAAGCCATTTATATTTTGCTCTCGTGACAGTCATTATCATTCCGATCGTCGGTGTTATTTTTGGTACAATCGCCGATTTTTTCATGTCATTTATCGGAATTGATCTCAAATCCAGAGAATTGTCTGAACACTAAAAACAATCTTTCGTTCAAGGAGGTTTCTGTATGGAATGGTATATATTGATGCCTATAGCCGGTGTTAAGATCTTCTGGCCGGGTCTGATTATCCTGGGAGTCGGTGTTGGAGTGATTGGTGGTTTTTTTGGAATGGGTGGGGCCTGGATGGTAACGCCGGGTCTGAATATTCTCGGGTTTCCCATGGCCTTTGCCATTGGCACGGACATCGCCCACATGGCGGGTAAATCACTGATATCCACCATGCGACATGGCAAATTTGGAAATGTGGATTACAAACTGGGTCTGATCATGCTGGTGGGAACGGTTGTCGGTTTTGAAATTGGCGCCCAGATGGTCATGTGGATGGAGCGGCTGGGAAATGTGGAAAAAGTCGTCAGATGGATTTATCTGGTTTTATTGGCTTTGATTGCCTGGATGGTGTTTCATGATGTGATGAAAAAGAAGCAAAAGGATGCCGCAGCCCAAAAATCCGGAAAAGAAGTGGATGCGCTGAGTACCGGCATAGAATGGCACAAGACTCTGCATAAGATCAAAATCCCCCCGATGGTTCATCTGAATGTTGCCGGAATTTACTGCTCGGCGTGGCTTCCGATTTTTGTCAGCTTTTTGACTGGATGGCTTGCCGGTATTCTTGGAATTGGTGGGGGTTTGATTCGCATGCCGGCTCTGATTTACTTTATTGGATGTCCCACACATATCGCGGTTGGAACTGACCTGTTCGAGGTTGCCATTTCGGGTTTGTATGGCGCCGCAACCTATACATTCAAAGGCAGAACCGAGCTTGTGGCGGCCATTATCATGCTGGTCGGTGCCGCGATTGGCGCCCAGGTTGGATCTGTAGCAACAAAATATATCAAGGGTTATGGAATACGGATTGCCTTTGGCATTGCTGTCATTGGCTGTGCGGTTTCAATTTTGATGAAGCTGATCGCAAAAATGTATCCTGCATATGCTACATTGCTGGATAATGGCGCAACCGCCCTGATTCTGGGGTTGGTCAGTTTGCTCTCCCTGTACATTATCGTTGCCTTTATTCAAGGCGCCAAGCGTGAACTCGCAATGAAACGGGCATGACCCGGATTTCATGAAATCAACATAGGAGAATAAGGAGTCGATATGATCAGAAAACTTTTTTTATCACTGACGATTTTTATCTTCCTGTCCATGCCCGTTGTAGGGTGTGCGGAATTTGGTCAGGTGGATCAGGGCAGGGTCATTGAATATGACAAGGCCAAAGGTCTTGTCACCCTTATCCGGGATGTCAAGCATGAGGCGCAAAATCCGGACTACAGCCACCTACCGCCTGTCGTGTATCAGCAGCCGGTAGACCCCCAGGAAATGGGTGCCGAGCCCAAGGCCGGTTATCGGATGAAGCTGGACACCCAAAAAAAACAGATCATTATTTTTGATAAAGCCGCCCAGAATTTTAAGACTATCCAGTACGTTCCAATTGATTATCAGGAAAATATTGATAAACGGCATCCACTTGTATATGACAAGGACCAGGATAAACCCAAACAATTTCCGGTTATCGATCGGGAAAAGAAACAGATCACCATTTATTCCGGACGACAGAAAATATTGACCACCTTCAGTGTGCCCGACGAATATTTCAATCTTCCGGACTATACATGGGATTCCGGTGATGAGGTTCGTATCTACTACAAAGTGGAAGGCAAAGCGCTTCGAATGATGAATATCAGCAAAACCGATATATTCAGGAAATAAAAATCAGTCCATGTATCCCGTACCGGAATAAGGATGTGCTGTTCCGGTACGGAATTACCATCTTTTCGAATACAGCATGTTCAATCCTGTCTCTGCTCATTTTTAAGGTTTGGGAGCCCAATATGAAATTTATCGACTTTGCAGATACCGAAACTGACCAAACACCACAAAGACAACTGAATTTTCGACAAAAGATGGTTGTACTGGCCATTGATCTGTTGATGGTCATCGAAGTTTGCATTGGCATGTATATGGCATCTTTAACACCCGATTCGTTTACAACCAGCTTTGTTAAAACTTTCACCGCCGCTCTGGTGCCCACCCTTGTGGTTGGCATTATCCTGATTCGCCGACTGAAAACCG
>DFZE01000198.1:7076-15047 GCA_002382065.1 Desulfobacteraceae bacterium UBA4064
TGTATCAGAAACGCACCTCATATCGATTGATTTTCAGGAGATTTTTTCCGGATTCTGGCTGGGTAATCCCATGTGGCGGGGTACCATCGCCGCATCCCCTGATACCGTTCCGGGAGAGTATCAGATCAAAATCCGCGGCCGGTCACAACTGACATTCAACCCGGCCCTGATTTACGCAGTCCGTGTATATCTGGATGAATTGGCCCTGCAAAAAAGTCATGGCCCTTTTCTGAAACGTCACGTTGGCTTATTGGCTGGACATGCGTCCCTGATTCTCTTTCCGGTGATAGGCCTGATTGTCCTGTTCAATTATCTGCTGTCCGGTATTCTTGAAAAACGAATGGCCAGTATGGGCAGAGCTGAAATTTATATGATCAAACAGATCGGAAACGGGCATCGGTTTGCATTTTCACTGGGGACACGCCAGGGCGTCCGGGTTGGAGAAATTGTCGATATATTAAATGGTAGTGAAACAATGATCACCGAGGCAGTTGTTCTGGAAACCAACCCGGATAACGCCATTGCCCGGACGGATGCATTTCTTGATATCCGTCAAACGGTCATTATTCAAAGACGAATTCATGTCTGATTCATGCTTTCAGGCGTTTCATTTCTGCAAACCAGAGACAACAGGCCATGTTTGACTGGATACGATCCATCATTTTTAAAAAAAAGCTGCGACAGCAGGACCGTGTCAGTATGCTTGCCGCCTTCCGAAAAAAGTACGTCCATTTCAAAATACTTCTGGATTCCAATTCCCAGCTTCTGAATATCATATCGGATATCGAAGAAAAACTTCGGGGGGTTACACCATTCGGGTTGACCTATGTCCGTTCCCAGTCTGTACGGATTCTCTTTTATACCGGAAGAATGATCCGGAGCTTTGAAGGCATGACCGGAAAAAACTGTACGGAATTGCACGCGGTTCTGGATAACATATATACCTTTTTCAAACATGAAGACGAACTGCCACCGGCTCCTGTTTCCGACGAGATAACGCTGCCCTATTCAAGAATCGATAAAAATCTCGAACGATCTGTGGGTGGAAAGAATGCGAATCTGGCCGAAATCCGCAATCATGTCCATCTTCCGGTTCCGGCCGGTTTTGCCATAACGACTCTGGCATTCCGGCGTTTTATCGACTCCCGGGCGCTTGTTGATAACATACGAAAAATCAAAGAAAAGCTCGATATCATTTCACCAGAAAACATTCTGCAGGTAAGCCAGTCAATCGAAACCATGCTGCTGTCTGCCGATGTTCCCGAGGATATTGTGGTTGAAATCAGAAAGGCGATTGGTGATCTGGCCCTGGAGACCGGACAGTCCGAAACGTGCATGAAAGTGGCGCTGAGAAGCAGTGCCGTTGGTGAGGACAGTGAATTCTCATTTGCAGGCCAATATCTCAGTGTCATAAACGTTCCGTGTACCCATATCATTTCTGAATACAAGCGCGTTGTGGCAAGCCTTTTTTCTGAAAGAGCCATCACCTATCGGCAACACATGGGCATTCCTTTTGAAGAAGCTGCCATGAGTGTTGCCTGTATTGAAATGGTGCAGTCTGATGTCAGCGGCATCATGTACTCCTGTCATCCTTTTTTACGCACCAAAGAACAGGTGATTATCCATGCCATTTGGGGACTGGGGTCCTATATCGCTGATGGTATTGTCTCACCCGATATTTACGTATTGAATCGTAGCACACCGCCTGCTTTGGTTGAAAAATCAATTTCAAACAAACCCATCTATCTGGCTCCGGATGAAGCGGGATATCTGGTCGAAAATGCGGTTGAAGAAAATCTTCGACTGGCTCCCTGCCTTTCTGATGCACAGGCCATTCAACTGGCGGAATATGCTTTGCAGATTGAATCCCACTTTGGTCAGGCCCAGGATATTGAATGGGCCATCAACCCACATGGGAAAATCATTATTTTACAAAGTCGTCCCCTGCATCAGACCACGCTGTTAACTGACGGCCCCAGTCAACTGAAAGAGGCGATACCGGGATACGAGCTTCTGGTTGAATCTGGAAGCATTGCCTGCCAGGGTGTGGGGTGTGGTCCTGCCCATATCGTCAAATCAGAAGCCGACCTGCTGAATTTTCCCGATCATGGCGTCCTGGTTGCCCCGCGCTCCTATCCCCAATATGTCCTGGTTATGGGCAAGGCACAGGCCATTGTAACCGATTCCGGCAGCCTGACAGGCCATATGGCGTCCTTATCACGGGAATTTAATGTCCCGGCGTTGTTGAATACCCGTATCGCCACGTCCAGAATTCAACCAGGAGAGTTGATTACCGTTGATGCGCTATCTGGAAGGGTGTATCGCGGACGGGTGACCGAATTGCTGGATGAAACATTCGGCAACCCGGATATGAGTCGGAAGACACCTGTTTACAATATCCTGCGCAGACGGGCTGACTGGATCATTCCGCTGAATCTGGTTGACCCCAAATCAGTCAATTTTCAGGCAATCAACTGCAAAACCGTTCATGACATCATGCGATTTCTTCATGAACGGTCCTATACCGAAATTTTTTCCATTTCTGATCAGGCATCCGATCACTTAAATGCGACTGTCCGGCTGAATGCCCCTCTCATGCTTGATTTGTATATCATCGATCTGGGAGGCGGAATCCACCAGCAGGCTTCCGGATACAACACCATCACGGTGGATCAGATTCACTCACCGCCTTTTCTGGCCCTTCTGCGTGGAATGATGCGAAAAGAATTTCAAAACAGTGAGCCCAGGCCCGTTGATCTGGGAGGATTTTTTTCGGTCATGACCCGACAACTGGTGTCCCCTCCCAATCTGGATACAGAACGCTTTGGGGACAAAAGTTATGCAATCATCTCCAATAAATATGTCAATTTCAGTTCGCGTGTGGGATATCACTACAGTATTCTGGATGCGTATTGTGGAAAAACCGCCACCAAAAATTATGTCAATTTTCAGTTTAAAGGCGGAGCTGCGGATGATATCAGACGTCATAGACGGGCCAGATCGATCCAGCGCATCCTGGAGCATCTGGGATTTATCGTGGCAACCACAGGTGACCGGGTGACAGCCCGATATGCCAAGGATGATACTGTCGTTATTGAAGATAAACTGGATTATATTGGACGCCTGCTGATGTATAGCAGACAGATGGACATGCTGATGAAAACTGAGGAAAGTGTTGTGAATCTTGCAGATCAATTTCTTGAAGGCAATTACATGTTGGACAGACAAAGAAATCAGGCGCAAGCATGTTAAAAAATGGATCGAGCCTTCGTAAAACACATGGTGTCATCTGCTCTCTTGAAAAAATCCCGATTGATTGAATGATATTGCTTTTCAGACTCAGCTCTTATCCACCTCATATGTTTTGGGAAAATCATATGCAACATCCCCTATATGACAGCCTGAGAAACAAGCTGATTACCATCACCCTTGTCGTATCTTTGACACCTTTGATTATTCTGGGGGGGATTGTTTATTATCAGTTTGAAAAAATGTATCGTGAAAAAATTGTTGAACAAATCCGATACCGGGCTCAGTCCCAGGCTGAGGCAGTCGATCTTTTTTTCAGAAAACGCTCTGCCCTGCTCGGAATCATGGCGGATACCAGCGACTATTTGAAGATATCTGATGAAAGTTATCTGTCCCGGGTGTTTCAGATCATCAATTTTCGTCAGGGCAATTTTGTTGATATGGGCGTAATTGATCATGCCGGGATTCATCAGGCCTATATTGGGCCATATAATCTTCGGGGACGAAATTATGGCGAGCAGCCCTGGTTTAATGAAGCACTCAGCAGGGGTCTTTATATCAGTGATGTTTACACCGGTTTTCGCAACCTGCCCCATTTTATAATTGCGGTTCGCGGCCACGAAAATAGTCATCCCTGGATTCTGAGAGCGACAATTGATTCGGAAGTATTTGAAAATATAGTCAGATCAGCCCAGGTTGGAAAGACCGGTGATGCTTATATCGTCAACCGCTCGGGTATTTATCAGACCCGTCCCAGATATGGCGGTGATATTCTGGGGCAATCGCCTGTCACACCGGAAACATTTGCCGGGAGTACCACTACGGTCTGGGAACAGCGAAATCTTTACGGAAAAACCGTTTTATACGCGGGTTGCTGGCTGAAAAGCCTGCCTTGGTTGTTGATCGTGAGTCAGGAAGTCAGAGAAGAGATGGAAAGCCTTTTTGCAACCCAATATCTGGAATTTGCCATTATGGGTTTGGGAATACTGGCCATTATTTTAACCACCGTCTTTACGACCCGACTGACAATTCGACATCTGATTGCAAATGAAATCCGCATGAATGAAATGAATGCTCAATTGATTCAATCTGATAAACTGGCTGCCCTGGGGAAAATGGCTGCGGGCGTTGCCCATGAAATCAACAACCCGCTTGCAGTCATTTTACAAAAAACCGGCTGGATGTCGGATTTGCTCCTTGAAGAGGAGTTTCAGTCCAGTAAAAACATGGAAGAATTTAAAAATGCCATTGTAAAAATTGAAACTCATGTTGACAGAGCCAAAAAAGTCGTTCGCAATATGCTGGGATATGCCCGAAAAATGGAGCCGCATCTGGAGGATGTGGATATCAATGATACCATCCGGCAAACCATTGCCCTGCTTGAAAATTATGCCAGAACAAATAATATTGACATCGAGACAAATCTTGCTGAAGATCTGCCGATTATCGCTGCGGATCAGGCTCAACTGCAGCAGGTTTTTTTGAACCTGATTTCCAATGCCATTGATGCCATAGGCAAAGATGGCCGTGTTGTGGTTGCCACCACACGCTCTTCCACACATATTCGGGTTGATGTATCAGATAATGGTCCGGGAATCCCGGAATCAAAACTCAAACGGATTTTTGATCCATTTTTTACCACCAAAGAAGCTGGAAAAGGTACTGGCCTTGGATTGTGGGTCAGTTACAGCATCATTGAAAAAATGGGTGGAACCATTTCTGTAAAGAGCGAGGCCGAAAAGGGCGCAGTGTTCACCGTGGCGATTCCAATTTTATTGCCGGAAAAGAAATAAGGAGGCAATCATGGCGGCTTACAGGATTCTGGTTGTGGACGATGAACAGGATTTTTTAGAAACGCTGGTCAATCGCTTGATTAAACGAAAATTCAAGGCCGTCGGTGCATTGAGCGGTGAAGAGGCCCTTTCAAAAATGAAAACCGGTCTGTTTGATGCGGTGATTCTGGATGTCAAGATGCCGGGTGGCATGGATGGCATTGAAGCCCTGAGAGAAATGAAAAAAATTCAACCTTCCGCTGAAGTTCTCCTGTTGACCGGTCATGGATCCATTGAAACCAGCATCGAAGGTGTCAAACTGGGTGCATTCGATTATCTGCTGAAACCGGTTCGCCTCGAAGAGTTACTGGAAAAGCTATCGTTGGCTTTTGAAAAAAAAGATTTACAGGTGGATTGACTTCATATTCAGACATCCCGGTAAATCGAGAAACGTCTCAACTTTGATTGTGATCAGGTATTTCTTCCAAGCAGGTAGAATGCAGCGGGTACCTGGAAATATAGAAAGCCAGTTTGACTGACAGCCTTCCAGTCAATGTGAGCGCCTTTTGATTCAATAGATGACAGAAGCGTTCATCCGCCTGTCGATGTTTTTGGTTCTTGATCCAGTCCAGTACGACAATCAGGGTTTGGCCGACAAGCTTGACATAACCGGATCTGCGGGTAATCATGTCCAGTACCTGCTTGACATCCCGATGATCATCATAACACTCTCGAAAAAACTCTACCAGGCGCTCACGGGAGTTGTAAGCCATAAACTGCATTAAATCATAAAGCTTTTTCTTTTCCAAATCACTGCGGCTCATTGGTTTGCCTTTTAGGATGTCCACAATGGATACTTTTTCAGGCAGATCTGAAAGCTTCTTTTTAAAACCGGCAATGTCAGCCTGTTTTTCAGCTATCGATGCAGTTAATTTGGCTATTTTGGTTTCCCGTCTTTTGTCGGAATGCTGTTTGACTTCAGCCAGCAATATCTCATCCGTGATTGATTTAACCTCTTTTTCAAGTATTCGAATTGCCTTGTTGATCAAGGCTATNNTATGTCAGGGTTGTCAATCAACGGCTGATTTTCCAGCTCTTTGATATCATAGCCAGGATGATAGTTCAGATTGAAACGGGCCATCATTTCTTTGAAAATGTTTTCGGAATCCCCCCACCGATTCAGCATGTAGAATGCGATATCTGACAGGGATTTGTCTTTATTGTTGGTGAAGATGGCAATTCGTTTATGGGTGTCCACATTTTCAAGCACCACCATCCGAAGCTCAATTTCATCCGGTTTTATGCGTTTTTCTTTTTGTGCAGTTTGAATTGACTCTTTGACCAAACGAGTCTGCTCCGCCACCAAATACCGGCGCCCCTTGAAACTCATTCCGACTGTAAAATCCGTATCGGCTATACCAGATAGGCTTTCCGGTCCAACATATTTGGCCCAGGTGACAAAATCCGCTGTTTGATCCAGTTCTTTGAAAAAGTGAATCCCGTATCCGCCCCGGTCAAAAACCAGTACAGGCCGTTTGATGCCATAACTGATCAATCTGGCGGCGCTTCGACTGATAATCGGCCGAAAATCAATCTCATTTGATTCGGTTATAAAAAACAACGGCCTTCCCTGAATGTCTGTAATGGCATAAAGCTCATTGCCGCGCATGGCCAAACGCCTGACAGTATAGTAGCCCTTGGCAATGACGTTCAGTCCATAATATGGCAAAAAATGCCCGTCTATAAAAAACACCTCTGTGTCAATGAACTGCCGGTTCAAAAGAATCCTGGCAAATCAATCAATCAAATCGGTACTGAGATGATGTTCGGCCATGCGGGCAAGATGATCTCTTGACGTTTCTTTGTCCGGCGCCCGCGGTATTCCCATACACAGGCCCAAATCATCTGCATCGATCAGTTTCAAAGCTTCAATGGAAGCAATATCGAGATTGATACTGTGAAAAAGAGTTGCCAAAATATCCTTGGACAGATACGTCGCATTGGGATTCACTGGCCAATTGGCCATCAATGCATCAAAGTCGATTTCTTGTAAAAAAAGGTGATGCATCAACCCGCCGGCAAAAATGGCGCGCTGACCCTGCTGCAATCTCTTGACAACACGCTGATCTGAAACAGTTTTCGTTTCAGGAGAAGTCTGTTTGATACATTGCGCTATCTTTTCTGATATCTGTTTGTCGAATTCAAAATTGAATTGCATCTGGCGTGAATCAAAATTGCTTCGATCAACTGAGTCGGCCAATGCCGCTTGTGCTATCAGCTCAGCCTTACCAATCAGATTCCATTTGTCCTGTTTTTCAGTGCGAATCCGTGCGACTGAGCTTCTGGAAATTTTGATCTGCAAATCTGTGGATGCTTTTTCTGCGATATTCTGGTCCTTCGATTCCGGGTATTTCCTCAAAAGTTTCTTGATATGGGATCGAATTGTTCCAATGTATTTAAAGGGGCCTTTGGGGCCTCGGTTGTCTTCAAAAATGCTCTCAATTCCCAACAACCGCTTGATACGCAAAAGCTTGAAAACAGTGTTGGGATGGAAGCCACAAATTTTACCGGCAATGCGCTGGCTGCAATGTGCCCGATCAACAAGCTCGACTACAGCCAGTTTACGTTCATTAATCAGATCAGGATTGAAATGGACAATCGGAACGTAGTTCTGATAGACGGTTTTCCGAGATGTACCGTTTGCTCGTAGCTCTGTGAATACTTTCAACCCTCCGATTTTTTCTGATCGCATCACCATGGAAAAGATGATATCAGAAACGTTTTTAAAACAAGGGATCAAAATGATTTTTACAATTTTTTTATATTAAATATATTCAATATGTTATAATTTTATAACAACGTTAAAACTACAAAAATCACACGAAATTTTGAGAAGTATATTTAACAATAATTCAAATGGTTATATTGTTGACCGTGATGTCTGATTCTA